>JALOLB010000025.1 GCA_025456225.1 Thermoanaerobaculaceae bacterium
GCACCGCGCCGCGCGCTTCCTCGACCGCATCGTGTTCTGCATGTTCGCCGAGGACGTGGGGCTGCTGCCGAAGGGGATCTTCACCTCGGCGCTCGGCGCATCGCGGCAGAGCCCGGAGCGCCTCACGAAGCTCCTGGCCGGCCTCTTCGCGGCGATGGCCGACGGCGGCTTCTACGGCAACGACGAGATCCGCCGCTTCGACGGCCACCTGTTCGCCGAGGCCGAGGTGCTCGAGCTGGCCCCGGGCGAGATCGCCCTGCTCGAGACGGTGGCCGCCCTGGAGTGGAGCGAGGTCGAGCCGGCCGTCTTCGGCACCCTCTTCGAGCGCGGCCTCGACCCCGGCACCCGCGCCCAGATCGGCGCCCACTACACGAGCCGCGCCGACATCGAAACCCTCGTCGAGCCGGTGGTGATGACGCCCCTGCGCCGCGACTGGGAGGAGACCCGCACCCTCGTGGTCAACGTGCTGACAACCGGCCGCAAGCACCCGGCCGGCGACGAGAAGCCCCCGGTTGGCCCGCGCCTCGCCAAGGCCCAGGAAGAGGCGCGCATCCTCGTGCGCAACTTCCTCGACCGCCTCGGCGCCGTGAAGGTCCTGGACCCCGCGTGCGGCTCCGGGAACTTCCTGTACGTGACGATGCAGAAGCTGCTCGACCTCGAGCGCGAGGCGACCACGTTCGCGGACGCGCACCGGGTCGGCGGCCACTTCCCGCGTGTCGAGCCGCGCCAGCTCTGGGGAATCGAGATCAACCCCTACGCCTTCGAGCTCGCGCAGATGACGGTGTGGATCGGCTACCTCCAGTGGATGGCGCAGCACGGCTTCCCGTGGCCCTCGGACCCGGTGCTCAAGCCGTTCGACACCTTCCGCTGCATGGACGCAATCCTCGACCTCTCCGACCCCGCACACCCCGCCGAGCCCGAGTGGCCAGCGGTCGACTACATCGTCGGCAACCCGCCGTTCCTCGGCGGCAAGCTCCTCCGCCGCGGCCTCGGCGACGAGTACGTGGACGCACTGCACGCCCAGTGGCGTGGCCGGGTCCCCGCCGAGTCCGACCTGTGCTGCTACTGGTTCGAGAAAGCCCGCCACCACATCGAGGAGAAGAGCTGCCAGCGTGCCGGCCTGCTCGCGACGCAAGGCATCCGCGGTGGCACCAACCGCAAGGTACTGGAACGCATCAAGCAGACCGGCGACATCTTCTTCGCGGTTTCTGATCGCGAGTGGATCCTCGACGGCGCCAACGTCCACGTCTCGCTTGTCGCATTCGATGGCGGCCTTGAGAATGCCCGGATTGTCGACGGCGACAGGGTCACGTCGATCAACTCCAGCCTCAGTGTGGCTGGCGACCTTGCTAGGGCAACGAGCCTCTCGGTGAACAGCGGGCTCGCGTTCCAAGGTCCGGTCAAGGTCGGAGCTTTCGAGATCCGCGACACTCTGGCGCTCAGGTTCCTGGTGGCTCCGAACCCTCATGGCTGCCCCAACTCGGACGTCCTTGCCCCGTGGATCAATGGTCTGGACCTGACTCGGCGAGCCCGTGGTTTCTGGATTATCGACTTCGCGGGTCGTGGTGAGGCCGAGGCTTGCCTGTACGAGTTGCCTTTCTCGCACCTTCAGACTTCGGTTCGGCCGCTCAGGGTCAACAACGCCGACAAGCAGCGTCGAGAACGCTGGTGGCTATTGGGCCGAAGCGGTTCAGAGTGGAAGGTTGCGTCCCAACAGCTTGATCGGGCGGTCTTCACTGCGCGAGTTGCCAAGTTCCGTCTCTTCGGGTGGTTTGCCGGCGTCGTGCTCCCGGATACCCAGGTTGTGGCGTTTTCCCGGTCTGACGACTACTTCTTCGGTGTCCTCCACTCGCGCGTCCACGAGGTCTGGGCGCTGCGCATGGGCACGCGCCTCGAGACGCGCCCGCGCTACACCCCGACGACGTGCTTCGAGACGTTCCCGTTCCCCTGGGCTTCCGGCCACGAGCCAGGCACGCCAGACGACCTGGGACAGCCGGCGGGCGGCCCGCCGGGCGGGCCGATGCGCGGCCCGGAGGTCCGCGCCCACCTCGGAGCCGAGGCCGACGACCCAGGCAGGTCTCAAACCGGGCCACGGGCCACGGACCACGGGCCACAACCCCCAGACGCAGCCCTCGTCCGCGCGATCAGCGCGGCCGCCCACGACCTCGACGCCCTCCGCACCACCTGGCTCAACCCACTGGAATGGACCCGCGAGGAGGTCCTCACCTTCCCCGGCTCCGTCGACGGCCCGTGGGCACGCTACGTCGTCGACCCCGACGCCCGCGGCATCGGCACCGTGCGCTACCCGCGCATCGTCCCGAAGGACGCCGACTCCGCCGCGAAGCTCAAGGCCCGGACCCTCACGAACCTCTACAACCAGCGCCCCACCTGGCTCCGCCAGGCCCACGAGCGCCTCGACGCCGCCGTCTTCGCCGCCTACGGCTGGGACCCCGGCATGTCCGACGAGACCCTCCTCGAGTCCCTCCTCGCCCTCAACCTCGCCCGCGCCGCGCGCTCCTGACCCAGGGTGGGCGCGGTTGTCCCCAACCGCGCCTCGCAGCCCGTCGGGCCGCGCACGTGCCCACTGGGCGCCGAAGTACCTCCGTGCGCCGTGGCGCCCCGCAGCAAGGCTGCGCCTCCGAGGTAGGCGCAATCGGGACGAAGCTACTCCGCGGTTCCCTGTGCCCTGGTACCCCCTGCCGGCCGTATTGCCTACAATGCGCGTCGATGTTCCTCTATCTTCTCCGCGCTCCCACCTACCCCGTGCTGCTCATCGTCGGTGGCCAGGGCTTCGCAGCGACCTCAGGGCAGGAGCTGTCGGCACTGCTCGCCCGCCTGTGCCCACCCGGAACGGCCAAACCTGAGCTGATCCTCGACTCGAGGTGGTGGTTGTTCACGTACCTGCCCGACCACCACGCGCTGGCCCCGTCGCTCACGCAGCAGCACGCGCCAAGCAAGCTCCAGCTCATCGAACGCATCAACGCCCGGGCGAACAGGGCGACCGGGAGTGTCGTGTATCCCACCACGTCCCTGGGTAGCCGCACCCGTGAGCGCGTCTTCCGGGACCTGGTCGAGATCCTCTGTTCCGGCTGACGGTGCCCCTTATCCTGCCTACAGGGCTTGGCCCCACAGAGACTCCGGTCCCCGGCGGCTGACCCACGCCGTTCGTCCCCGCCGGTGGTAGCCTCAGCGAGGAGGGTTCGGTAGTGTCGGTTGGCGCAGTCTCCTGTCCGCACGTGAGCGTGGGTGCCACTGGCCGGGCACGGGTCGGCGAGTCGGGCATAGCAGTGTCCCAGCTCGTGGCCGAGACCACGGCGTACGGATGGAGCCCGGCCGAGCTGCACGTCCAGCGTCCCGACCTCGCGCTCGCGGAGATCCACGCGGCGCTCGCGTACTACTGGGCCCACGCCGCCGAGGTGGACCGCGAGATTGCCGCAGAGCTCGCCGACATCGAGCGCCGCAGCGGCAAGGTGGCGTCACTGGGAAAGCCGAGGAGACCATGAGGACCTTTGCAGTCGTGCTTGCCGCGCTCACGGTCGCCCTGCTCGCAGGGTGCGCCACGATCATCGTCGAGGCCACGCGCACGGAGCCACGGGCGCGCGCGGCCAGGCCGGCAAACCACCCGATCGAGCTGCTGACCGAGCAGGTGCCGGCCCGCGCGCACAAGGTCATCGGCAGCGTGCGGGCGCGCGTGAAGCTCTCGGAGTACTCCGGCAAGGTCGCGCCGCCCCGGAAGGTGATCGCCCGGCTCCAGGCCGAGGCGCGCGCGCTGGGCGGCGACGCCCTGCTTCCCATCACCCTCACGCCGGCCTCCGGAGGCGGCACCTACGCCGCCCCGCCAGGCACGGTGCTCGCCGGCAGCAGCGAGATCTGGACGGCGCTCGTCATCGTCTGGCTCTAGCCCGCATGTCTCACCGGGGTTCGTGACGAGCCGTCGCGGAGGCGTGGGCTGGAGGACGAGAGGCGGGCTGTATGCTGACGGTATGGACAGCAGGTACGGCCGGTGGAGGTGGCTGGGGGCGGCGGGGACCGCCGTGCTCGTCGCGGCGTGGCTGGGATGGGGGCCCGCAGACCGGCTCGAGCTGCCGCTCCGGGACCTCGTCCTGCGCGCCCTGCCGGAGCGGCCGGCCAGGCTCGTGGCCGTGGTGGCCGTGGATGACACCTCCATCGAGACGCTGGGGCCCTGGCCCTGGTCGCGCGCACGGCTCGCCGATCTCGTCTCAGCGGTCCGCCGGGCGAGCCCCCGGGGCGTGGCGCTCGACGTGCTCCTGGTCGAGCCCGACCCGAGCGATCCCGCGCTGACGGCGGCACTCGCCGGCAGCGACGCGCTGCTCGTGGCGGCGCTCCGGGCCGACGGCGGCGGCTGGCTCCTTCCCTCCCCGGGCCTGCAATCTGCCGCCACGGCGGCGCACGGCGCCTTCGAGCTGGACCACGACGGCGTGCTGCGGCGGCTGGCGGGCACCAAGCAGGCGGGCGGCCTCGCCCTCCCCGCACTGAGCGTCGCGCTGGCCAGCCGTGGCGCGTCCGGCCTGGCGGTCCCGGTCGGCAGGGACATCGTGCCCGACTTCCGCACCTCCCCGGAGGGCGTGCCGGTGACGAGCGCCTGGGCGCTCCTCGACGGCTCTGCGGACGCCGCGGCGCTCCAGGGCCGCCTGGTGCTGATCGGGGTTACCGCCACCGGGCTGGGCGACCGGGTCGTCACCCCACGCTCCGGTCGATCCCATCCATCCGCCGGCGTGCTGGTCCACGCCGCGGTGACCGAGCGACTCGTTGCCGGCGGCGTCCTGCATCCTCTCCCCCCGCTCGGCAGCGCCGTTCTCGCGGCCCTGCTGATGCTGCTTGCCGGCCTCGCGGCCCGGGTCGGCGGCCTGGCCCGGCTGGCGGCAGGCGTGGCGCTGGTGGCGCTTCCAGGGGCCGCCGGGCTGCCACTGCTGGCGTGGGCCGGCGTCAGCCTGCCGGTTGCCACCCTGACGGCGGTGGCCCTGCTGTCGGTGGTCACCGCCGACGCGCTGCTCGCGCTCCGGGCCTGGCGGAGCACGCTGGCGTCGACCCACTCCCTGCATCCGTCCGGGACGCCGACCGGCACGCCCCGGCAGCGTCTCGAGCTGCTCGAGTCCCTCGCCGCCGAGGCGGCGGAACGCTCGGTCGCCGAGGCCGAGGCGCGACGGGTCGCCGCCCACGAGCTCAAGACGCCCCTGACGTCGCTCAAGGGCCTCGCCCAGCTCCTGCGCGACTACGATCTGGACACCGAAGAGCAACGGCACGTGGCGGACCTCGTCCACCACGAGGCGGAGCGGCTGCACGCCCTCGTGGACACGCTCCTGGACCTCGAGCGCCTCCAGCTCAAGGACTTCGAGCGCGAGGCGCGGCCCGTGGACCTGTCCCGACTGGCGGCAGAGCGGACCGAGGCGCTGGCGCGGGGCGGCGGGCGCGAGATCCGCGCCGAGGGGGATGTCACGGTGACGGTGCGGGGGGTCGAGCCCCTGCTCTCGCGAGTCGTGGACAACCTCGTCGGGAACGCGCTCAAGTTCGCGCCGCCGGGCTTACCGGTGACCGTCCGGGTGCTGCGGGCCGCGGATGAGGCCTGGCTCGAGGTGGAGGACCACGGCCCCGGCGTGGCGCCCGATGACCGGGAGCGCATCTTCACCCGCTTCGGGCGGGGAGCCTCGGCGGCCGGCCAGCCCGGGCTTGGCCTGGGGCTTGCATTGGTGTCGGAGGTTGCGGCATGGCACGGTGGGCGCGTCCAGCTCCTCGACGCGCCGGGCGGCGGCAGCGTCTTCCGCGTGCACCTGCCGATCATGCCGTGAGGGAGTGAGCGTGGCACAGGTCCTGGTAGTCGACGACGACCTCGCAATCCGGGAGATGGTGGCCCTGGCGTTGCGCAAGGCCGGGCACGAGGTGCGACGGGCCGGCAGCGTGGCCGAGGCGCGGCGGGCGCTCGCCACCGACCGGACGGATCTCGTCGTCTGCGACATCTACATGCCGGGCGAGAACGGCCTGGCACTGCTGGACGAGCTTCAGGCCCTCCCCTCCCCGCCTCCGGTCATCCTCATGACCGCCCGCGGATCGGTCGAGACCGCCACCCTCGCGGCCCGGACCGGGGCGTTCGACTACCTTGCCAAGCCCTTCGACGTTGCAGTCCTCATCGAGCGCGCAGCCGCCGCGCTCGCGCCTCCCAGGCAGCCGGCGCCGGCGCCCGAGCCCGGCCCCGAGAGCCTGATCGTCGGCAGTCATCCGGCGATCGTCGAGGTGTACAAGGCGGTGGCGCGCGTCGCGCCGCTCCCCGTCCCGGTCCTGGTGCTGGGCGAGACGGGCACAGGCAAGGAGCTGGTGGCGAAGGCGTTGCACGCCTTCGGCGCGCACCCGGAAGGCCCCTTCATTCCAGTCAACTGTGGGGCGATCCCCGACACGCTGCTCGAGAGCGAGCTGTTCGGCCATGTGCGCGGCGCGTTCACCGACGCCCGGCGCGACCGGCGCGGCGCCCTCGCCCAGGCGCACGGGGGCACGGTCTTCCTCGACGAGGTCGGGGACATCTCGCCGGCGTTCCAGGTGAAGCTGCTCCGGTTCCTGCAGGACGGCCTGGTCACACCGCTGGGCGCCGAGCGGGGCGAGAAGGTGCAGGCACGGGTGGTCGCCGCCACCCACCGCGACCTCGACGCGGCGGTGACCGCGGGCACGTTCCGGGAGGACCTGTACTACCGGCTGGCGGGGTACGAGATCCGGTTGCCCCCCCTGCGGGAACGCCTGGCGGATCTGCCGCTGCTCCTCAACCACTTCCGGCACCGTGCCGCCAGCGAGCTGGGCCTCGCGCTCCCGCCGCCGCCGACCCGGGCGGTGCTCGACGCGCTCGCCACCCACGCCTGGCCCGGGAACGTGCGGGAGCTCGAGCAGCTCGTGCGGCGGCTGCTCATCGACACCGGTGGACTGGCCGACGAGGCGGCGGTGCACCGCCTCGTCCTGCGCCGCCAGCCGTCGCCGCAGGCTCCCGAGCCGCCGGGTGCCCAGGGCAGCCTCGAGGATGCCGAGCGCCGGCACCTCGAGGCCGTGCTCGCCTCGACCGGAGGCAACCGCAGCGCCGCCGCGCGCATCCTGGGCATCGAGCGCAAGACCCTCCGGCGCAAGGCGCAGCGGCTTGGCATCGCTCTTGATAGGGAAAGCGATGAGGAGGACGAGCCATGAGGTCACTGCTGCTCGCCGTGCTGGCGGCGCTGGCCGCGGGGGACGCGCCCGCGCCGGTCCGGTACCAGATCGAGAGCATCACGAGCAAGGTGCTCGTCGTTCACGAGCAGGTCGAGCGGCGTGCGGCCAGGGGCGAGGCCGCGGCCGCCGGCGACACGATCCGCACCGGGTGGTTCGGGCGGGCGGTGGTCGCGGTTCCGGCGGCCGCAGCCCGGTTCGAGATCTACTCGCGCACCGAGGCGGTCCTGGCCGGTCCCGAGCCGGGGGTCCTGATCACCGTCCACAAGGGCGTCCTCAAGGCCAGCTTCGACACCCTGCTCGGAACGGGAGACCGCCTCGTCTCGACCCCCGGAGCGCTGCTCGCGGTGCGTGGCACCCGCTACGGCGTGGATGTGGCCGCGGACGGCACGGCCACCCTGGCGGTCTTCGAGGGCACGGTCGAGGTGCGGTCGCGGATCGCCGGGACGCCGCCCCTGCTGGTGCCCGCCGGCGCGCAGTGCGCCTTCTCCCCCCACCTGGCGCCCCGACGGGAGGCGATGCCGCGGGAATGGACCGAGCAGGGCTGGCGTGGCGCCAGCAGTGCACAGTCCCGACCGGACGGCGCTGGCGGCGGGTCCCCACCACAGCAGAGCCCGCGCGGCCCCGGCGCTCGAGGCGGCGGTGGTCGCGGCTGACTCCTTCCCCATGCAAACCATGGCGGCGCCTCCGGGCGCCGCTTTTCGTTGGTGCCCGGTGGGTCCGGACGACCCGGACCCGGGTCGCGACGACCCAGGGCCCAGCCTCCCGACCCGGCCACCCGGAGCGTCAGCCCATCATGATTCCGCCACAACCAATTCCTTTTTCATGACTTACGCTCCGGCGAATGAGTTGGCACGGTCCTTGATCTCGGCCCGGGTGCGGCAGGAACGCCGCAGAAAGGGTGGAACGAACATGAAGCAGTCACGCAAGGTCGCAATCGTCGTCATGGCACTGGCACTTGCCACCGCCGGGCTGGCCGGTCAACAGGGGGGCAGCCGGGACGGCTCGGGCCCGCTCATCGACACGAGCCAGCTCGTCGTCTTCGAGGGGACCGTGGTCCAGCTCGTCGCCGGGCTCGGGCAGGGGATGCCGGAGCTCGAGATCACCACGGCCGCCGGACAGACTCTCTCCTTCGTCCTGGGTCCGTACTGGTTCCTCCAGGCCAGCGGCTTCGCCGCCGAGGCCGGGGATGCTGTCGAGGTCTCGGCCTTCGCGTGCACCGCCTGCGAGAGCGGGTACGCGGTCGTCAAGGTCGTGAACCTGACCAAGGTGGTCACGCTGGTCCTGCGGTCCGAGGACGGCAAGCCGTTGTGGACCGCGTCGGGGAGCAAGACGGTGCGCCGGCAGCTCGGACGTGTCGGCAGCGGCACCGGACCTGGCAGCGGCGGGGCCGGGGAGAACGGCAATGGTCCAGGCACCGGCACTGGTCCGGGCGGTGGCGAGCCGGGACAGACCGGCAACGGCGGGCCGGGCACCGGCCCGGGCCAGGTGGGTGGATGCGACGTCTGCGAGCCACCGGACCTCGGCCAGGTCCAGACCTTCACCGGCGCCGTCTCGGCCGTGGACGTCTCCGCTGGGGACGGCACGCCGACCGTGACGCTCACCACCGCCTCGGGCGACGTCACCTTCCTGATCTCGCCCTACTCGATCCTCCTGCGCGCCGCCTTCACCTTGACGGTGGGGCAGACGCTCGAGATCACTGCGGCGCCCGTCGAGCACGACGGCGTCGAGTCCTGGCTCGCCCTGGTGGTCAAGGACACCGCCACCGGCCTCACCGTGGTGCTGCGCGACCCCGCCACCGGCCTCCCGCCCATCGGACGCGGCCGCCGGTAGCTCACCCGGCTCGGATGCTCGACGATGGGAGGGGCGACCCTCCCATCGTCGTGTGTGCGTGTTCGAGCGATCCGGGTTGCCTGTCCAGACGCCGTCCGACGACCAACAAACCAGCAGGACGCGCGGCCCGAAGGCCGCCAGCCGTCACGGTCTCAGCCTGTCGTCCGCTTCCTCTCCATCGCGGCGCGGACGCGGCCGACATCGAGCGGCGCATCGGCCCGACCGACCTTCCCCGATCGCCAGCGCGTTGATCCTGGCGAGACGACCTCCTACCATGGCGGCAAGGGAGCTGAACGTGGAGACCGAGGGCGCAGGACGTTCAAGCCTGGAGGCCAACCTGATCGAGATGCTGCCTCACGCCGTGGTCGTGCTGGTGGACGGCCGCGTGCGGCTTGCCAATCCTGCCTTCGAGAAGCTGCTCGGCACGCCCATCCGGGAGATCGAGGGGCGGAGCATCGACGACCTGTTCGGCGCCGGCGACTCCGGTCTCGGGGTTGCCGTGCTCGGGGGCGACCCCGGCGCGACGACGAGCTCGCTGGGGAGGCTGCCGGAGTACGAGATCGTCCGCCCGGACGGGCAGCGGCGCTGGGTGTCGGTCGCGGCCCGTATCGTCGAGCACGACGGCGTGGCCGGTTTGATGCTGGTCCTCACGGACCTCACACGGCTGCGCCACATCGAGGAGGATGCCAGGCGCAGCCACAAGGCCGTCGAGACGATGCGTCTGGGTGTGACCATCACCGATCCGCACGGCCGCATCATCTACACGAACCCGGCGCAGGCCGGTCTTTGCGGGGCGAACCCGGCGGAGCTTTGCGGTCTCGAAGGAAGGGTCCTGGCGCCGCGCGAGCTGTGGCGCCCCTGGCCCGCGGAGCGGCCGGAGGGATGGGCGCACTTCGCGCGGGAGAGCGTCAATCAACGACGCGATGGCACCACGTTCCCGGTGCACCTCACCTCCGACAGCATCCGGGACGGTGAGGGCCGGCTCATCGGGTGGGTCACCATCTGCGAGGACCTGACGGACCGCAAGGCTGCCGAGGAGGAGCTGCGCCAAGCCCACCTGGAGCTGGAGGAGCGAGTGCGTGAGCGCACGGCCGATCTCGAAGCCGCCAACGAGGCGTTGCGCCGCGAGATTGCCGTGCGGATACGGGTCGAGAAGGACCTGGAGGCCAGCGAGCGGCGCTACCGGACCCTCGCCGAGGACCTCGACGAGGTCATCTTCTCCCTTGACACCCTCGGACGGATCACCTACATCAGCCCGGTCATCGAGAAACTCGCTGGCTTCAGTCCCGATGCCCTCGTGGGCAGCGGCCTCGACGCTCTCGTCCAGGAGAGCGACGCGGTCACCCTGCGGAGCTCGCTCGAGCGGACGTGCGCGGGCTCGAGCCAGACCGTGACCCTCGGCCTTCGCACGCATGACGGAGGGTCGCTCCACGTGCGGCTGTCCACCGTCCCCACGCTCGAGGCCGGCGCCGTCATCGGCGTCCGCGGTGTCCTCACGGACATCACCGAGCGGCGCAGGCTCGAGGACCAGCTCCTCCAGTCGCAAAAGCTGGAGGCCGTCGGGAGGCTGGCCGGAGGCGTCGCGCACGACATCAACAACCTCCTGCAGGCCATTCTCGGCGCCGTGCAGTCGCTCCAGCGCCGGGAGCCCACGATAGCGGGCGAGCTCGACGAGGTGGTGGCGAACATCCAGCGCGGCGCCGCCGTCACGCGCCAGCTTCTGCTGTTCGCCCGACGCGGAGAGGCCCGACCGGAATGCCTGGACCTCAACGAAGCCCTGCAGCATTGCAGTGTTCTCCTGCGCCGACTGACCCGCGAGAACATCGACTTTGACATGCAGCTCTGGCCTGAGCCGGCGCTCGTCGAGATCGACCGTGGGCAGCTCGAGCAGGTGATGATGAACCTGGTCGTGAACGCCATCGACGCGATGCCCGCCGGCGGCACGCTGCGCGTCGCGACCGGGCGTTCCGACGACGGCGGGTCCTGGTTCGAGGTGACGGACACCGGCTGCGGCATGCCGCCCGAGGTCAGGTCGCACATCTTCGAGCCCTTCTTCACCACCAAACCACCCGAGGAGGGCACCGGCCTTGGGCTGTCCGTCGTCCTGGGCATCGTCACTGCCCACGGCGGGCGGCTCGCGGTGACGTCGAGCGTCGGTATCGGAACCACCTTCAGGGTCAGCCTGCCCGGCCGGGCGCCCAGGGTCGAGCTGGTGTCGCCGACAGCACCTGAGCCGCCGGCCAGGCGTCAGCCGGGCGAGGTGGCTGTGCTGGTGGTGGAGGACGACCCGCTGGTGCGGCGAGCCGTGGAGCAGACGCTCACCTGCCTGGGGTACCAAGCCACTGCTGTGGGCTCTGCCAGCGAGGCGTTGCGCGTCACGAAGACCCGGCGATTCGATGTCCTCCTGACCGACCTCATGTTGCAGGACGGGCGCGGCGACGAGCTGGCTGCTCGTCTGACGGAGTGCGACCCGGGCCTGGCGGTCATCCTGATGTCGGGCTACTCCGAGGTGGACTCCGCCGAGGCGTCAGGGCGTGGCACCCTGCCTGGCCAGTTCCTCCAGAAACCCTTCAGGATCGAGGCCCTGGGCCGCGCGCTCGCCCGCGCCCTGGACCGCACGTCGACCGGTACGCCGTAGCCTGCGGTCGGCTCACTGCGGCAGCACCAGCTCCGTGCGGCGATTGCGGGCCTTGCCTTCGACCGTCGTGTTCTCCGCCAATGGGAACTCCGCCGCCAACCCCAGGACCTTGAGCCGCTCCGCGGGCACCCCCCGGGCGGTCAGGAACGCAAACACGGACTGCGCACGCCGGAGCGACAGCTCGAGGTTGTGTGTCTCGGACCCGGAGCTGTCGGTGTGCCCGCAGACGTGGACGTCCACGCCGGCGAAGGCCGTGGTGAGCAACCTCGCCTGCTCGTCGAGGAGCGGCAGCACGCCTTGCTTGAGGTCATAGGAGTCCACGTCGAAGGTGGCGTTGGACGAGTAGTCAAACACGAGGACCCTCGCGAGCCCAAGGCGGGCGGCGAGCGGCCCGGCGTCCTTGCCGAATCGGAAGAGCACCTCGATCTCGGTCGGCGACAGGACACGCACCCGCTTCTCCACCCACCCCTCGGCGGGCCGCTCCGCCGCAACGGCAAGGACATCCTCCAGCGACATCAGGTACAGCGAGGTGGGAGTGGTCCCCACCGGCATGCCCCGGTAGGTCACCTCCGCGCTCCCTGGCTCCGCCTGGACGCGCACCGCGACCTGGCCCTCCTGGATCCGCCCAGGGGCCATCTCGCGGTTGGCGGTGGCGCAGCCCACAAGGTACGCGGCCATGGTCAGAGCACAGATGCAGGAACCGAGACGCGTCGTCATGGTGCAAGCCCTCCCTGTCCGGCGGGTGCCGGGCTCTCCGGTGTTCCCAGTGCGACCGCGATCGAGATCGATGCCTCCACCGCGGCGCCAGAGGCATCCAGCGCCGGGCGGTATTCGAACAGGCGAGCCGCGGAAACCGCGATTTCCCCACATGCGGGCACGGCGGCGCGAAGGACGCGGGCCCGCCGGACCGAGCCGTCCTCGGCGATAACGAGGGCGAGCATCACCTCCTGCCCTGAGCAACGCTGCACCAGCTCGGCCGGCACCACCGGCTCGGATCGGCGCACCTCCACGGGCAGCGTCACCGGACGGCGCGGCGGTTGCTCGCTCGGTCGCGCCTCAGGTCCGGCTGTCGGGCCTGCGGCCAGGGGCGCGGCATGCGGTGTCGCCTGCGGTGGTGGCGGTGCCAGCGTGGGGAGGGGCGTTGCGATGGGTACAGGAGGTGCCGCTGTTCCGACGGCCGTGCTCGGCGGCATGTGCGCGGTCGAGCTCTGCTCCGGTGGCGCCACGACGCGCCAGGCGCGCGGCCCGAGAATGGCGGCGACAGCCAGCAGGAGTGGCAACCCTGCCGCTCCGGCCAGGATCAGCCGCCTGCGGCTCGGCGCGGGAGGATCCGCACGCACGATCGGGGTTCGTGGAGCCAGGCTGTCACGCGGCCAGGCGATCCCCACCGAGCCGCGTGCCCCGAGCGCTCGCAGGCTCACCTCCCTGGGCTCGCGGTCCCACCACCGCTGCAGCTCGTCTCGCATCCCCTGCGCCGAGGCAAACCGTTGAGCCGGCTCCCGTTCGAGGGTCCTGGTGATCACTGCGGCCAGGGCCGGGTCCAGGCCCGGGCGGCGTGTGATGACCGGCTCGGGGTTCTTGGACAGGCGGGTGACCATGATCTGGAGCGGGTTGTCGCCGCTGAACGGGAGCGTGCCGGTGAGCAGCTCATACAGCGTGACGCCGAGGGCGTAGACGTCGGTGCGTCCGTCGACCTGCCCGCCGACGAACTGCTCGGGCGCCAGGTAGGCCGGGGTGCCGAGCAGCGCCCCTGTGGCAGTCTTCCTTGCGCTGTCGAGTGTCTTGGCAACCCCGAAGTCCGTCAGGCGAGGCACTCCCGACGCGTCGATCATGATGTTGCTCGGCTTGATGTCGCGGTGGACGATCCCGCGCTCGTGGATGTAGGCGAGAGCGTCGAGGATCGGCAGCAACGCAGCGACGGATTCGGTCTCGGAGAGCGTGCCCGCCGCCTCCAGCACCCGGGCCAGGCTCGGTCCGTCGACGAGCTCCATGGTGAACCACAGCACCCCTCCCGTGTCGCCAGAGTCGAACACCGACACGAGGTTGGGATGCTTGAGCGAGGCGGCAAGTCGAGCCTCCTGGGTGAACCGACGCACGAATGGACTGCGGTCGTCAGCCTCGTCTGTCAGCACCTTGAGCGCTTCGAGCCGATCCAACCTCCGGTTCCTGACCAGGTAGACGCGTCCGGACCCCCCTTTCCCAAGCAGCCGCAGGACCTCGAAACGGTCGCCCAGCGCGCCGTCGAGCTGGGCGAGGCGGAGGGCATCCTCGACCCCCTGGCGGCTGTCGACAGCAGGTGGCGGCTCGGCTGTCACGGCCTTCAGCTTAGCCCCCGGCGCCGGCAGCGGCAATGGTGGCAGAGAGCCGCCAACGGGCGCAGGAATCCGCCAGGCAAGCACAGGGGCTTCCAACCTGAATGGGACATCTGCCACCACATCGGCGAGCCGGGCAGGCTGACTGGCGCTGTCGTCCATGACGACCTTCCACGGCTCGGGGTGCTGGGCTTTCCGACCTGGCCTCTCAGCCTGTCGTCCGCGTCTTCTCCAGAGCGGCGCGGACGCGCTCGGGAGTCATCGGGAGGCGGTAGAAGTGCACGCCGGTGGCGTCGAAGACGGAGTTGGCGATGACGGCGCCTACGGCACGAGCACCGGGATGGTGGTCGGGTCACCGGTGGCGACGTGGCTGCTGCCGTCCCCGAAGTCCCAGTCCCAGCTCGGGCTGCCGGTGCAGCTCGAGGTCGTGGCGGTGGCCTGGAACGCCACCGTGGCGGTGGCCTGGGCAGCGGTCGGGACGGTGGCCGAGCACGCCACGCTGCACCCCGTGGCGCCCCGGTACTCGCGGGCGCCGATGTCGGGGGCGGCCCCGGCGAAGTCGTCGTTGACCCCCGCAATCCGCACGCCCTTGTCGATCAGCGGGCTCGACGCCGCCAGGGCGTAGTCGCCGCCGGACGCCGACCTGAAGCCCGGGGCCACGCTCAGCCCGTGCAGCTCCTGCCCCGTCGCGCCCTGCAGGGCGGCCAGGGTGCGGAGGTGGGTCTCGGGGAGGCCCTGCCACCAGGCCAGCTCGTTTGCCTGGCTCGTGACGAGGTCGTCGTAGTCGAGGTCGAGCGGCTGGGTGGTGTTGTAGTGCTCGAGGGCGAAGCGGGTTCCCGACCAGATGTTGTTGCGCGCGACGAGCGACTTCCAGCTCCCCGGCTCGAACAGGGTGAGCGCCGAGTTGTCCGCCGTCACCGCGTCCACGGTGTTGTGGAAGAGGTAGATCGGGCCCGACTGGTCGTACCCCGAGTTGAGCTTGAACCCGCTGCCGACGCCCTCGGTGCCGTGGCGGCCGATGCCGTAGATCACATTTCGGAGCGCGTACACGGGACCGGTCTGCACGGGCGCCAGGGAGATGCCCATGAGCACGTCGTGGACCGTGTTGCCCCAGATGCGGACGTTCGAGCACTCGCCGTCCGTCTCCATCCCGTCGTCCCCCATCCGGAACATGGTGTTCTCGTAGACGTCGGTCTCGTTGGTGGGACCCTGATCTTCTGGGCAGACGTGGAGGGCGTCGAAGTCGTCGTGGAACTGGTTGCGGCGGATCACCGTGCCCCGCCCCTCCATCGGGGTGTAGACGTACACCCCGCCGTCCTCGAGAAACCCGACCTCCTTCACGCCGTCCCACGGGAAGTCCGCGATCGTGTCGAAGAACTCGTTGTCCTGAATGACGTTGCGGTGTGAGCCGTACTTCAGCCCGACGCCCAGGTCGGTGGACGCGAACGTGCACCCCTGCACGAGGTTGTCCGAGGACTCGATGAAGTAGATGGTCTTCGGGTACTCGCCCTGCCCGTAGTGGCGGAAGGTCAGGTTCGAGAAGTAGATGAAGCTCTGGCTGTCGACCTCGAAGGCGATCGGGAAGCGCGACACGACCATGCTCGCACCGGAGGGGTCGGCATCCCCGGCGAGCCGCACCGACAGCGCGGTGCCGCTCGCGAAGAAGCCCGGCACGGCCCACCGCAGGCTCTGCAGCTCCGCCAGGCTCTGGTACGGGAACAGCCGCCTGCCGTTGGCGATCACGACGTGGGCGTCGGGCGTCGAGGTGGTGGCGCTGAAGATCCCGCCCCCCTGGGCCACCCAGGCGAGAGTGCCGGGGTCGGCGCCGTCCAGGATCGCCGTCTCGCCGGTTGCGCCGCGGATGACGATCGGCGCCCCGGCGCTGCCGGAGCGCGGCAGTGTGAAGCTGCCCTCGTAGTACACGCCGCCGCGCAACACGATCTCCTCGCCGGCCTGCACCTGCTCGAGGGCGCCGGCGATGCCGCACGGCGCCGCCGACGAGCAGGCGCTGCCCGTGCCGGTGGGGCTCACCACGAGGCTCCTGGTCGCCGTCGGGATCGTGATCTCGGCACGGGTGGATGCCGTGGCGTCGACGACGGCGCCCTGCAGGGGCCCGCCGTCCGGGTCGGAGAGGGTGACGCGCACGTCGTAGGACGTCCCGGGCTGCAGCCAGAAGAGGCTCCCCACGAACCGCGACGAGGCGACGCGCGCCAGCGGCAGCCCGGCCTGGAAGGCGCCGCTGCCGTGGGGCCGGACCCCGACAGCCGCCACGGCGTCCTGGTCGGGATCGTCCCCCGCCCCGATCGTCACCATGACGCCCATGGATTGGAATGTCCCGTACAGCTCGATGCCCGGAGGCGCCGCGGCCGCAACACCCGGAAGAACGACGAGAAGAAGAATGGCGTGCCGAAGCCTGGAGCGCATGGTCCCTTCCTTCCGAGGCGATGCTCTGTGGGACCAAGATAGGTTCGGGAGCCGGCGAGGGCTAGATGGTCTGCGGGCTCACGTGGATGACGGCGGTGGTCGGCCCGCTGGCGAGGACGACGCGGTTCCGGCCGGAGCCCTTGGCCTGGTAGAGCCGGTCGTCGGCCAGCTCGATCAGCGCCTCGACGCTGTCGCCGTCGTCCGGGCAGAGGGCGACCCCTCCCGACACGCTCAACCGCACCCCGGGGGTGCCCGGGACCGTGGCATGCTCCAGCTCGTGGCGGAGCTCCTCCAGGCGCGCCCCGGCCCGGCCGCGCGTGGGACCGCACAGGAGGATGGCGAACTCGTCACCCCCCAGCCGCCCCACCGCATCGGACTCGCGGAACCGGTCGCGCAGCAGGCCGCCGAACCACTCGAGCGCCAGGTCACCCACCTTGTGGCCGTGCATGTCGTTGACCCGCTTGAAGAAGTCCAGGTCGAGGAGGACCATGACGAGGCCCAGGCCCTGCCGGCGCGCCCGCGCCAGCTCGACGTGCGCGAGCTCGAAGAATGCAGCCCGGTTGAGCAGGCAGGTCAACGGGTCGCGCAGGGAGCGCGACAGCAGCTCCCGGGAGCGCACGACGCTGGCCGCGGCGATGAACGCCGCCGTCCCCAGCACCAGCAGCCGGCAGAGCTGGGTGAAGATGTTGAAGCTCCCCTGGTCGACGAGCTGGTCCGCCATGCGGGAGGGATCGGCGGCGCCCCGCGCCACCGCCCACGCGATGATCCCCAGGTACTCGACCACCGCCACGATCCCCGAGAGCAGGCACAGCCGGGGGTCGAAGCGCAGGCTGGTGCTGGCGATGGCCAGGAAGTAGAAGAGGAAGATGATGTAGCTGTTGGTGGCCGTGAGAGGGCGGTCGATGAGGATGAAGAACGCCAGGCCACAGCTCACCAGCGTCACGTCCAGCAGGCTGGAGATCAGGCCGAGCCGGGACCGGGAGCTGCCGTGGCGTGCGGCGACGTGCAGGACCACGCCCATCGCCATCGCGACCAGCGTCAGGATGAGGCCGAACCAGGTCTCGATCGAGCCCGGATCGGCCACGAGCTGCCCCATGGGCACCACACACAGGACCGCCAGCAGCGCCAGCCGCACCTGGGCCACCGCCACCTCGCTCCGCCACCCCGCCTCGCGCAGGCACGGCTCGGGCACGAGCCAGAACATCCTCACGATGGCGCACAGTGCTTGCCCTATCGGTGCCTGCAAGGCTACCAACGCTCACCCCGTACCGAGTCGCCCGAGAGTCGCAACCTGCTTCCTTCGCCCACAATCATACACGAGAACTGCAAGGGGGACGCACAACCGTGCCGCGCGGCGGAGGCGGTGCAGCCCGGCGTCTGGAGCCCGACTGCAACTTCCGCCCCCCCCATGCGTAGAAGCTGGCCGAGGAAGGACCCGATGCCAAGCCAAGCTCTGCCCGAGGTCACGGACTCGTACTACCAGGCGCTGCAGCAGCGCGTCGAGCGCTGGCTGGCCGACGAGTCGGTGCAGCACGTTCCCTGTGCTGCCCTCTACCGCCACCTGCCCGACCTGTATCGCTTCCTGGTCGGCCTGGCCCTCGACACCCGCTTGCCGGCCACCGAGCGGGCCGGGCTCGTGAGCACCCTCAAGTACATCGTGGCGCCCTACGACTACGTCCCGGAGGCTCTCCTCGGCACGCCCGGGCTCTGCGACGACCTGGTGCTGGCCGCGCTCGCCGTGGACCGCCTGCACGACACGTGCGATGCGGCCCTCCTCGCGGAGCACTGGCGCCTCCCCGGCAGCACCCGCGAGGTGGCCCGCGCCATCCTCACCGCCGCCGGTGAGCTCGTGGACGCGGGCATCCTCGTCCGCCTGCGCGCCCTCATCCCGGTCTGACGAGCTGCGGCCCGACGGCTGTGCCGTGCGCCGCGGTCACGTCCACCGCTCAGTGGGCGAGCTGCAGCCCCTGGCAGCGCTTCAGGAACACGGCCATTTCGGCCCGGGTGACGGCCTGCTCCGGGCAGTACTTGCCCTCGCCGCAACCCGTGGTGATGCCCTCCGTCGCCAGTTGCTCGATCCACGCCACCCCCCAGTGATCGAGGGGCACGTCGCTGAACACGGAACCGGTTCCCGGCGGAGGCACGTAGTCGCCGCCGTGCCGCAGCCGCAGCAGGAAGATCGCCATCTGCGTCCGGCTCACCGCATCCTCGGGGCAGAACAGGCCCGGCGTCCCACACCCCTTGGTGAGGCCGTCGGCCGCGAGCTGCTCGATCCACCCGGCAGCCCAGTACGCGGCCGGGACATCCGTGAAGACGCTCCCGGTCGGATCCGGCGGCACGAACGTCCCGCCGTGCTTGGACCGCACCAGGAACGCGGCCATCTCGGCCCGGGTCAGGGTCTGCTCGGGGCAGAATCGCAGCGGTGTGGCCAGGCAGCCCGTGGTGATGCCCCAGTGGTACAGCGCCTCGATGGCGGGGTAGGCCCAGTGCTCGGGCAGGGTGTCGGCGAAGCTCTCGCCGACGTGGATGGTCCAGGTCTTCGTGGAGCCGGTGTTGAGGGTCTCCAGCGCCGTGACGTCCCAGTGCGGCAGGGGACGTGTCGCGGGATCCGAGATCTGCACCGCATAGCAGGCCTCGGACGCGTCGCGGCAGCCACCGGTGCCCCCGGGAGCCACGGCAGGGTACGCCGCGGCCGGGTCCACCAGGGTGTAGCTCGCTCCCGACGGGCCTGCCAGGTTGGTCAGCGCGCCGGTCGGCGCCACGGCGACCGCCGCGTTGTTCCGCCAGGTCGGCGCCAGACCCACGGTCTCACCGGGCTCCAGCACCCCGTTGCCGGCCAGGCCGGCGCCCGGGAGGTAGTCGACAGCGAGGCTCACCGGCACGACGGCGCTCGCCTGGATCGAGAAGGTCGCCGTCACCGAGGCGTCGGCCACCATGGTGATCTGGCAGGCACCACTGCCAGTGCAGGCTCCTGACCAGCTCAGGAACTGCGAGCCGCCGCCAGCCTGGGGCGTCAGGGTCACCAGGGTGCCGTGGTCGAACGCAAAGCCGCATGTGGCACCGCAGTCGACCCCTGCCGGTGTCGATGTCACGGTGCCGCTGCCGTTCCCCGCCCTGGCCACGGTCAGCGTCCTCGGAATGAGCGTGAAGGCGGCCGTGACCGCCTTGGCGGCGTCCATGGTGACCTGGCACGCACCCGTGCCGGTGCATGCTCCCGACCAGCCCGCAAACGCGCTCCCCACGGCGGGGGTGGGAGCGAGGGTGACGAGCGCCCCGGCCTCGAACCCTGCCGAGCAGGTGGCGCCGCAGTCGATCCCGGCCGGAGTGGACGCCAGCGTGCCGCTGCCGGTGCCGGTCTTGCTGACGGAGAGGGTGTGCTGGATGACCGCGAAGGTGGCGGTCACGGACGTGTTGCCGTCCATCGTCAGGACGCACGCCCCGGTCCCGGTGCAGGCACCGGACCAGCCCGTGAAGGTGCTGCCCGCGCCGGCCGCCGCAGCCAGGCTCACGCTCTGGCCCGGGTCGAAGCTCGCCGAGCAGGTCGCGCCGCAGTCGATCCCGGCCGGAGTGGAGGTCACCGTGCCGCTGCCGGTGCCGGCCTTGCCGACGCTGAGCAGCGGCAGCCCGCCACCAGGCACGCACGAGCCGAACACCTGGGTGTCGGTGATCTGGATGTCGTCGATGTACCAGGGTCCCTTGGCCGACGAGCTGTCGCAGCCCATGCGCCAGCGGATCAGGCGTCCGGCCCCAGCGTAGGCCGCGAGGTTGACGCTCACCTGGCTGAACGCGGTCTTGGCGCCGGACCAGGCCTGCCGCCCGGCCAGGGGGTTGCTGTAGGACGAGGAGATCGTGTGGGTGTAGCCGCCCGCGGTGATGGCAGCGCCCAGGTCCGCCCAGGTGGTGCCACCATTGACGGAGATCTCGATCACGCCGCCGTCGTAGCCGGTGGTGCCGCTGCCGACCTCGAAGTCGTAGCTGTGCCAGAACGTCAGCACCGAGGTGGCGGCCAGGTTCGAAGCCGGGATGACCAGCCACTTGTCGGTGACGGTTGACGGGTCGCTCGCCGCCCAGGCGTGGGTCGGGCTGTGGGAGGAGGCCGTCGAGAGCGCCCAGTCGTCGGAGCCCGCCGCGGCGGCATGGGTCCATCCGGTGTCGGCGCCCGGCTCCAGGTCGTCGAGCCAGGTCCCGGTCGTCACGGTCCCGTGCGGCGAGCCGGCCGCGTGGACGGAGTTGAGGTCCTCGGCAGCGTTGCCGGCGTCCACCGCCCGCACCACGTAGTGGTAGGTCGTGCCGTACTGCAAGCTCCCGGCATCGGAGTACGTGGTGCCGCTGATACCGGCCGCGATGCGGTTGCCGGGCTCCGGCACGAACCCGGCGGTCGTCCCCCGGTAGATGTTGTACAGGACCGCGCCGCCGCAGAAGCTGGTGGCGGCCGTCCACGACAGGTCGAGGGTGCAGGTGGCGTTGGCTGGCGCCGTGACCGCACCGATCCCCGCGAAGACGGGCGGCGCCGAGCACACGCCGGTGGCCGTCGCCGAGACGCAGCCCGATGCCTGCTCCGACTCGCAGAAGCCGGTGGCGTCGAGGCCGGCGACCTTGTACGCGTAGGGGATGCCTCCCTGCACGGTCGTGTCGGTGTACGAGGTGCCGCTCACGCTGCCGGCGATCGCCGCGAACGGCCCGGGCGAGGCGCAGCTCCCGACCGCCCGGTAGATCTTGAAGGTGGCGGCCGCGGGGGAGCCGTTGCTCCAGCTCACCGTGAGGGCGTTGTCCCCGGGAACCGTGACGCTGCCGATGGTCGGCGTGCCCGGACGCGTGCACATGAGGTCGGTGATGCCGGCAGTCCAGATCTCCTCCGGACCGGTCGAGGTGCGCCGGTCGGTCCAGGACGGCAGGAACTTGCCCGCCCACCCGGAGAGCCCGTTGTAGTCGCCGTACTGGTTGCCACTGTCGTAGCTGCCCGAGGTCTCGTCGGTCATCGCCGTGGTGACGCGCGCCGCGGCCGACCAGGTGAGGCCGTCGTCGAAGGACGACTGGTAGTAGATGTCGGTCTTCTTGCGCCCCGAGTCGCCCACCGTGTCGTAGTAGATGACGGCCAGGGCGCCGGTGCTCTCGTCCACCACCAGCCACTGGTTGAACTGGTCGTTGAGGGTCGCCTGGTTGTTGAGCATGACCGGTGGCTGCCAGGTCGTGCCGCCATTCGTGGAGCGGGCGAACCACACGCGGGTCTTGCACTGGGAGGAGACGTTGGAGCCCGGCTCCTCGCTGGCGGAGTCGCAGTTGGAGGTGCCGGTGAGGTCCGTCCAGGTCGCGTAGACGAGGTTCTTGGAGGCCGTTCGGTACGCCCCGCCCGCGACGTAGATCAGCGCCCGGCGGTTGTTGAAGGAGGGGACCCCGATGTCGTAGGAGTCGTACGCCGTGGCGATCCGGACATAGGAGGCGTAGGACGCCCCGCCGTCGGTGGACTTGCGGACGTACAGGCCCCGCGAGCCGGTGTCGGGCCAGAAGGCGAAGACATCACCGAACGCGTTGGTCTTGATGTCGGAGCCGATCGCCGTGCCGGTGGTCTCGGAGCCGGAGACCTGCAGCGGCGTCTGCCACCCGGCTGCGGTGCGGCGGTTGACGTACCCGGGGCTGCCGTTATGCCAGATGGCGTAGATCTGGTCCTTGTAGGGCGAGGTGGCCGAGTGGTCGATCCAGACCATCTGCTTGTCGGTGCTGGTCTGCGAGCCCGAGACGGTACCGTCGAACACCCAGGTGGCGCCCGAGTCGGTGGACTTGTAGGCCTTGACCCTGAGGGTGGACGACCCCTGAATCCCCATGGTCGTGGACCACGCCGTGCCGTCGGAGGTCCAGTCCACGGTCGGGTCGGAGTGGAAGCTGTCGGAGCCGTTGGCCGGCAGCAGCGTCTGGTGCCAGGTGTCGCCACCGTCAGTGGACCAGTACTGGCCCTGCCAGGAGCCCGAGATGTTGTTGGACGCCGCAACGACCTTCTGCGGGTCCCAGTAGTTGATGCGGATGTCCGACTCGCTGCGGCGGTCGGTGGTCGGCCCGGAGACCTTGAGGTCGGGGCCCACCACGGCGCCGTTGGGCTGCTGACCGTCCGGTGCGGCGGCAGCGGAGGCCCCGCGCCGGCCACCGCCGGCCGACCCCTCGGCAACCGGTGGATCGGACTTGAGGTCCTGGTGGCCCACCATCCACTCCAGCACCTCCTTCAGCACGTGCGGGTAGCCACCGGTCGGATCGTCAGCCTGGTAGGTCAGCTCGGGGTGTGCCTTGCGGAACGCCACGCGCAGCCACGGCGGGGTGGGCAGGAGGTCCTTGACCTCCTCGGGGCGCAGCATCCAGAGCTCCTGGTTGTCCTCGACCAGCCTGGCGAGCGCGGAGCCCTGGCCGATGCCGTGGCGCTGGAGCTGGTCGGGGACGGCGGGCCAGACCCCGTAGGCGTCGAACGCCGCCAGCACCCTCCCGGCCTCGTCCTGGTGCGCGAGCAGCCAGGCGTGGATCTGTCCCATCACCCGGGGGTAGCCGCCGGTGGGATCCGCCCAGTTGACGTCGTCCATGCGGTGGGTCTTGCGCCACAGCACGCGCAGCCAGGCGGGGTACGGCAGGCCGTCGCCGGCCTCCCCGGGCTGCAGCATCTCGACCTGCTGGTTGGCCCGCACGAGCCGCTCGAGGGCGCTGCCCGCGACGATCCTGTCGGCGGCCAACTGCTGGTCGACGCTCGGCCAGCCCGGCCCACCGGCGAGGAGAGCTGCCGCAGTCAGGACGGCAACGACGAAGAGGGAGAGGCGGAGGGCGGCTTTTCGGGGGGTTGGAACCACGGGACGCTCCTTGCACCTGCTGGTGCTCTGGCTTTCCACTCCTGTCAACCGGGGAACGGCACCCTGTGGCCGTCAGGGCAGAATCGCGCCTGCATCCTAGCGCCGCGCCAGCCCGCGGGCAACCCGGACGAGCCGCCACCACGACGCCGGGCGGGCGGAGCCGCACCAGGATCGAAGCCCTGAACGCCTGGCCACCTCGAAGCCGACGCCCGGCTGGCTGCCACCGCTGCGAGCTCCCACGAGCGACTTGCCGCCCGCGAGGAGGGCATCTACCATCCCCCGACTGGAGACGGCTGCACATCGTGTCCCTGGGCTCGCTCTTCTTCCTGCTCTTCTTCCTCCCCGCCTTCCTGGCGGTGTACTGGCCGCTGCTCCTCGCGAGCCGCGACCGACAGGGACTCTGGCTGGAGCTTGCGAACGCCTGGCTCGTGGCCGGCAGCCTCCTCTTCTACGTCTTCGCCGCCCGCTCCGCCGTGCTGGTCCTGCTGGCGGTGGCGGCGGTGGACTACCTGGCCGGGATCGCCCTCGCCGGCGGGCCCGCTGCCGCCTGGCGCGGAGACCTGAAAGCCCTCGAGCCGACCCGGTCGCGCAGCTCCTGGCAGAGGATCGTGGTGAGCCTGGCGCTGGCAGCCGACCTGGGCCTGCTCCTGGTGTGCAGGTACGCGCCAACCTCCCTCGTGGGGCTCCTGGGCCTGGCAGGCGCGGTCCCTGCCAGCACCGCCGCCGTGGACGTGCTGGGCACGGTGGGGGTGAGCTTCTTCGTCTTCCGCAGCCTCAGCTACACCTTCGAGGTCTACCGCGGCCGCTTCCCGGCGACTCGCAACCCGCTCCGCTTCCTGGCGTTCGTGGCGTTCCTGCCGCACCTGGAGGCCGGGCCGATCGCCCGCTGGGGACAGCTCGGGCCCTGCCTGGCGGCGCGCCGGCTCACCCTGTCCGGCACCAGTGCCGGAGCGCGCCGGTTCATTGTCGGGCTCGGCAAGAAGGTGCTCATCGCCAACCCCCTGGCGACCCTCGCGGATCCGCTCTTCGCCGCCATGCCCGACCAGCTCACGACGCCCCAGGCGTGGCTCGCCATGACGGCGTACACCCTGCAGATCTACTTCGACTTTGCGGGCTACACCGACATGGCCATCGGCCTCGGCAGGATGCTGGGGTTCGAGGCCCCCGAGAACTTCGCGCATCCCTACGCCGCCCGCTCGGTGCGCGAGTTCTGGCAGCGCTGGCACATGACCCTCACCTCGTGGCTCCGCGACTTCCTCTTCCTCCCCCTCGCCTACGTCCTCGACCGCCGGGTGCAGCGGCTCGGGTGGCGCGCCCGGCGCACCGACCTCCTCACCTCCAGCCTGGCAACCCTCGTCACCATGGCGCTCTGCGGCCTCTGGCACGGCGCGGCGTGGACCTTCACGGCCTGGGGCGCCTACCACGGGCTGCTGCTCGTGATCGAGCGACTGGGCTGGGAGCGGCTGCTGCGCAGGGCCTGGGTACCGCTCCGCCACGCGTGGGCCCTGCTGGCCGTGGCCGTGGGGTGGGTGCTGTTCCGCGCCACCTCCTGGCAGGCGGCGGTGGGAATCGCGAAACGGCTCGTCGGGCTTGGCGCCGCCTCGGTCATCCCCAGCCCTGCCGTGCCGCTGCTGGCCGACGCCTGGTTCGCCCTGGTCATGGGCATCGTCCTGTCGATGCCCGCGGCCGCGTGGATCGAGGCCCGCGTCGAGGCGTGGCAGGCCCGCGAGGGCCGGATCTCGGGTGTCCTTCGCCTTGCCTTCGAGCCGGCCCGGGCAGTCGCCCTCGCGGCGGTCCTCGTGGTTTCCCTGATGGCCCTTGCAGCCGGCGCCCACCGGTCCTTCATCTATGCCAGGTTCTGAGGCCATGCGCACCAGCTCGTCCCGCCGCCTCTCCGAGATCCTGATCCTGGGGGCGTTGGTGGCGACCCTGACCGCACCGCTGGCCGACATGGCGTTCCACCTGGACCCCTCTCCGCCGATCTACGAGAACCGCACCCTGGCGACGTTCCCGGCCGCCACGCCGGGCACGCCCCTCGCCCGGGCGTTGGTGTCAGGCCTCCCCACCTGGGCCGACGACAACTTCGGGTTCCGCCGCTTCCTGATTCGCCAGAACGCCCGTCTGCGCATGGGCCTCCTGGGCCAGTCGGCGCACCGGTCCCTCATCCTGGGCCGGCACGGCTGGCTCTACTTCGCTGGCGACGAGACCGCGAGCCTGGCGCAACAGGTCCGCCGGCAGCGGCCGCTCGGCTTCCCGTACCTGCAGCGGTGGGGCGACGCGCTCGTCGCCCGTCAGGAGTGGCTGCAGAAGCGCGGAGCGGTCTACCTGCTCGTCGTCGCGCCCGACAAGCAGTCCATCCATCCCGAGATGCTGCCGGGATGGCTGGTTCCCGCCGCCACGGCCACGGGCCTTGACCAGCTCGTGTGGTACGGGTCCATTCGCCCCGGACTGCCCTTCCTCGACCTGCGGGCGGCCCTGCGGCCGCTGTCCGGCGCCTACCCTCTCTTCTACGCCCTCGACAGTCACTGGAACGAGGTGGGTGGCCTCGCGGCCGGGATCGGGACCATCGAGGCCGCCTCGCGGTTGAGGCCCGGCATCCGACCCCTGACCTGGGACCGGGTCACGGTCGGATGGACCGACCGGACGGGCGGAGACCTGGCCTGGATGACGGGCGTCGGTGACCTTCTCACCGAGCGCGTCCCGACCGTGTCGTACCCCGAGCTGCCCGGTGCCACCGAGACGAACCTCGAGCCGTGCGAGCCCTGTGGCGAGCCGGCCAACCCCCTGCTGCCGACGATGGTCTACGAGCAACCCGGCGTGCCCTGGCGCGGTGTGCTGTTCTCCGACTCGTTCCGGGTCGCCCTCGTCCCGGCCCTGCGGCCCAGCTTCGGCCGGCTGGTCGTGGTCAGCCCGAAGCAGATGCCGGCCTCCCACAAGACCCTTGCCGCACTGGTCGAGAAGGAGCACCCCCACTTCGTCATCGAGGAGCGGGTCGAACGGTGGCTCCGCCTGCCTCCCGAGCTACCTCCCAGGAGGTGAGATCCTCACCGCGGCTCGTTCTTGAGGCCCGGGATCGGCATGGGGATCGGCAGGACCCGGGGGGAGGAGCTGGCGCTCTCCGGGGTCGAGATGCGGGCGGCGCCCTCCTTTTCGACCTCGTCGATGCGCACCACCGAGTGCAGGGGGATGAAGGCCCGCTTGACGCCGGCGAACTCGGTCTTGAGCTTCTCCTCGGAGGCGTCCACGATGAGCTGGGACCGCTCGCCGAAGAGGATCTGCTCCACCTCGACAAAGCCGAACATCTCGCCCTGGCCGACGTGCCGGGCGTAGATCTCGAAGACCTGCCCCTGGTTCGAGAAGATCACCTTGTAGACCCGGGTGGTCGTCTTCGGTCTCGGCATCGCTCCCCCGGGGCGTCCGCCCCGCCCCGACGATAGCACAGGGGTGCGGCGGACAGGAGTGCCCGCACCAGGCAGACGGCAGACAGGAGTGTCTGCCCCACAGGGAAGAAGAAGAAGAAGAAGAAGAAGAAGAAGAAGTGGGGCAGGCACTCTTGCCTGCCAACAGCGGATCGGCTTGTCAGCAGGACTTCTCACCTGCTGACTTGCTGATCCGCTGATTCGCCGCGTCAGTTGTTCGCCGCGCCCGCCATGATCCACGAGTCGATGTTGGCCTTGTCGGTGGCCGTCACCGTGCTCGACCGGTGCCCTGACGCCAGGAACTGGTGCAAGTACGAGTTGGTCGCATCGAACGGCTTCACCCTG
>JALOLB010000026.1 GCA_025456225.1 Thermoanaerobaculaceae bacterium
GCTTTCGGCCATCACCTTCGTGGTCTTCGGCGGGTTGGCGGTGCAGAAGATCGCCGCCCTCACCCGGGCGAAGGTCCACCAGGCCGTGCTCGACCTCGTGACCCTGCGCGCCCGGGACATCTCGGCCTTCTTCGAGGACCGCAGCCGCGTCGTCACGACCGTACTCGCCGATCCGACCCTGATGAGCTGGTGGCAGGGCTACGACCAGTACCGCCGGCCACTCACGGCCGATCCGGGCTGGGCCCATGTCCAGGCATTCTTCCTCGCGATCGAGCGCGGCGATCCGAGTGTGCAGGCCGTCTTCTTCTCCACCGACAGCACGGCCGAGTACTTCCGAAGCGCCGGCCGGGTCGAGCGCCCTGGCTACAACCCGAAGGACCGCTGGTGGTGGGGTGAGACCATCGCCAAGAACCACCTCTACGTTGCCACGCCGGGGGTGGATGCCGGCACCGGCGACCTGGCGGTCACGGTGGAGACGACGGTGTACGCCCCGGGCGGTCGCTTCCTGGGCGTGGCCGGCATCGACGTGCTGCTGCTGACCGTCGGCAAGCTCATCGACAACATCACCTACGAGGGTGCCGGCAACGCCTTCCTCGTGGACGAGCACGGCCGCATCATCTACTTCCCTGCGGTGGACTTCACCTCCCTCCCCCGGGGTGCCCGGGTGACCACCGAGCTCGCCGCCATCGACCAGCTCTTCCCTGACACCCAGGGGTTCGCGGCGCTCGCGCAGCAGCTCCACACCCCGGGACCGGGCTTCGCCCGCGTCCGGTGGCGAGGAGACGACCGCTTCGTCATCCACGTACCGGTGCACAGCGAGTACCCGGAGCTCCACTGGACCCTGGGGCTGGCGGTGCCGGATGCCGTGATCCACTCTCCGATCGAGCGGGTTCGCCTGCTCACCGCCCTGGCCATCCTGCTCGCCATGGCGGCGATCGCCGGCGTGACGCTCGGCGTGACGCGCCGCATCGACTCGCAGCTCCGCGCCGCCGACCGCCAGCGCGCCGAGGCACTGGCCGAGGCGAACGCCCGGTTGCTCGAGGCCGACCAGATGAAGAGTCGGTTCCTGGCCACGATGAGCCACGAGCTGCGCACACCGCTCAACTCCATCATCGGTTTCTCGACCATCCTCCGCACCCGCATCGGCGACCAGCTCGACCCCCGCTACCTCAAGTTCCTCGACAACATCCGCACCTCGGGCGAGCACCTGCTGGCGATGATCTCCGACATCCTGGACCTCTCCAAGGTGGAGGCGGGCAGGCTCGAGCTCCACCCGGAGACGGTGCAGGTGCCCGGTCTCGTCGACGGGGTCTGCGACATCGTCCGCGCGCTCGCCAAGGAGCGGCGGATCGAGGTCGCCGTGGACGTCCCCTCCGACCTGCCTGAGGTGACGGCCGATCCGGTGCGGGTCAAGCAGATCCTCCTGAACCTCCTCTCCAACGCCGTCAAGTTCGCCTACGAAGGCAGCACCGTGCGCGTGGCCATCGGTGTTCTCGAGGCCGAGGCCTCACCGCTGCACGTGCGGGCGCTCTCGCTGTCGATCGCCGACCGCGGAATCGGCATCGCCCCCGCCGACCAACACGTCATCTTCGAGGAGTTCCGGCAGGTCTTCCAGACGGACGGGCGAACCTACGGCGGCACGGGCCTCGGTCTCGCCCTCGTCAAGCGCCTGGTCGAGCTGCACCGGGGCTCCATCACCGTCGACAGCACCCTCGGGGAGGGCAGTACCTTCACCGTCGTGCTACCCGTGCAGTTCGAGGGCAACGAGACCTCTGGGCCACACGTCACGCTCGCCGCCGCTGTCGAGGGCACGCGCGTGCTGGTGGTCGAGGACGACCCGGCCGCCTTCGAGCGCATCCGTCATGACCTGCAGGGCGCCGGCTACCAGGTGGCGTGGAGCCGGACCGGTACCGATGCCGTTGCGCTTGCGATGGACCAGCATCCGGCTGCCATCGTCCTCGACATCGTCCTGCCCGGCCGCGACGGTTGGGACATCCTCCGCGACCTCAAGGGCCACCCGGAGACCTCCCGCATCCCCGTCATCATCGTGTCGGTGCTCGCCAACCACGAGCTGGGCCTGGCGCTGGGGGCCGAGGCCTACTTCACCAAGCCGGTTGACCGGGAGCACCTCCTGGCGCGTCTGGCGGAGCTGGTGCCCCAGCCCCCCGCCACCGAGCCGAGCGTCCTGCTCATCGACGACGAGGCCACCCTGCACGAGCTCGTGGACGAGATGCTGCGCGGCCATGGCTACCAGCTCCGGCACGCCTTCAGCGGCACGGAGGGCCTCGAGATGTCGCATCTCGACCCGCCCGACGTGATCATCCTCGACCTCATGATGCCGGGTATCGACGGCTTCGAGGTCGCGACACGCCTCAAGGCGGACCCCGCGACACGGGGCATCCCCATCGTCGTGCTCACCGCCCGCGACACGACCCGGGAGGAGCGGCTGCGCCTGCGCGGCAAGATCGAGGTTCTCCTCAACAAGGGCGACAGCGGCACCACCAAGCTCGCGCCGCTGATCCGCTCGCTGCTCGCCCACCGCCCGCCCGCCACCCAGCGAATCAGCTAGTCAGCGCATCAGGAAATCAGCTCCCCCACCCATTCAGGCCTCAGACCTCAGGCCTCAGCTCCCCCAGCCACCCGGTTCCTTCTTGCAGTGCCTGCGGTCTGAGGCCCGAGGCCTGAGGCCTGGGTGGGGGAGCTGACAAGCTGATCCCCTGATCGGCTGATTCGCTGATTGGCTGATTCGTTGGCCCTATTCCGGGTGGCCGAGTGACTCGACGTCGCGGCGCATGCGCGCGAGGTCCGACGCTGCAAGCACCAGGTCGCCCGCGGCGGCGTTCTCGATGGCCTGCTCGGGCTTGCGCGCCCCCACCAGCGCGCAGGTCACGCCCTCCTGCTGGAGCGTCCAGGCGATGACGAGCTGCCCGACGCTGCAGGCGTGCCGCTCGGTAAGGTCCTTCCAGCCCGCCAGCATGTCCAGCACCCGCTGGCGGTTGGCCGGCTCGTACCAGGGGATGGCGGTACGGAACTCGCCCGCCTGCACGCCGCGGTCCATGCCGAAGGCACCGGTCAGCAGGCCCTGCTCGAGCGGCGAGTAGACGAGGGTGGCGACACCGTGCCGGTGGCAGTAGGGCAGGACGTCCGCCTCGATGTGGCGGTCCAGCATGCTGTAGCGCGGCTGGCACACGTCGAGGGCTCCACCGGCGCGGTACGCGTCCATCTGGGCCGGCGAGACGTTCGAGGCTCCTATGGCACGGATCTTCCCCTCCTCCTTGAGGCGGAGGAGACAGGCCATGGTGTCGGCAATCGGGGTGGCGGCGGGCGGCACGGCCTGCCAGTGGGTCTGCAGCACGTCGATGCGGTCGGTCCCGAGCCGCCGCAGGCTGGCCTCCACCTCGACCCGGATCGTTCGCGGGTCGAGGGAGCGGCGCACCGAGCGGCCCAGTTGGGTAAAGAATGGCGTGCCGCTCTCGTCGTCCCACCACAGGCCGCACTTGGTGGCGACGACGGCCGAAGACCGGCGATCGCGCAGCGCCCGTCCCACCACCTCCTCGCTGCGCCCGAAGCCGTAGACCGGCGCCGTGTCGATGAGCGTGATCCCGGCGTCGAGCGCGGCGTGAACGGCGCGGACCGATGTCTCGTCGTCGGTCGGACCCCACCACGGCCCGCCGCCGATCGCCCACGTCCCCAGCGCCACCACCGACGCCTCGATCCCCGATGAGCCCAGCATGCGTGTCCGCATCGAGTCCTCCCGCGCCATCCCCCGCGCACCACCACTGATAGCAGAGTCTTCTCCCCCCCGCCACCCACCCTGGCCTCAGGTTCTCCACCCACCCAACCACCCGGCCTCAGGCCTCAGCTCGGCCACCCACCAACTCGCGTGTTCATGTTCCTGAGGCATGAGGCCCGTCTTTCCTGAGGTCTGAGGCCCGAGGCCTGTCGTCCCCGAGGTCTGAGGCCTGAGGTCTGAGGCCTGGGCGGGTGGGCGGGGGCCCGGGAGCGGGTGCTACGATGGTCCCACGATGCCCGGTCCTGCTGCTCCTTCCTGGCCCGGCGCCTCGGGGCTGCCAGAGCTCCTCGATCAGCTCCACGTGGGGCGGTTCCTGACCTCTCTCGAGGGCGAGATTCTGGACGCCAACGAGGCATTCCTGCGGCTGCTCGGGTTCTCGAGCCTCGACGAGGCAAGGGCCTGCAGGACGGCTGACATCTACGCGCGGCCTGAGGACCGGGCCGCGGCGATTCGGCGCACCCTGGACGAGGGGACGGTCAACGACCAGGTCCTGCAGCTCCGGCGCCGCGACGGGTCGCTGCTGTGGGTATCGGTGGTCGAGGTGGCGAGCCGCCTGCCGGATGGCCGTGTCGTCTTCACCGGCATCCTCCACGAGACCGGCGAGCGGGTGGCGGCGGCCCAGGAGCTGCGGGCCTCCGCGGACCGCTACGAGCGGCTCGTCGAGCAGGCCAACGTGGCGATCTTCCTGGGCGATGCCGCCACCGGCCGGCTCCTGCACGCCAACCTCCACGCCCAGGAGCTGATCGGCCGCTCCCTCGACGAGATCCGGCAGATGTCCCAGTGGGAGCTGCACCCCGAGCCTGAGAGGACGCGCTACGAGACCATCTTCCGGGAGCACGCGGGGACCCTCAGAGCCACCCAGACGGAGGCCGAGGTCGTGGACCGCCACGGCACGCGCATCCCCGTGCAGATCTCGGCGAGCCTCGTCGAGATTGCCGGCCGTCCCGTGGTGCAGGGGGTCTTCCACGACCTGCGCGGGCTCCACCAGGCCCGCCAGGCCCTCGAGGAGAGCGCCTTCCGCTACCGCCAACTGGTCGAGCTCTCGCCGGACGCGATCGCCGTCCACTGCGAGGGCCGCCTGGTGTTCGTCAACGCCACGGCGGCGAGAATGCTCGGCGCGGACAACCCCGACGAGCTGGTGGGCCGCCCGGTCATCGACTTCGTCCACCCGGACTCCCGCCCGGTCGTGCGCGAGCGGGTGCAGCGCATGCTCGCGAGCCGGCAGGCCGAGCCGCTGCTGGAGGAGAGGTTCCTGCGTGTGGACGGCGTGCCGGTCGAGGTGGAGGTCGCCGCCGGCCCGTTCACGTACCTCGGACAGCCGGCCATCCAGGTCATGTTCCGCGACATCGCCGAGCGCAAGCGCCTGCGCGAGGAGCTCGAGCGCAGCCAGGCGCAGCAGGCGGCGATCCTCGCGGCCCTGCCGGTCGCGGTCTACGCGGCCGAGGTCCCTGGCGACCTCGACGCCACGTGGATGAGCACCAGCGTCGAGCGCTTCACCGGGTTTCCGGCCGAGCGCTTCATGGCCGAGCCACACTTCTGGAGCGCACGTCTCCACCCGGATGACCGGGACGAGACGATCACCTCGTACCGGAAGGAGCTGGAGGCGGGCGAGGCTCTGGTGGAGTACCGCTGGCAGGTCGCGGACGGGAGCTTCAGGTGGTTCTCCGACCACGCCGTGTGCGTGGCCCGAAGCGACCCCGCCATGCACGTGATCGGTGTCATCACGGACATCTCCGAGCGCCGGCGGGCCGAGCAGGCGCTCCGTGAGTCCGAGGAGAAGTACCGGGATCTCGTGGAGAAGATCGGCGAGGCGATCTTCACGGTCGACGCCGACGGCACCCTCACCTTCATCAGCGCCGCCGCGCGGCACATCATCGGCTTCGAGCCCGCGGAGCTGGTGGGCCGGCACTTCTCGCGCTTCATCCACCCGGACGACCTGCCGGGGCTGGTCGAGAGCTTCGAGCGGACCATCCGGGGTGAGCTGCACCCCAGCGAGTACCGCGTGGTCCACAAGTCGGGCGGCACCCGCTGGGTGCGCTCGAGCTCCCAGCCGATGCTCGAGGGCGAGCGCCCGGTCGGCCTGCGCGGCGTGCTGATCGACATCACCGAGCGGCGGGAGTCCGAGCTGGCCCTGCAGCACTACGCCCGGCGGCTCGAGTCGATGCACGACATCGACCTCGCGATCCTGGCAGCGCGCTCCGTGAGGGAGATCGCCGCAGCGGCCCTCCAGCGCCTGCGCCAGCTCATCCCGGCCGAGCGTGCCGCCATCGTCGCGTTCCACCCGGCCACCGGCGACGGGGAGTACGTGGCCGTGGACAGCGTGCCGGGTCTTGGGGATGCCGACAGCGGTCGAACCCAGGTCGGCCACTTCCTGCCGGGTGAGCTGGAGCGCAACCGTACGCTCTATCTTGCCGACCTTGCGGCGTCCGAGATGCGCTCGCCGGCCATCGACCGGCTGCTCCGCAACGGCGTGCGAACGATGCTGATCTCCAGCTTCAGCATCGAGGAGAACCTGGTCGCCCAGCTTGTCCTGTCGAGCCGTCAGGCCGATGCCTTCTCGGCCCAGGATCAGGACGTCGCCGGCGAGGTGGCCGGGGTGCTCGGCGTGGTGCTGCACCAGGCCCGCCTGCGCGAGCGCATCGAGGAGCAGCAGCGCAATCTCGCAATTCTCATCGCCCAGCTCCCGGACGGTGTCGTGGTCCTGGACCACGACGCCCGGCTGGTGCTCGCCAACCCGGTCGCCGTGGACCATCTGGCCCTTCTTGGCCATGACGACCTCCGGGCTCCACTCACGCACCTTGCGGGCACTCCCGTCGAGCAGCTCCTCGCCCCCCGGGAAGGTGGCATACCCTTCGAGCTTCACACCGGCGGCAGCGAGCCCCGTCTCATCGAGGTGCGCGTGCGCCCGGCCGCCGGCGGCCCCGGGCGCGCCTGGATCCTGCTCCTCCACGACGCCACCCGCGAGCGCCAACTGATGCGTAGCCTCGAGCAGCAGGATCGCCTGGCGGTGATCGGCCAACTGGCCGGCGGCCTCGCCCACGACTTCAACAACCTCCTCACGGCGATCCTCACCCACGCCGAGCTGCTGCTCCGCGACCCCGAGCAGCGCCCCGCGGCCCGCGACGCGCTGCGGGTCATCAAGGAGCAGACCGAGCGGTCCGCGAAGCTGGTGCGGTCGATCCTCGACTTCTCCCGCGGCTCGGGCAGCGAGCGTTCTGCCCTGGATCTGAACCACTTCGTCAGCGAGGTCGCGGCGATCCTCGCGCGCACCATCCCGGAGCGCATCGGCATCGAGGTCGACACGGACCCTGGCACGTCGTGCCCGGTCCACGCCGACGCCACGCAACTGCAGCAGGTGATCATGAACGTGGCGGTCAACGCCCGCGACGCCATACCGGGGCAGGGACGGTTCGTCCTGCGCGTGCGACCCCTCGATCTCGGCGCCGCGGACCCTCCGCCGGTGGCCGGAATGCTCCCCGGACCCTGGATCCACCTGGCTCTTGTCGACAACGGGAGCGGCATTCGACCCGAGCACCTGCCTCATGTCTTCGAGCCGTTCTTCACCACCAAGGCCCACGGCCATGGCACGGGCCTCGGTCTCTCCCAGGTCTACGGCCTGGTGAAGCAGAACGACGGATGGGTCCTCGCCGAGAGCGTCTGGGGGCGCGGGACGACGATCCACGTCTTCCTGCCCGCGCACCGGGGGGCGGTGGTCGCCTCCCAGGCTCCCGAGACGGATCTGGCGGGAGGGTCCGGCGAGGTCATCCTGCTCGCCGAGGACGAGACGGAGGTCCGCCTCGCCATCGAGCAGGCCCTGGACACGCTCGGCTACCGGGTCGTGGCCGTGGAGAACGGTCTCCAGGCACTCGAGTTCCTGCAGGCGGGCAGTCGGATCGACCTGCTCCTCACCGACCTGACCATGCCGGTCATGAGTGGCGAGGAGCTCATCCGGGCCACGCGGGTGGCCTTCCCCGACCTTCGCATTGTCGTCCTTACCGGGTACGCGGCCGGACGTACGGCCTCCCTCGGCGAGCTGGGGATCGTGGTGGCTGCCCAGAAACCCCTGTCCCTGGCCTCCCTGGCCGACGTGGTCCGCCGCGCTCTCGACTGAGGGGGAGTGGACCCATCGTGCGAAGGCGCCCCCAGCGCCAAACTGCACCGTTCGCAACCTGGACCTGGACTTGGACCTCGACCTCGACCTGGACCGAGATGCTGCGCGCGGACCTTCCCATCTCTCCGACAGGCTCCCAGGACCGGGGTCAGATCCGCATCCACGCCCAGGTCCATGTTGGCCCCTGGGCTCCACGAGCCGACCGAGCCCTCGGTCTCGCCAGGCGGGCAGGTGTATGCTGGCATCAAGCTGCCCGGGAGACACCCGCAGGGAGGAGATTGCCATGCGCCTCATCACTCGCGGAGATGTGGACGGCCTGATGTGCGCGGTCCTGCTCAAGGCGGCGGGGATCGTGGATACCTACGTCCAGGCGCACCCCAAGGAGATGCAGGACGGCACCGTGGAGGTGACCGCCGACGACATCGTCTGCAACCTCCCGTACGCGCCCGGGTGCGGCATGTGGTTCGACCACCACTCGAGCGAGAGCCTCCCCTCGCGACAGCCCGAGTCGTTCGTGGGGCGCTATGCGCTCGCTCCGAGCGCCGCGCGGCTGGTGTACGAGTACTGGGTGGACGATCACCCGGAGCTGGAGCGCTTCGAGCCGCTCCTCGAGGTGGTGGACCGCTTCGACAGCGCGCAACTGACCCGCGAGGACGTGCTGCGACCGTCTCCGGCCATGCTTCTCGTCTACCTCCTGGACCCCCGCACCGGCCTCGGGTACCACCACAGCTTCCGGATCTCCAACAAGCAGATGACCCAGATGATGCCGGACCTGCTGCTGACCCACGCGCCTGAGGAGATCCTCGCCATGCCCGACCTCCAGGAGCGGGTCGTCGCGTATCGGCAGATGCAGGAGCACGCTCTCCAGGTCCTGGGCACCCACTCCCGCATCTACGGCAACGTCCTGGTCACGGACCTCCGGGACGTGGAGGAGATTCCGCTCGCCAACCGCTTCCTGGTCTACACCCTGCCCGGGGCCGAGGGGACCAACGTGTCGATCCGCATCTCGCGGGTCAAGGATGCCGACAAGGTCTCGTTCCAGGTCGCCCACAACATCTTCCGGCGTACGTCCCTCGGCGATGTCGGCGCGCTCATGGCGCAGTTCGGCGGCGGCGGACACCGCGGCGCGGGCACCTGCCAGATTTCCGCGGCGGACGCCGATCGGGTGCTGGCCAGGATCATGACGGCCGTCAGGGAGAGCTGAGAACCCGGGAAGGTATCGGGCTGACACTCCCGCGTGGTCATGGACGTGGACGTGGTCGTGGACGTGGCCGTGGACGGACGTGCTGCGAGCCTCACGTTCACCGCAAGGCCGTCACCGAAACACCCCATGCGACTGCTGTGTGCCTCACAACGTCCAGAGGCAGAAGACGGGTCCACGACCACGGCCACGTCCACGTCTGCGTCCAGGATGTCCTCGATGACGAGCGGCGCTGTGAGCGCAGGTGCCTGACTGGCTCACACCCCCTCAGTGGACCTGCAGGGCGTACACCACGCCGAGGAAGGTTCCTCCGGCCAGGACCGGCACGACGTGGAACGTCCCGCGGCGCCCCTCGGCCAGCGGAGTCCCGAAGGTCGCCTCGACCCGGGCCTGCACGCGCGTCAACAGCTCCGCGTCGAAGGGGTTCTCGAACGGGTTGAGCTGGTAGGACGAGAGCGCGTTGCCCGGCGGATGGCCCCCGCGCACCAGACCGTCAGGGTCCACCCACTGCACGGCATAGCAGGGGTAGCGGGTGTAGTAGCGCGCCAGCGCCGTCTGGACGGTCTGCCACATCCCCGCCTGCACCGCCTCCCCGAGGGCCGGGTCGGCCGCCAGACGGCGCAGGGCCTCGATCCTGTCCACGGTACCCAGGCCTGCCAGGGTGCGCGCGGCACGTCCTCCCTCGCCCACCGGCCGGGCCACGGCGACCCGCCAGGAGGCCCCGAGGGCGCTCACGCTCCGCCAGGCGAGGGTCACCTCCTGGGGGGAGCTCGAGTCCGCGGGGGTCCACGTGAGTCCGCTGGTCCCCTGGGCGGCGGCGGCCACCCGACGCGCGGCCTCGCCGATGGCCGGGAACGGCGCGTACATCGGGTCGTCGAGGAGGTTCTTGCCGATCTCCTCCGGGTCCGGGTCGAAGAGCAGCCGACCCGAAGGCTCCATCACCCAGACGTCAATCGCGGCCCCCTCTGGCGCAACCCCCTCCACCTGCTCGCCCAGCAGGGCACCGGCATCGACCACCACGCTCACAAGGCCGACCAGGCGGCCGTCCCGGATCGCCGGAGCCACGAACGGCACGGCATAGATCCCCTCGAGGGAGAGAAAGGCCCGACCGAGGGCGGGCTTGCGCGACCCGAGCACGGACCGGACCCAGGGTTGCCCGGCGAGGTCGGCACCCTTCAGGAATCCGTACTCGGGTGCCACGGCGGTCACGACCCCCTGGGGCGTCAGGAACGCGCAAAACAGGACGTGGGGCACGTACCGTGCGCGATCGGCCAGGAACGTCTCCATGGCCTTGGGGTCCCGGCTCCGGGTGGGCGCCTGGGCTGCCGCACCTCGCACCACCCCGGCGATGTGGGTGAGCCGTTGCTGGACCTCCCTTGCAACCGTGTCGAGCGGCGGCCCTGACGGGCTGGTCGGCTCGGCCATCACCGAGGGCCGGGCTGCCACCGCGGCCAGCACCATCACCAGGACTGCGGCCCTGCGGGACATGCGCACCTCCCGGGCAGGGCCTGCATCTCGCATCCCCAGGCGCTGCCAGCCTCGCAGCGTAGCACCCTCTCGCCGGCGTCGCCGACTGGACGGCGGTGATCGCCGGTCATGCGCATCGCAGGCGGACCTGCCGCACCCGCAGCGGACACCCGATGGGCGGGCTACTTCCCTGGCAGGGTGCGCGACCAGTGGGTCTGGATGATGCGCCACATACCGTCGCGGCGCCGGTACACCTCGGTGCAGTTCCAGCGCGACTCCGCCTGACCCGACCACGAGACGTAGTTGAAGGTCAGGACCGCGAGGTCGGAGCCAACCTGCACCTTCGGGTCGATGAGCTCGAACCGATCGATGCTGACCTGCCCTCGCACGCCCTCGTAGTAGCGCGTCAGCGCCTCGAGGCCATCGAGGCGGTGCTCGAGCCCGGGATCGAAGTACACGACGTCGGGGTCGCTGATCTCCAGGAACCCGGAGGGATCGCCCTTCCCCCAGCGCTCCAGGGCCCGCTTCTCCATGGCGATGATGGTGGAGCCCTCATCGTCGGCCACCGTCGCGGCGGCCACCACTCCCAGCAGTGCGCTTCCCGCTGCCACCACACGCCACAGCACGCTCATGTCCATGTCACCCTCCACGCCGTTTCCTCATCACGTAGAGACTAGCATACGATGATGGCCCTCTGTCAAGATCTGTGACAAGATATGCCTAGTATAGTGGTCTTTCACCGCGACCGGTCCGATGTGGCTTCCCGGTACGGGGTCCGCGTCCGGGGCCCTGGTGGGACGGCCTGCCCGGCCCCGCCGGGAGATGCAGAACGGGCTACACTCCGACCGGAGGACCGGACCATGCCCCAGACTCCCTCGGACGAAGGCCTCTCGCGCCGCGAGCTGCTGGCCAGCGGTGTCACCGTTGCCGTCACCTCCACTCTGGCGCCGGTCCTCGGCACCGCTGTCCAGGCCGCCACGCCCACTCCAGTCGCCGCGCCTCCGTTCGAGCTCGCGGAGATGGGTGTCGCCGAGCTGCAGGACGGCCTGGCCAGGGGCCGCTGGACGGCGCGTGGCCTGACCGAGGCCTACCTCGCCCGCATCGCCACCCTCGACGGGCAGCTCCGCTCGGTCATCGAGCTGAACCCGGATGCCCTCACCCTCGCCGAGGCGGCCGACCGCGAGCGCCGGGACCAGGGCCCGCGCGGACCACTCCACGGCGTGCCGGTCCTCCTCAAGGACAACATCGCCACGGCCGATCGGATGGAGACGACCGCCGGCTCCCTGGCCCTGATCGGGCGACGCCCCGGCCGGGACGCCTTCGTGGTCGAGCGGTTGCGCCAGGCCGGCGCGATCATCCTCGGCAAGACCAACCTCTCCGAGTGGGCGAACTTCCGGTCCAGCCAGTCGTCGAGCGGCTGGAGCGGACGGGGCGGGCAGTGCCGCAACCCGTTCGCCCTCGACCGCTCGCCCTGCGGCTCCAGCTCCGGCACGGGCGCCGCCATCAGCGTCAACCTCGCGTGCGTCGGCGTCGGCACGGAGACCGACGGCTCCATCACCTGCCCCGCCCACGTCTGCGGGATCGTCGGCCTCAAGCCGACCGTCGGGCTGGTGTCGCGCGCCGGCATCGTCCCGATCGCCGCGAGCCAGGACACCGCCGGCCCGATGTGCCGCTCGGTCGCCGACGCGGCCGTCCTCCTGGGCGCACTCGCCGGCGAGGACCCCCGCGACGTGGCCACCGCCGCCTGCCGCGGCCACGTGCACCCGGACTACACGCGCTTCCTCGACCCCAGGGGGCTCGAGGGCGCCCGACTCGGGGTGCCCCGCACGCGCTTCTTCGGCTACTCCCCCGAGGCCGACCGCCTCATCGAGGAGGCCCTCGTCGAGCTCAAGCGACTGGGGGCGGTGCTGGTCGACCCGGCCGACATCCCCAAAGCCAGCGCCTACGACGACGAGGAGTACGACGTCCTGCTCCACGAGTTCAAGGACGGCATCAACGCCTACCTGGCAAGCCTGCCGGGCAGGGAGGGCCCCCGGAGCCTCGTCGAGCTCATCGCCTTCAACGACCACGCCCGCGATCGCGAGATGCCGTTCTTCGGCCAGGAGATCTTCCTGCAGGCCCAGGAGAAGGGGCCCCTGACGAGCCACGCGTACCGCAAGGCCCGCGAGTGGTGCATCCGCCTGTCGCGCCACAAGGGGCTGGACGCCGTGCTCGATGCCCACCGCCTGGACGCCCTCGTGGCGCCCACCGGCTCGCCGGCCTGGCCCATCGACCTGGTGAACGGCGACCACTACCTGGGGTCGTTCTCCCAGCCCGCCGCGGTGGCCGGCTACCCGCACATCACGGTGCCCGCGGGCTTCGCCTTCGGGCTCCCGGTGGGCCTCTCGTTCGTGGGCCGGGCCTGGTCCGAGCCGCTGCTTCTCAAGCTGGCCTTCGCCTTCGAGCAGGGCACCCGACACCGCCGCGCGCCGAGACTGCTGCCAACCGCCGACCTGGCAGAGCAGGCCGCGCCCTGACTCGCCGGTGTACAATCGGACGACGGCAATGAACCGGGAACCGCGCAAGTGCCACGTCCTCGTGGTCGACGACGAGCCGGCCAACCGGGACCTGCTCTGCCGTCGGCTGCAGCGGGCGGGCTACGGGACGAGCTCGGCAGCCTCGGCCGAGGAGGCGTGGCGGCTCATCGGTGAGCGCCTGCCGTCCCTGGTCCTGCTCGACGTCTGCATGCCTGGCGTCAGCGGGCTCGACCTGCTGGCAAGGCTCCGCGGCCAGACCTCCACACGCCTGCTCCCGATCATCATGGTCACGTCGATGTCCGACAGCAGCGACGTGGTGAATGCGATCCAGGGCGGCGCCAACGACTACGTCACCAAGCCCATCGACCTCCCGGTGCTGCTCGCACGCATGGAGACCCATCTGCGCATGGCCTCCCTGGTCACGCAACTGGAGTCCCAGGGCCGGATCCTGGCGCACCTGGCCGCCTTCGACGACCTGACCGGCCTGTACAACCGACGCTCCGTCGGCGCGGCCATCCAGGCGGGGTGTCAGCGCGCCCAGGAGCGCCACCACCCTCTCGCCCTCCTCATGCTCGACCTGGACCACTTCAAGGAGGTCAACGACCGCCACGGCCACGCCGTCGGCGATGCTGTCCTCAAGGAGCTCGCGGCCCGGTTGGCGGCGGCGGTGCGCGACTCCGACGTGGTGGGCCGTCACGGCGGCGAGGAGTTCGTTGTCATGTTGCCCGACACCGACGCCCGAGCCGCCCTGGCGGTCGCCGAGCGCATCCGTGGCGCCATCGGAGGCACCCCCTTCGCCTGCAACTCCGGGCCCATCCCGGTGACCGTGAGCATCGGCGCCAGTGCCCTCGCAGCCGGCGAGAGCGTGGTCCCCTGTCAGCTCCTGGAGGAGGCCGACCGGGCGCTCTACGAGGCCAAGCGCGCCGGTCGCGACCGGGTCGTGCTGTTCGGCCAGGGCTGAGAGGGTGTGAGGGCCTCAGGCAGACACGTCGCAACGTGGTCGTGGACGTAGTCGTGGACGTGGACCTGGACCCTTCCCAAGATCTGGCAGGCCGCACCAACCGTACCGAGGCGCTGCCCGGACGGTAGCGCGACACGTCGGCGGCCAGGGGGTGGCCGCTGGTGTCGACGACCAGGTCCACGACGACGTCCACGTCTACGTCGACGTCCACGCTCACGTCCAGGTGGGCGCCGTGGCGTCCGAGTACCGCCCAATGGCTCCCCGGCGGAAGCCTCACACGCGCTCACACCCGAGCACGTCCACCCCTCAGCAGAGCTCCGATGGCCGCCAGCAGCGCCTCGAAGTCCACCGGCTTGGTCGCGAAGTCGTCGCAACCGGCGGCCAGCGCCCGCTCCCGGTCGCCGGCCATCGCATGGGCCGTGAGGGCGACGACAGGAATCGACGATGTGGCGGCGTCACTCTTCAGGATTCGAGCCACCGTCCAGCCGTCGAGCACCGGCAGGCTAAGGTCCAGCAGCACGAGGTCCGGACCCAGGGCCCGCGCCTGCGCCAGCCCCTCGGCACCGTCCGCGGCCAGGCTCACGTCGAAGCCGCGCCGTCGCAGGCGCCGCCCGAGCATGTCCCGGCTGGCCTCGTTGTCCTCGACAAGGAGCAGGTGCGCCACCTAGGATCCCTCACCGCCGGCAGGACGGACGTGAGAGGCGAGGAGATCCCGCACCTCGGCCAGCAACCCCTCGCCCGACAGCTCCCCCTTGTGCAGGACCTTGCGCACGCACTCGTCCAGGAAAGTACGCTCGTCTCCGGAGAGGTCCTTGGCGGTGAGCACGACGATCGGGATGGACCGCCACCCGGGCCTCCGGCGCAGCTCGGCCGAGAACGCGAACCCGTCCATCTCCGGCATCACCAGGTCGAGCAGGATGACGGCAGGCGGCCGGCTCGCCACCCTCTCCAGCGCGTCCCGGCCGTTCCCGGCCTCGCACACCGACCACCCCTCGGCCTCCAGCACCCCGCGCAGGGCCGCCCGGGTTTCCGGGTCGTCGTCGACCACCAGCACGTCGCAGGATGGCTCGACCCGGCGGTAGCGGCTCACGGCTCCCAACAACCGCTCCCGCGCCACCGGCTTGGTCAGGAAGTCCGAGGCGCCGAGGGTGAACCCGAGGTTCTTGTTGTCGACGATGGTGAGCATGACGACCGGAATCGAGGCCAGGTCGGGCTCGTTCTTGAGCTGGTTGAGCACGGCCCAGCCGTCCATCCCCGGCATCATGACGTCGAGGGTGATGACGTCCGGCCGCAGCACCCGGGCGCGCTCGAGGCCCTCGCGTCCAGAGGCCGCACCCACGACATGCCACCCCTCCTTGACGAGGAACCTCTCCATGAGCTCCCGTACCCCGGCGTCGTCGTCGATCACCAAGGCAATGGGCTTGGCGCTGGCTGCGGCCTCCTCCCGGCTGGCCGCCGGCGTGGACCCCGCCACCGCGCCAACGCGGGCGGGCAGCCGAACGAAGAAGGTGGAGCCGCGCCCCGGCTCGCTGGTGACCGCGATGTCGCCGCCCATCATGCGACAGAAGTGGCGCGTGATCGCGAGCCCCAACCCGGTGCCGCCGTACCTCCGGGTCGTCGAGGCGTCTGCCTGGGTGAAGGGCTGGAACAGCCGCTCGACCTGGTCGGGTGTCATGCCGATGCCGGTGTCCGTGACTGTGAAGACCACCCAGTCCATCTCGTCGTCTCGAAACCCCGGGTGGCGCTCCGCCGCCAGGGTGATGACGCCGTCCTGGGTGAACTTCGAGGCATTGCTGATGAGGTTGAACAGTACCTGGCGGGTGCGGGTGAGGTCGGCGTGGATTTCACCGATGTCATCCGGGCACCGGACCTCGAGGGTGTTGCCGTTCCTGGTGGCGAGGTTCCGCACGGTCTCGACCACCTCGGAGAGCATCGGCGCGATCTCGAAGCTCTCCAGGAACAGCTCCATGCGCCCGGCCTCGATCTTGGAGAGATCGAGGATGTCGTTGATGAGGCCCAGCAGGTGGGAGCCGGCGGCGTGGATCTTGTTGATGTCGGCCACCATCTCGTCGAGCCCGTGTCCCTGCGCATCCTCTTGCAGCATCTCGCTGTAGCCCAGGATCGCGTTGAGGGGGGTGCGCAGCTCGTGGCTCATGCTGGCCAGGAACGTGCTCTTGGCGTGGTTGGCGGCGTCGGCTGCCTCCTTGGCGGCACGCATCGCCTCCTCCGCCCGCTTGCGATCGGTGATGTCGCGCACCGTCGCCTGTAGCACCCTCTCGCCCCCGAGCTCGAAGGCGGACAGCAGCACCTCGGCCGGGAAGCACTCGCCGGTGCGGCGCCGGTGTAGCCACTCGAATCGACACCCGCCCTCGGCGAACGCCGTGGCGATGCGCTCGTCAGCCGCTGCGCGGGAGCTCTGGCCTTCGGGCTGCTGTGGGGGTGAGAGGTCCGCCGGGTGGAACGCACAGAACTCCTGCTCGGTCGCACAGCCGAACATCTCGAGCGTGCGGGAGTTGCAGTCCACGAACCCGCGCGGGGTGAGCAGCATGATGGCGTCGTTGGAGCCCTCGAAGATCGCCCGGAACCTCCCCTCGCTGTCGCGCAGGGCCGCCTCCGCCAGCTTGCGCTGGGAGATGTCCTCCATCGTCCCTTCGAAGCTCACCATGCGACCCTGCTCATCCCGCAGCGCGCGGGCGTTGAGGTTCAGCCAGATCGCCCGGCCGTCGGCGCGGGCGAACCGCACCTCGAAGTTGCGCACGACCCCCTGGCTCTCCAGGGCCTGGCGCCAGAGGGCGGGGTCGCCCGCATCCAGGAAGAAGTCCTGGGCCTGGCTGGCCAGCAGCGCCTCCCGGCTTGCGCAGCCGAGGATCTCGACCGTGGCCGGGTTGACGTCCAGGATCAGACCGTCGGGGGTCGTGCTGTACAGGCCGATCGGCACGCTGTCGAACAGGGTGCGATGGCGCGCCTCGGCGCGCCGCAGCTCTCCGGTCCGCCGCTCCACCAGGCGCTCGAGATGCCTCTGGTACTCCAGGCCCTGCTCCCCGGCCGACCGGCCGCTGCTCACCTCCTCCACGATCCCGTCCACGAACGGGTGCCCCTCCTCGTGAAGGCGCCCCTCCCGACGGGAGTTCCGCAGATGAACGATCCGGCCGTCGGCCCGAAGCAGGCGAAGCTCCGGCACGTCTCCCGAGGCGCCGCACTCGAGCCAGGGCAACGGCCTCCCGTGATCGGGAAAGAGCGCCTCGAGCGGCAGCGCCAGGACGGTCTCCCGGTCCGGGTGGCCGGTCAGCCTCACGAACCCGTCGTTCACCGCCAGCAGCCGACCCGAGTCCTCGGCACGGTACAGCCCGAGGGTCACCGCATCGAAGGGGGACACTCCCGGCGAGGGAGAGCTGTCCACCTCGTGATCATCCATGCCCGCCTCCCGGCGCCCGAGCACGCCAGCAGGTGCACCTGAAAGCTCGCGGCGACCTGCACCGATCGACCCCCACGCATCGACTCGATTTCTTGACCCCATCCTACGGCAGCCCTCGATGGGGTTCAAGCGGGACCGTGGCCTGTCGCTCCTGGTGTGTGGGCGAGAAGGGGACCCAAGGAAGCGGCCCCACCAACGGCCGCTGACCAGCCGCCGCTACTCTCGACTCTCGACCCTCGACCGGGTGGGCGGGGGACTCTCGACCTTCGACTCTCAACTCTCGACCGGGTGGGCGGGGGAAGACTCTCGACTTTCGACTCTCGACCGGGTGGGTGGGGAATGACTCTCGACCTTCGACTCTCAACTCTCGACCGGGTGGAGGGGCGGGCTCACACCAGCGTGACGCAGTTGCGGCCGGCGGCCTTGCTGCTCGCGAGGGCGCGGCCGGCGCGCTCGATGACGGCGGCCTGACTGTCGTCCCGGCGGATCATGGTGGCGCCAATCGAGATGGTGACATGGAGGGCGCCACCGACCGCGGAGAGCGTCGAGCGCTCCACCAGCATGCGCAGCTTGTCGGCTACCGCTGCCGCCCGCACCCCGTCGACGTGCTGCAGCACGGCCACGAACTCCTCCCCGGCCCACCGCCCCACCGAGTCGGAGCCGCGCAGGTTGCGCTGCAGGGTCTGCGCCACCATCGCCAGCACCGCGTCGCCGACCTCCTTGGTGTACTGCTGGTTGAATGCTGCGAAGCCGTCGATGTCGCAGTGGACGACGGCCGAGGAGACGCCGTGGCGCTGCAGCTCCGCCAGACACGCCTCGATGCGGCCCTCGATGAAGCGGCGGCTCCCCACCCCGGTGAGGGGATCGCGCAGCGCCTGGAGCTCCCCCGCCGGCGCGCTTCGCAACCCGGCGAGAGCGGTCGGGTGGTCGATGAGGGTCTCGACGGCTCCGACGATGCGGCCCTTGGTGTCCCGCAAGGCGATGTCCCGCAGCAGCACCGGCACCCGCTGCCCCCCGGAGTGCCGGACGAATGCCTCGGCATCCCGCGCCTTGCCGTCGGCGAGGGTGGCGGCCAGGGGGCAGCCGTCCTCGCACAGGTTCCGCCCGGAGGCATCCACGGGTGACAGCAACCTGTGGGCGCAGGTGATGCCCAGTGCCTCGTTCTCCGGGTACCCGGTGATGCGCTCGGCGCCCTGACTCCAGAAGGTGATGCGCCGCTCGGCGTCCACGAAGTACACGCCGTCCGCGAGACCGTTGAGGATCTCTTTGAACAAGCTCGCGCGTACTGGCATCCCTTCCCCCTTGCTTCAATCTTCCCCGAAGCGCCCCCAAAGTCAAGATCCGGGCTGGTGTTGGCACCCAACGGGCAGGAGGCTCAGCCTGTAACCTGAATTGGCCTGATGTAAGTCGATGTAGATCGGCTCTTGTGCAAAGCCAATTCATGCCCCATCGTGAGCTCGGAGGCCATGGTCCGGCCCCGGAGGCAACGATGCTGCTGCTCAACCTCGATCCCGCCTCTTCCAACCCCCTGTACGAGCAGGTTCTTCGCGGTGTCATGCGCCTCGTGGACGACGGCACCCTGCCCCCGGGCACCCACCTGCCCGCCACCCGCAAGCTGGCAGCAAGTCTGGGTGTCAACCGTACGACGGTCTTTCGCGCCTACCAGGAGCTGTGGGCGCGCGGCTACCTGGAAAGCCGGCCCGGCTCCTACTCCACGGTGCGGCGGCCGGGCCAGCTCCACGCCGAAGGCTGCGCGCCACACCAGGAGCAGGTCCGCTGGGATGAGCTCGTGCCACCCAGGAGCCGGGAGCTCCGGGCGGCGCTGCGCGCGCTCCCTGTGCGGCCCGGTGGGGACGAGGATCTGGTCGACTTCTCGAGCCTGATGGCGGACCGCGACCTCTGTCCCGCGGACGACCTGCGCCGGGCCGTCAAGGGGGTTCTGGTCTCCCGGGGTAAGGACCTGCTGGGGTACGGCGACCCCCAGGGCTACCTGCCGCTGCGCGAGGCCATCGCCCGGCGACTGCGCACCCACGGCGTCACCGCCTCGGCGGACGAGATCCTCGTCACCGGTGGCTCCCAGCAGGCCATCGACCTGGTGCTGCGCACCCTCACCCGCCCGGGCGACCGCGTCGTCGTGGAGGCGCCCACCTACTCCATGGCCCATCCGCTGCTCCGCCTCCACGAGGTGGAGGTCGCCGAGGTGGGGATGCGCCACGACGGCCTGGACCTCGACACGCTGACCGCCGTATGCGCCCAGCGGCAGCCGGCGCTCGTCTACACCATCCCCACCTTCCAGAACCCCACGGGCATCACCACCAGCCAGGCGCATCGCGAGCGCCTGCTGGCCTTCTGTCAGGAGCGCCGCATCCCACTCGTGGAGGACGGCTTCGACGAGGAGCTGAAGTACTTCGGGAAGGCGGTCCTGCCGATCAAGTCCATGGACCGCGATGGGCTGGTCATCTACCTCGGGACCTTCTCCAAGGTGGTGTTCTCCGGGTTGCGGGTCGGCTGGGTGGCCGCCCCGAAGGCGTGCATCGAGCACCTTCTCGCCACCTACCGCTTTTCGAACCTCTCGGGCAACACGCTCGGCCAGGCGGCTCTCGCCCGGTTCCTCCGCGAGGGCCTGTACGAGGTGCACCTCCGGCGCCTGCACCGCGCCTACCGGGGACGCATGCAGGCGATGCTCAAGGGGCTCGCCGCCCACCTGCCCCAGGGTGTCGAATGGACAAGGCCGGCCGGGGGCTACACCCTCTGGGTACAGCTCCCGGAGGTCGCCATCGACGAGGCAGAGGTGGTCTCCATCCTCCGCCGCCACGGCGTCGCGGTGGTGGGCGGCCGGGGCTTCTACGCCTCGCCCCGGCCCAACCCTGCGTTCCGTCTCTCGATCGCCAACCTCAAGGAGCCGCAGATCGTCGAGGGCTGCCGGCGGCTCGGCCGTGCCCTCGCCTCCGTGCTGGAGGGTCGCCATGCTGCTTGAGCTCAAGAAGGGCTGCGTCTACGGTCCGGTCAGCTCGCGCCGCCTCGGACGTTCGCTCGGCATCAACGTCCTGCCGGCCGCTCGCAAGGTCTGCACCTTCGACTGCCAGTACTGCCAGTACGGCTGGACACGTCGCGACTGCCTGGCCAGCGCAGACGGCTTTGCGGCCGTCGCCACCGTCCTGTGCGAGGTCGAGGCGACGCTCCGCCGGTTGCCCGATCCCCCGGCGTTCCTGACCTTCTCCGGCAACGGCGAACCGACGCTCCATCCCGCCTTCCCGCGACTCGTGGACAGCGTCATCGCCCTGCGCGACCGCGTCGCCCCCACGGCTCGCACGGCCATCCTCTCCAACTCGACCCGCGTCGGGGACCCTGCTGTTCGCGCCGCCCTGCGCCGCCTCGACGCCCGCATCATGAAGCTCGACGCCGGAAGCCAGGCCGCACTCGATGGCTTCAACCAGCCCCTCGAGCCCCTTGCCATCGACGAGCTCGTGGAGGGTCTCGGCGACCTCGGGGAGGTGACCCTCCAGGCGCTCTTCGCCGGCGGACCGGCCGGCAACCATGGCCCGGACCACATCGCCGCCTGGCTCACCTGCGTGGAGCGCATCCGACCCGTGGCCGTGCAGGTCTACACCCTGGACCGCGATGTCCCCAGCCGCCACCTCGCCCCGGTCCCCCGGCCCGACCTCGACGCCATCGCCGCCGCGCTCGAAGCGCGGGGCCTTGCCGCCACCGCGTTCTGAGGGTTCACGGCTCCCAGCCCGCGTGGACGCCCGCCACGTCCTGCACGCAACCTGGACGTGGACCTCGACCTGGACCTGGCCCCCAGGCACCCAGACAGGTGGGACCTCTCGGGCGCGTCCGTTGGAATGGTCGCGAAGCCTCTCCCATAGGTGGACAATCCACGTTCAGCTCGGGGACCAAGTCCAGGTCCAGGTCGAGGTCCGGGTGTCGCCTGGCAGGTGGGGGGCTTTCAACTTTCGACTCTCAACTCTCGACTCTCGACCGGGCGGGCGGGGGTACGATACCGGGATGCCCGAGCTGCCGGACCTGACCGTCTACGTCGAGGCGCTCCGGACGCGGGTCCTCGGCAGGTCACTTGTCGGGATCCGCCTCGGCAACCCCTTCGTGCTGCGGACCGTGACACCAGCGCCGACGGACTTCGCCGGTGGGTGCGTCGTCGGCGTGCGGCGACTCGGCAAACGCATGGTGCTGGCGTGTGAGGGGGAGCTGTTCGCGGCGATCCACCTCATGATCCTCGGACGGCTGCACTGGCGACCACCCGAAGCGCGGCTGGCCGGCAGGAACGCCCTCGCGGCCTTCGACTTCCCCGACGGCACGCTGATCCTCACCGAGAGCGGCACGAAGCGGCGAGCGGGGGTCCACCTGCTGCGCGGCGAGGCAGCCCTGCGAGAGCTGGACCGCGGTGGCCTGGAGGTGCTGGAGGCGGACCTCGCCGCCTTCGCGGCGGCGCTGCGTCGCGAGAACCACACCCTCAAGCGCGCCCTCACCGACCCGCGGCTGCTGGCCGGGATCGGCAACGCCTACTCGGACGAGATCCTGCACCGGGCCCGCCTGTCGCCGCTCCAGCTCACCCACAACCTGGACGACACCGAGGTGGAGACGCTGTACCGCTGCTGCCGCGCCGTGCTGACCGAGTGGACCGGGCGCCTGCGGGCCGAGGCAGCGAACGGCTTCCCCGAGCACGTCACCGCGTTCCGCGAGGGGATGGCGGTGCACGGGCGGTACAGCAAGCCATGCCTGATCTGCGGCTCGCCGGTGCAACGGCTCGCCTACGCCGAGAACGAGGCGAACTACTGCGCGACCTGCCAGACGGGCGGCCGGCTGCTGGCCGACCGTGCTCTCTCCCGCCTGCTCCGGGACGACTGGCCGCGCTCCCTCGTGGAGCTCGAGGAGCAACGCGCCGCCCACCGGGAGATCGTCAGGGGCAGTGGTTAGTGACCTATTCGCGGTCGTGGTCGTGGACGTGGACGTGGTCGTGGCTCCCGGTCGAAGTTGCTTGCTGCCTCAACGACGCCACCAGTAGCCAACCGGCTCGGGATCGACCTGAAAACGTCTCGCCAGCACTCGGTCCACGTCGACGTCCACGACCACGTCCACGTCCACGTTCGGGTGGATGCCTCGGCCTCGATGCTGGGTACCAGGGTCCAGCGACTACGGCCTGACCTCGAGGTGGATCTTGAGGTCCTTGGCCCGCTCGAGACCGTACTTGAGGGTCGACAGGGTGACGGTCACGAGGTCGTGGACCTCCCGGTCGTCGAGGCTCTCGTCGTCGCGGTAGCCGTCGATGACCTTGCCGTCAGCGTCGACCCACTCGACCTGCATCCAGAGGGTCAGGTCCTTGGTGGCGGAGTTGGAGTACTCGACCTGGATCTGCACGGTCTTCAGGTACTCGGACCCGGTCGGCCGGAAGATCGAGGACTTGGTGATGGTGCCGGTCTGCTCCACCACCCGCATGCGGTGCAGCACCACCGGTCCCTCGGTGCGCTCCAGCTCGATCCACGTGCCGAGCTCGAATGGAACGCTCTTGTCGATGGCATCGCCAGCCATCACCGAGGCAGCCACCAGCAGCGTCAAACAGGTCAGGGCTGTGCGCATCTCGGTCCCTCCAGGGCCGGCACGGCCGGCCGCAGCTTCGCGCTTCGTCGTCTGCCCGAGCTTACCATGGGCCGACAACCGTCCCCGCTGGTGTACCCTTGGCGCCGCATGGGCAGTCGCCTGCGCGTCACCTCGTTGTTCTTCAGCCACCTGCTACGGGACCTGGCGGGCACCCTCTGGGCACGCTTCCGGCGCTGGTACAGCCGGGTCGTCGAGGGCGGGGCACCGGTCGCGGTCGGGGTCGACATCTTCCCGTTCTTCGAGCGCATGACCGGGGTCGGCTGGTACGAGTGGAACGTCCTGGCCAACCTGACCGCCGCGGACCCCGACCTCGAGCTGCGGCTGTACGCCCACACCTTCGCCGCCCCCGATGAGCCCTCGCCGCCGGCCCTGCCGTCGGGGGAGCGCACCCGCTTCCGCTATCACCACATCCCGCCCGGCTTCCTCCTCCCCGTCGCGCCGACTCTGGCCGTGCTGCGCACCGTCGTCGAGCCGCTGCTGCTGTGGCTCGACGGCAACGACGTGTTCTTCGCCCCCAACTTCTTCGTGCCCCGCCGGCACCATGCCGCGCTGGCCGCGCTGGTGCCCACGGTCCACGATCTGGCGTTCCTGCGCCTGCCGCACACCGTGCAGCAGGAGACCCTGGACAACCTGCGCCGTCACCTGCCGGGCGCCCTCTACCGGGCCGACGCGCTGATCGCCGTCTCGGCCGCCACGGCGGCGGATCTCGGCGAGCTGGCGCGGGTCGGCAGGCGCCGCGTCCACGTCGTGCACGAGGGTGTCGACCCCGCCTTCACCCCCGACGGCCCCCGGGCAGCCGACCTGCCCGAGCGGTACCTGCTGTTCGTCTCGACCCTCGAGCCGCGGAAGAACGTCGAGGGCATCCTCGCCGGCTTTGCCCGGGCCGTCGCCGCCGGCTACCCGGGCCGTCTCGTGCTGGTCGGACGCTGGGGGTGGCGTACCGAGAGCATCCAGCACTCGCTGGCCTCGAGCCCGGTGGGTGATCGGATCCTCCACATGAGCTACCTCGACCGCGACGCCCTGCAGGCCGCCCTCCGCGGTGCCGAGGCGCTGCTCTTCCCCTCGTGGCTCGAGGGATTCGGCCTGCCGGCCCTCGAGGCGATGGCCTCCGGCACCCCGGTGATCCTCTCCAACACCTCGTCCCTGCCCGAGGTCGGCGGGGACGCCGCCCTGTACGTCGACCCCGCCAGCCCCGAGAGCATCGCCGCCGCGATCCTGCGGCTCGCCGGCGATCCGGCGCTCCGGCAGACGCTGTCCCGGGCGGGCCGGGAGCGGGCGCAGCGCTTCACGTGGGCCGAGGCCGCCGTCACGACTGCCAGGGTGCTCCGGCGCGCCGCCGGTCTGCCCGGCGAGGGGCCCGATGAGTATCGCGTTTGACGCCCGACCTCTGCTCGGGGAGTGGACCGGGGTCGGCCACTGGCTGGCCGGGCTGCTCCGGGAGCTGGCGTCCCGCACCGACTGGCCCCTCGTGCTCACCGTCCCGAGACCGGCCGGCGATCTCGGGCTACCGGACCTCGCGGGCCGCGCGTCGGTTCTCGCGCCGGCGCTGCCCCTGCCCGGGACGCTCTGGCTGCACACCCTGGCCGGGCCGTCGCTCGACGGGCGTGCCCGGGCTTACGTGGGCACCCTCGGCATCCTGCCACGACGGCTGGGGATGCCCAGCGCGCTCGCCGTGCACGACCTGACGCCGATCTCCCGCCCCCGGCACCACACCCTCGCCAACCGCTTCTGCTTCTCCGCCTACTTCGCCGAGTCGCTGGAGCGGGCGGACACCCTGGTGTGCGCCTCGGCCGCCACCCGGGACCGCCTGACCGCCTTCGACCGCCGCCACGGCGAGCGGGCATCGGTCGTGCCGCTGGCGACCGACCGCTTCTTCTCGCCGCCTCCGGCCACCGAGGACGCCGTCGCGATCCGCCGCCGCTTCGCCCAGGGACGGCCGTTCGTGGTCCAGCTCGGGACCCTGGAGCCCCGCAAGGGCATCGCGACCCTGCTCGCCGCCCACGGCCGCCTCGTCGCGGCGATCCCGGAAGCTCCCGACCTGGTGCTGGCCGGCGGACGGGGGTGGGGCGGGTCCTGGCTGGAGCAGGCCCTCGCCGCCCACCCATGCCCCGAGCGCATGCACCTGCCCGGCTACGTGACACGCGAGGAGGCCCGGGCGTTGCTCCGGCACGCCGAGACCGTGGTCCTGGCATCGGAGGAGGAGGGGTTCGGCCTCCCGCTTGCCGAGGCCCTGGCCTGCGGGGCACCCTGCGTCATCTCCGACGAGCCCGCCCTGCTCGAGGTGGCCGGGGGGGCCGCCCGGGTGTTCCGGCGCGGTGACGCCGCGGGCCTCCAGGCCGCGCTCGCCCGCACCCTCGCCGGGGACCGCGCCCGCCTGCGCGAGACGAGTCTCCAGCGCGCCCGCCACCTGAGCTGGGACGGCCCCGCCGCCGCCTGGGTGGAGCTGCTGTCCACCCTCCGCCGGCAGAGCAGTGACCAGTGATTGGTGGTCGGTGATCGGAGGGTTGGGCGGCACACCCGAGATTGTCCCCTCCGCTCACTGATCACCGAGCACCGATCACCGGGCGGGCGGGGGGAAGGGTAGAATGCGATGCCATGCGACGGTTGGGAATCGACGCGCGCAAGCTCGCCGACTACGGCATCGGCTCCTACCTCCAGGGGCTGCTCGGGGAGTTCGCGCGCCGCGACCCTCCCATCGATCTGGCGTTGCTGGTGTCCCGGGAGAGCATGCACCTCCTGCCGTCCCTGCCCGAGAGCTGGCGTCTCGTCGAGGTGGAGGCCCCTGGCTACTCGATCCGCGAGCAGGTGGCGCTGCTGACCGCCGCCCTGCGCTCCGGCATCGATGTGCTGCACGTGCCGCACTACGTCATCCCCCTGGTGTTCCCGCGCCGCCTCGTGGTCACCGTCCACGACATCATCCACGTGCTCTTCCCCGAGTTCCTGCCCCACCCGCTCGGCTTCGCCTACGCCCGCTTCTTCATCCGCGCCGCGGTGCGCAAGGCCCGCTGCGTCCTCACCGGGTCGGAGGCCACCGCCAGCGACCTCAAGCGGCTCTTCGGGGCCACCAGCCAGCGGCTCCACGTGGTGCCACACGGCGTGGCGCCCGAGTTCCTCGCCGATCCGGACCCGGAGGGGGACGCGGCCATCCGGCGCCGCCTGGGGGTGCCGGACCGCTTCCTGCTGCACGTCGGCAACCACAAGCCACACAAGAATGCCGAGGGGCTCCTCAAGGCCTACCAGATCCTCGCCTTCGGCCAGCGCCTGGGGCCACCGCCCCTGGTGCTGGTGGGCGGGTTCACCCCCGAGGGCCCGCTCGCCCAGCGGGCCGCCACCATGGGGCTCGGAGGCCGGGTGCTGTGCCTCGGGTACGTTGAGCGGCGCGAGCTCGTCGCCCTGTACCGCGGCGCGACGCTGTTCGTCTACCCCACGCTCTACGAGGGCTTCGGCCTGCCCGTCCTGGAGGCGATGGCCTGCGGGGCGCCCGTGCTGGCGGGCGAGGTCGCCGCGGTGCACGAGGTGGCCGGCGACGCCGCGGTGACCGTCAACCCCCGCGACCTGGTCGAGCTGGCCAACGCCGTGCGGCGGCTCCTGGACCGTCCGGAGCTCCTTGGCAGGCTGCGGGACAAGGGGCGGGCACGGGCCAGGGAGTTCTCCTGGGCGCGCGCCGCCGAGGCCACACTCAACACCTACCTGTCCGTACGAGGAGAGCCCTGATGCGAGTGGCGCTGGTGCACGACTGGCTGACCGGGATGCGGGGCGGCGAGGCGGTGCTCGCCGAGATCGCCAGCTTCTTCCCCGAGGCGCACACCTCGTTCCTCCAGAAGCTCACCTTCGGCGGCCGCTGGTATCGCGGCCTGCTCTCGCTCATGCACTACGGCGTGACCGGCTTCTCCCTCGACGGCTTCGACCTCGTGATCTCCTCCTCCCACTGCGTCGCCAAGGGCGTGATCCCCCCGCCGGGCGCCGTGCACCTGTGCTATTGCCACACGCCGATGCGCTACCTGTGGGACCAGCGCGAGGAGTACCTGCGCCGCATGACCCCGGTGTTGCGGCCTCTGGTGCGCGCCAAGCTCGAGGACCTGCGCGCCTGGGACGTCGTGTCGGCGGCCCGCGTCGACCACTTCATCGCCAACTCCAAGCTCGTCGCCAAGCGAATCGAGCGCTACTGGCGGCGCCAGGCCGAGATCGTGCCGCCTCCCATCGACGTCACCTCCTTCACCCCCGGCGACGGCCGCGAGGACTACCTCCTGATGGTTGCGGCGCTGGTTCCGTATAAGCGGGTGGATGTGGGCATCGAGGTCGCGACCAGGATGGGCAGACCGCTCCACGTTGTCGGCGAGGGACCGCTGGCCGGTCGGCTGCGCCGGCAGGCGGGGCCGCACGTGCGCTTCCTGCAGCGCCTCGGCACCGAGGAGCTGCGGGAGCAGTTCCGCCGCGCCGCGTTGCTGCTCGTCCCCAACGTGGAGGACTTCGGGATGGTGACGGTGGAGGCCCTGGCCTGCGGCACGCCGGTGGTGGGGCTCGCCGGCAGCGGCACGGCCGACGCGGTGCAGAGCGGCGTCCACGGCGAGCTGGCGCCCGACGGGTCTCCCGAGGCCCTGATCGCGGCGTGCGAGACGGTCCTGGCCCGGGGGTGGGACCGCGCGGCGCTGCACCGGCGCGCCGAGAGCTTCTCCCGCACGCGCTTCCGGCAGCGCTTCGGCTTCCTCCTCGAGCGTCACGTCCCCGGGTACAGGCAGGCATGATCGGCGAGAAGATCCGATTCAACCGCAGCGGCCTGGTGGTGGTCGACCTGCTGACCACCTACGCCGCCCTGCTGCTCGCCTTCCACCTGCGGTTCGAGGTGCAGATCGTGCCCGTCACCAAGGGCATCCCGCCGTTCGAGCCGTACCTCGCCCTCTTCCCGATCATCACCCTGGTGTGGCCGGTGGTCTTCTACTTCCAGGGCCTCCTGGAGGGCCGCCCCCAGCGCTCCCGGGTCGAGGAGGTGTTCGCGGTGACGATCGCCGTGGCGATCGCCTCCGTGGTGCTCTACGCGGGCCTCGGCTTCTACCGGGAGTTCACCTACTCCCGCCTCGCCCTGGGGATCTTCGCGGTGCTCGACGTCGTCCTCGTCTCCCTGGGACGCCTCGTCTTCTGGGCGGTGATGACCCGCGTCTGGGCCTCGTCGCGCCATCGCAAGCACGCCCTCGTGGCGGGAGCGGGGGAGCTCGGGCGCATGGTCGCCGAGAAGCTCCACGAGCACCGCGAGCTGGGGCTGGACGTGCTCGGCTACCTGGACGACGACCCGGGCAAGGTGGGAACCCGGGTTGGCGGCCTGCCGATCCTCGGCACCCTCGACGACCTCCCGACCCTGGCCCACGCCCAGCGCGTCGACATGCTCTACGTCGCCCTGCCGCTCGGCAGCCAGCGTCGCGCCGTCAAGCTCCTCAAGGCCGCCGAGCCGCTGATCCTCGACGTCCGGGTCGTGCCGGACCTGCTCCAGTACTACGCCCTGCGCGCCGGGGTCGAGGACCTGGACGGCCTGCCGGTCATCAACCTCACCCAGATCCCCCTGGCGGGATGGAACCGCCTCGTCAAGCGGGCTGTGGACCTGACCCTGTCGATCGTTGCCCTGCTCGTGCTGTGGCCGCTGCTTGCAGCCATCGGCCTTGCCATCCACCTGGCCGACCGCGGCTCCGTGTTCTATCGGCAACTGCGCATGGGCCTGGACGGCAAGCCTTTTCGGATCGTGAAGTTTCGGACCATGATCCCGGACGCGGAGTCGGTCACGGGGCCCCGCTTCGCGCAGCGGGACGACCCCCGCACGACGCGCGTCGGGGCGTTCCTGCGCCGCACCTCCCTGGACGAGCTGCCCCAGATCTGGAACGTGCTCAAGGGGGAGATGTCCCTGGTGGGGCCGCGCCCGGAGCGCCCGGAGTTCGTGGCCCGCTTCCGCGAGCGCTACCCCGAGTACATGTCGCGTCACCGCGTGCGCTCCGGCATCACCGGCTGGGCCCAGGTGCACGACCTGCGGGGCCAGAGCTCGATGCGCAAGCGCATCGCCCACGACCTCTACTACATCGACAACTGGTCGCTGGCTCTCGATTTCAAGATCATGTGGCTGACCCTCCTGCGCTTCTGGCGCCACCGACACGCCTACTGACCCCCACCCAACCGCCCGTTTTCAGTTGCCGCCCACCCCTCCGCCCAGTGATCAGTGATCAGTTCCCCCGCCCGAATGCCTGTGGTCAGTTCCCCTCACTCCCCGGTTC
>JALOLB010000179.1 GCA_025456225.1 Thermoanaerobaculaceae bacterium
TCGACACCCGCGACGCCTAGTGCCCATCGTTTAGGGCGTGGACTACCAGGGTATCTAATCCTGTTTGCTCCCCACGCTTTCGCGCATGAGTGTCAGAACTGGTCCAGAGAGCCGCCTTCGCCACCGGTGTTCCTCCTGGTATCTACGCATTTCACCGCTACACCAGGAATTCCGCTCTCCCCTCCCAGCCTCAAGCTCAGCAGTATGGCAGGCAGTTCCTCGGTTGAGCCAAGGGATTTCACCTGCCACTTACCAAGCCACCTGCGCGCGCTTTACGCCCAGTAATTCCGAATAACGCTTGCCCCCTCCGTATTACCGCGGCTGCTGGCACGGAGTTAGCCGGGGCTTCCTTTGGAGGTACCGTCAAGTTTCGCGACTATTAGCCGCGAAACGTTCGTCCCTCCCGACAGGGGTTTACAATCCGAAGACCTTCATCCCCCACGCGGCGTCGCTGGGTCAGGCTTTCGCCCATTGCCCAATATTCCCCACTGCTGCCTCCCGTAGGAGTCTGGGCCGTGTCTCAGTCCCAATGTGGCCGATCACCCTCTCAGGCCGGCTACCGATCGTCGCCTTGGTAGGCTTTTACCCTGCCAACTAGCTAATCGGACGCGGGCTCATCCGGAAGTGGCTGGTCCGAAGATCCCAGCCTTTGCACGGCAGGGCCGCAGCCCCACCATGTGTATGCGGTATTACCCTCACTTTCGCAAGGCTATCCCCCGCTCCCGGGCAGATTACCCACGCGTTACTCACCCGTTCGCCGCTCGACTCACGAGTTGCCCCGTGGCCTCGCTCGACTTGCATGTGTTAGGCGCGCCGCCAGCGTTCATCCTGCGAACGCTGTCGTTGTAAAAAAACGACAGTGCGTTATTCTGCTTTGATGCTTAGTGCTTGAAAACTCAAGCAACGTTTGCACCGCACGCTCGATTTAGTTTTCAAAGAACCTCGGCTCGCCCCTTGAGGCGGACGGACAATTTAGGTCAGTGGCCCGCTTTTGTCAAGGGGTCGCTTTCGACCCTTGAGCTACCACTTCGGTTTCCTTCCGCTGCCGTCCGTCCTTCAAAGAGCAACCCGCGCCGAGCGCGGGGACAAGCTTTATAGACGAACCGTCCGCGGCTGTCAACCCCCTCGATTGTCGTCCCCCTTCAAAGAGCAACCCGCGCCGAGCGCGGGGAGGCACTTTATACGCGAACTGCTCCCGGGTGTCAACCCCCGGCCCGTGTTCCGTGGCCCGGGACGCAGAAAGTCTAGCCGTGCTGGCTCAAGACCAGCGTTCAGGGGATCCCCAAGACGGCTCACCGGTCCGCGAGGAGAGTCCATCCGTGCTTTCCTCTCCATGTTCGGGCCACGGGCCACGGGGCACCGGTCCGGTGGGGGCGATGCTATGCTCTCGGTCCGGGAAGGTCGGGGGGCGGCTCATGGTCAATGTGGATCCCGGGAAGGTCTGGCTCCAACGGGCGGGAATGGCGCTCGTGGCCCTCTCCCTCGTCGTGTTCATCTGGGGCCTCCAGCATCGGGCGAGAATCGAGACCTCGGGCGAGGAGGTCATCAGGATGCTCTTTGTGCCCTCGGTCGAGCAGGGCACCCTCGTGCGGCGGGGCGACGAGCTGGCCCGCTTCATCCGCGCCGACTCCGGCCTCTCGATCCGCTCCGCCGTCCCAACATCCTATGCGGCCGTCATCCAGGCGCTCGGCACCGCCCAGGCGGATGTGGCGTGGGCTCCCGCCTTCGCCTACGCGATCGCCAACGAGCGCTACGGTGTCGAGGCCAGGCTGCAGGTGGTCCGGGAGGTGGACCTCTTCGCCATTCTCGTGACACGGGCCGAGCCGCACTCCCCGCAACGCCTGGAGGAGCTGGCAGGTCGTCGCGTCGCCATCCCGACGACGGTACGCGGCGAGCTCCGCCAGCGGCTGCTCGATCGCCTCAATCGCGCCGCTCCCGGATGGACCGAGGTACCGACCGGCAGCAACCTGGACGCGATGCGGATGCTGGTGGAGCAGCCCGGCGCCGTCGAGGCTGCCGCCTCCACCCATGTCTTCTCCGGGCCCAACGATCTGGTCGGCGACGGCCGGAAAGAGCTCGAGGCCTTCCGCCCGGGCATCCTTCGCGAGACTCACGTCATCGATCGCACCGAGGAGCCCGTGGCCCAGCAGACCACCTTCTACCACGGCTGCATCCTCGCTCGCACCGACAGCGGCGTGAGCCGGCTCGCCGACCTGGCCGGGCAGCCCTTCGCGTTCTCCGACGAGACCTCCACCTCGGGCCACATCTTCGCCCGCGTCCTGCTCGAGCGCGAGGGCATCAGGCTGGGTCACATCTACTTCGCCGGAGGTCACCCGAACGTCGTGCAGGCGGTGGCCGACGGCAAGGCCACGGGCGGCGCCACCTACTACTCGCCGCCTTCCGAAAAGGAGGTGCGCGACCACACCCTTGTCGGTGACGCACGCCGCATCATCACCAAGCGCATGCAGGACGACGACGCCCGCATGAAGTTCGTCACCGACGTGCGGATCCTCGCCCTCACCGACCCGATTCCCAACGACGTCTGCTGCGTGCGCAGGGGCTTCCCACGCCGGGTGTGGGAGCGCTTCGACGCCTCGCTGCAGCGCTTCCTCGCCACGCCTGACGGCCGGAGCGCCTACCACGACCTGGTGGCAGGCGTGGCCGCCGCACCGTGTGACGATCGCCTGTTCGATGGTTTCCGCGAGGCCCTGCACAGGGCAGGCGTGAGCGCCTCCCAGATCCTCGATGCGGAGGAGAGGAAGCTCAGCTCGAAGACCTCCGGAGGCAAGAAATGAGCGCCACCGCCCCCCTTCCGGCCCCACAGGAAGCCGTCCGCATCGAGCACCTGGGCAAGACGTTCCCTTCCGGGGTGCGGGCGCTCGATGACGTGTCGATCACTGTCCGCGAGGGTGAGTTTCTGGTCGTCCTGGGGCTCTCGGGCTCGGGCAAGTCGACGCTGCTGCGGTGCATCAACCGCCTCATCGATCCCTCGGACGGCAGGGTCTTCATCTTCGGCACCGAGATCACCGCCCTCACCGGCAGCGCCCTGCGCGCGATGCGCCGCCGCATCGGCATGATCTTCCAGCAGTTCAACCTGGTGAAGCGGCACTCGGTGCTGGACAACGTGCTGTCCGGGGCGCTCGGCCGCGGCCACATGGTGCGCTCCCTCTTCCTGTCCTTCACTCCGGACGAGGTGGCGTTCGCACGCTCCTGCCTGCAGCGCGTCGGGCTCCTGGATCGCGCCAGCGAACGCGCCGACCGCCTCTCCGGCGGGCAGCAGCAACGCGTGGCCATCTCGCGGGCCCTCATGCAGCGCCCCGAGATCATCCTCGCCGACGAGCCCGTGGCCTCGCTCGATCCCGCCCTCCGTCACTCGGTGATGCGCCACATCGAGGCGCTCAACCGGGAGGAGGGCATGACCGTGATCTGCTCGCTGCACGACATCGACCTGGTGCGGCGCTACGCGTCCCGCATCGTGGCCCTGAAGGCGGGCCGGCTCGTCTGGGAAGGGCAGCCGGAGCACCTCGACGCCAGCACGTTCCGCGAGATCTACGGCGAGGATGCCGAGCCCGCATCCAACAGCAGCGTCGAGGAGGAGCCATGAGCACCCCCGCCGCCGACGTGAACCCGGTCCACAAGGCGGTCCTGCGCCTCCAGACCGTGCTGCTGGACACCATTCTCATCGCCTCCCTCCTGCTCATGGGGGAGCTCCAGTGGGTGGCGTTCTCCGGCCGGCGCGGCTCGACCGGCCTGCTGATGCCAGCGGAGGAGATCCTCAAGATCCTCGACTACGGCGTCCTCACACTGGTCGCTTTCGTCATCGCCACCGCGTGGAACCTCTTCTACCGCGACATCGGCTGCTCGCCCGGACGCGCCTGGGTACGCGGCGAGCCCCCCTGGGAGCGCGACCTGCCCTGGCAGCACACCCTGCGGGGCTGGTTCCTCGCTCTCTTCGTCGAGTTCTCGTTCTTCACCGGATGGATCATCACCGAGGTCAACCTCGCCACCTTCCTGACGAAGTTCGGCAAGGCCTGGGACATCATCCGGGGACTGCTGCACCCCTCGGGCGCGGTCCTCGACCAGGGGCTGATCCTGCTCGTGCAGACTGTATTCCTGGCGTTCATGGCAACCGCCTTCGCCATCCCGATCGCCTTCTTCGTCTCGTTCCTCGCCGCCCGCAACCTGACGCGCCAGTCCCTGACGTTCCGGCTCACCTACACGGTCGTCCGCACAATCATGAACTTCGTGCGCGCCGTCGAGCCCCTGGTCTGGGCCCTCATCTTCATCTCGTGGGTCGGCATCGGGCCCTTCGCCGGCGTGCTGGCGCTCTGGATCGCCTCCATCGCCAGCCTGGCGAAGCTCTACTCCGAGTCGATCGAGAGCATCGACACCGGCCCGATGGACGCCATTGCCGCCACCGGCGCCTCGTACCTCCAGGTGCTGCGCTACGGCGTCGTACCGCAGATCATCCCGCCGTTCCTGTCGTTCACCATCTACCGATGGGACATCAACGTCCGCATGTCGACGATCATCGGGTTCGTGGGCGGCGGCGGCATCGGCTACATCCTCAAGCCGCGGGTGGACCTCGGGGAGTGGGGCGAGGTGGGCACCCTGGTGCTCCTCATCGCCATCACCGTCTGGCTGATGGACCTCATCTCGGCGAAGATCCGCGAGCGGATCGTGTAGCGACGGTTCGCAGCTCGCGGTTGTCAGCTCGCAGCTCCCTCGCCCACCCGAAGGTAGGGAAGGGTATCTGCGAGCTATGAGCTGCTACCTGCGGTCCAGCGCCTGGGCGAGGTCGGCGATGACGTCGTCCGGGTGCTCGCCGCCCACGCACAGGCGGATCATCGTCGGCGGGATGCCGGCCATCTCGCGGCCTTCCTCTCCCTGCTGCTGGTGGGTGGAGATGGCCGGGATGGTCGCCACGGACTTGATGCGCCCCAGGTCCGTCGCACGGTAGATCCGCCTGAAGCCGTCGAAGACCTTCCTGGCGTCGGCGGCCACGCCCTTCACGACGAAGGACATGAGATGTCCGAAGGAAGGCGCCCCGTCGTCCACGAGCTTCATGTAGCGCGAGGCGAGGGCGTGAAGCGGATGGCTCGGGAGCCCGAGGTAGTCGACACGCTCGACACGTGGGTGGCTCTCCAGGAAGCGGGCCACGTGCATGGTGTTGGCCGAGAACATCGCGACTTTCGTGCGCAGCAGGCGCAGGTCGTTGAGGAGGAAGAACGCCGAGTGCGCCGACATGCACGGCCCGGAGTCGCGGAACGGCCAGAGCTTGAGCCAGGTGGCGTAGTCGGCCTTCACCTCGTCAACCAGGTGCCGGCTCGTGAGCCCGTGCCGGGCGACGATGGCGCCACCGATCGTGAAGCCCCCGGATCCCACGGTCTTGGTCAACGAGTGCACCACGATGTCGGCGCCCCACTCGAGCGGACGCATCAACGCCGGGGTGGCGATGGTGCCGTCGACGATGAGCGGAATGCCGTGGCGGTGCGCGATCTCGGCCACCGCGGCGATGTCGAAGCATGCCTGCTGCGGGTTCGACGGCATTTCCCCGTAGAGAAATCGGGTGTTCTCGTCGATCAGGGATTCCCAGGACGCCGTGTCCCAGGGCTGCCGCACCCAGCGCACCACGGCGCCGCGCTCGCGCATGCGCAGGTTGAAGAGCTGGTATGTGCCACCGTACACCTGGGCGGTCGAGACGAAGTTGATCTCCTCGTGCCCCTCGCGGGTCCTGGCCAGCAGAGGCTCGACGGCCTGCTTGATGGCGGCCATGCCGGCGGAGGTGCAGAGCCCCGAGGCATCGAAGCCGCACCCGTACGACTCCAACATTGCCAGCGTCTCCTCGAGGAAGAAGACAGTGGGGTTGTGGATGCGCGAGTAGCACCAGGTCGGGATCAGGTAGGCAAGCGCCGCCTCCATCTCGTCCGAGTCCCGGTACGCCTGGGAGGTGGACGGGAAGATGGGCTCGATGATGCCTCCCTGGCCACTCTGGAAGGCCTCCTCGACACCGTACATGCCGTGCACGGCGATGGTGTCGAAGTGCAACTGACGCATCTGCCGTCGCACCTCCGCCCGCGCCTCCCCCAGCACCGCCGCCTGGTCCACGTAGCGCTTCACGCCCTCGCTGAGCCGATCTGCCATTCAGCCCTCCCCGCGGAGAGCACCCTGCGCATCGACATGCCGAGCGGCTCTCCCGCCTGAAAACCTGTCCCCCTTGTACCACCGCCTACTGAGAATCTCAACGCTGCCTTCCCGACGATCCCAAGGATGGATCGGCGACCATCGCTGCTATCATCCCTGGCGTCTCATCGTGCTGCCAGGGAGGAACGTCATGGGCGACCGCTTCGCGTACTCGACCTACCTCATCCGCCGCAAGGTCTTCAAGCTGGCCGGGGGTGCCTTCCACATCTTCGATCCCCAGGGACAGCTCCTCATGTACTCCCACATGAAGGCCTTCAAGCTCAAGGAAGACATCAGGCTCTTCACCGGCGAGGACATGCGCGAGGAGCTGCTCGCCATCCACGCCCGCACGGTGCTGGACATCTCGGCCACCTACGATGTCACGGACTCGACGACCGGCCAGGCGGTCGGGGCGCTCCGGCGCAAGGGCATGCGCTCGCTCCTGCGGGACGAGTGGCTGCTTCTCGACACCACCGACCGCGAGGTCGGCCTCATCCGGGAGGACTCCCTGGGCAAGGCGCTGCTGCGCCGGTTCCTGACGAACCTGGTGCCCCAGTCGTTCGAGGCCGAGATGGCCGGGCACAAGGTCGCAACCTTCCGGCAGAACTTCAACCCGTTCGTGCTCAAGCTGACGGTGGACTTCACCCCCGACCAGACCCGGGCCCTCGATCGCCGGCTGGGCCTTGCGGCCGCCATCCTCCTGTGTGCCATCGAGGGCCGGCAGGGGTGATTTCCAGCAAAGAATCAGCTATTCAGCGAATCAGCACATCAGCCAAGAAGCAATTCAGCTCGTCGGCACAACGGTTCCAAGCCTCGCCCAAGCGAGTCGACCTGCTGATTCGCTGACGCGCTGATTCGCTGGCTCACTTCCGGGCGAGACGGAGGTGGAAGCCGACGGCGATGGTTCGGCCCGGCGAGGTGTAGCCGGGCAACTCCTCGTAGTCCTCGTCGAGGGCGTTCTCGACTCTCACGGTGGCCTCGAGCCAGTCAAGGAGCGGGAGCTGCGCGGCGGCATCGAGACGGGAGTAGGCGTCCATGGGCGTGCCGTCGCTCTCGACACGGTCGCGCACCTCGAGCCACGTGACGCTTCCCGACAGCCCACCCGGGCCGGTGACGAGCAGGGTGGCCGCCAGCTTGTGGCGCGGCCGGCGGGCCAGCGCCTGGCCCGTCGCAACGTCCTCGGCGTCGGTGTAGGTGTACGCCACCCTGGCACGTAGCCGGCGGGTCACCTGGGCGCCGACCTGCGCCTCCCAGCCACGGACCTCGGCGCGCGCCACGTTCTCCGCCCGGAAGGTGCTCCAGTCGAACGCGATGAGATGGTCGTAGTCACTCGAGAAGTAGGAGAGGTCGGCGCTGACTCCGTGTGCGGCGCTCTCCCAGGCGAGACCCGCGTCCCAGCCTCTGCTCTCCTCCGGCCTCAAATCCGGGTTGCCGTAGTACGGGTAGTACAGGTCGTTGAAGCTCGGCGCCTTGAAGCCGGTGCCCCACGATGCGTGCAGCCGCGGCCCGGCCTCGCCAAGGCGCCGCACGCCGGTGACCCGGTAGGTGGTGTGTCCCCCGAGCACGGAGTGGTCGTCGCGGCGCACCGCTGCCGTGAGGGCGCCGATCTCACCCCATGTCCACTGGGAGCTGGCGAACGCAGCCCCCACGTCCGCACGCGCGTCGAAGCCGCCCCGCACGACCCCGGTCCGGCGCTCGAAGCTCGCCCCCACCGACAGCACATGCACCCTTCCGAGCTGCAGGTCGGCGCGGGCCAGCACATCCGAGGTGCGGTTCGCGATGTCGTAGCGGTTGTACTCGGTGTCCGGGTCGCGGCCCTCGAGCTGCTCGTCGCTGACACCGACCAGCACGGTCTGGCGCCACCACGGGGTCACCGGAACCTCCAGCTCCACCGCGCCGACCTGGGCGCGGCGGCTCTGGCTGAAGTTCGGATCATCGGTGGGACCGACACCGAAGGTGAAGCCGTCGAGGTCCGCCGTGGCGTCCAGAGCCCGCCAGGAGGCCTGAAGGCGACCCGCCTCGCCCAGGCGCACCCCGATCCGGGCGGCCCCCCTCGTGTTGGTGTAGGCGTCCTTCTCGTGATTGCCGGCCTGCTCGCTCGCCACCGACACACCGTCGAGGTGCTCCCGCCCGGCGCTGACGTGCCAGTCGAACCGCTCGCCGCCACCCCCGACGCCGACGCTCCACCGGCCGAGCCCCAGGCTGCCGGCCTCGGCGCTCGCATCGGCCTGGAGCCCTGGCGCGCCCCGCCGGGTCAGGATGCTGATCACCCCGCCCATGGCCTCCGAGCCGTAGAGTGAGCTCTGCGGCCCGCGCAGCACCTCGATGCGCTCCACCTGGTCGACCCGAAGGTCGGCAAGGTCGACACCACCGGTGGTCGGTGTGTTGAGACGGACGCCATCGACCAGCACCAGCGTGTGGGAGGAGTTGGACCCGCGCAGGAACACGCTGGCCGCCGAGCCGGGCCCGCCTCCCTGCACGATGTCCACGCCACACACGGTGCGCAGGAGCTCAGGCAGCGAGGTGGTGCCGCGGGCCTCGATCTCCGCCCGGGTGACGACCGTGACGCTGCTGCCCACGGCCTCCGACTCGGTGGGCGCGAGGTTGGCGGTGACCAGCACCGACTCGCGCACGGTCAAGGGGTCTGGCCCGGCATCCTGCCCGGACGCCAGTTTGCCCACAGACACGAGGGCAGCGGCAAGAACGAGATGGCGACAGAAACGGGCGCTCATGCGGTCTCCTCTCCCCCCTCGGGGATGGACTGCGGAACCGTGCTGCCCGGCCAGGTCTCCTGGCTCTCGTTCGTCCTACTTGCCGCGCCTTCCCATCCCGGAGGACAGTGGCTTCGATGCGGCGTTCGTCCCGATCACAGTCGCGGGGCGGCGGGAGTCT
>JALOLB010000180.1 GCA_025456225.1 Thermoanaerobaculaceae bacterium
CGCGGCGACCGAGTCGTCGGCCACGACGCGGCCGCGGTGGAGGATGACGACGCGCGTCGCGAGCCGCTCCACCACCTCGAGGACGTGCGAGCTGAAGACTACTACCCGCCCGTCGTCCGCGAGGCGGTGCAGGAGGTCCTTCACCGTCAGGGCGGTGGTCGCGTCGAGGCCCGAGAGCGGCTCGTCGAGGAGCAGCACCTCCGGGTCGTGGAGGAGCGCCGCGGCAAGGAGGACCTTCTGGCGCATGCCCTTGGAGTACGTGCCGATGGGCGCGTGCGCCTCGATCTGGAGGCCCAGGAGGTCGAGGAAGCCGGCGACCCGCGCGGCGACGGTCGGCTCGGGCAGGTCGCGCAGGCGGCCCACCATCTCGAGGTACTCGCGCCCCGACAGGAACGGGTACAGCTCGGCGTGCTCCGGCACGTAGCCGAGGCGCCTCTTGAACCACTCGCGGTTGTGCAGGACGTCCCGACCGTCGTAGCGCACGGCGCCCCACGAGGGCTCCAGGAGGCCTGCCAGGATCTTCACCGTGGTCGTCTTGCCGGCCCCGTTCGGGCCCAGGTAGCCGAGGATCTCCCCGGGCCGAACCGTGAAGCTCACGCCGCTGACGGCGGGCCAGCCGCCGTACTTCTTGTACAGCCCCTCGACCTCGAGCATGTCGCCTCCCCGACGCCCGTACGGGCTCTGGCCCTTTGGACACCCGAGCGCCCCGGACCGAAACCCCATCCCGCGATCAGGAGCAGAACCTCATCCGCCGCCGGCTCGTTGAACACCAGGGACAGCGATGTCCCCGGCACGGTCGGCGCCCGCCAATCGGGACTCGGGGGTGTGGTGGCCTCCCGCGCGAGAGGAGATGGCGAATGCTCAAGAAGGCGCTTGCGTTGTTGATCCTCCTCGGTGCATGTCTTCCCATGGCTTCTGCCCAGGAGCCGGGGGCGCCGGCCCAGGCCCCGGAGGCGTGGACCGGGTCCATCGAGCAGAAGGTGTGGGGGCTCATGGTCGTCTGGTCGGAGGCGAGGCACGCGTTTCCGTTCTTCGACCGGATCCCCGGCGTCGACTGGGACGCCAGGGTCCGCGAGTACATTCCGAGGGTCATCGCGGCGCCGGACGAGGAGGCCTACTACCGCGTCCTGATGGAGCTTGCCGCCCTGCTCAACGACGGGCACACGGCCGTGAACCCCCCCTGGGGCCCCTTCAGGCCCGGCGCCGACTGGCCGCCGGTCGAGATCCAGGTGGTGGATGACCGTTTCATCGTGGCCCGCACGGGCGACACGGACGAGCTGCGAGCGCAGAAGGTCGTCCCGGGGCTGGAGATCGTCGAGGTCGGCGACGGCGTCCCGGTCCGGACCTACTTCCGGGAGAACGTGCTGCGCTACAACTCCCGCGGCACGAAGCAGGCCGACGAGGCCATCAATCAGTACGACCTGCTCACCGGGCCGAAGGGCAGCACGGTCGCGCTCAAGGTGCGGGATCTCGACGGGACCGTGCGCAGGGTGACCCTGACGCGAGACTCGGCGGACCGGAGCGGTCAGCGGTTCCTGTGCCGCCTGCTGCGCTGGTACATGGTCGAGCCGGTCCTCGAGTCCAGGATGCTGCCGGATGGCGTCCTCTACGTGAGGATCGCCAACTTCGACAAGGAGGAGCTTCCGGGCGAGTTCGAGAAGCTGATCGACACCCTGGACCTGGGCTCCACGAAGGGGATGATCATCGACCTGCGCTACAACCCGGGCGGCGACAGCTCCATCGCGGAGGGTGTCACGAGGTGCCTGATCGACCATCCGATCGCAACCTTCGTGTCGCGGGTCCCGCACTACGTGGCGGCCAATCGTGCGTGGGGGATCCCGCCGGTCTGGACCGAGCTCAGGAGGGAGATCGCGCCGCGCGAGGGAAAGCGGTTCCCGGGCCCGATCGCGATCCTCACCGGACCGGCGACCTACAGCTCCGCGGAGGACTTCATCGTCTCGCTCCACGCCGCCAAACGCGTGATCCTCGTGGGCGAGAGAACGGCCGGCAGCACCGGCAATCCCCTGCGCGTGCCGCTGCCCGGCGGCGGCAACTTCCGGGTCGTCACGGTGCGGTGCGTGTACCCGGACGGCCGGGAGTTCGTCGGCACGGGCATCCAGCCGGACATCGAGATCCATCCCACCCAGCAGGACATTCACGACGGACACGACCGGGTCCTGGCCCGGGGTGTGGATGAGATCCTGCGCCTGAACGCCTCAGGGTCCTAGGAGCGGTCCAGGGCGGCCAGGATCGAGGCGGCCGTTCGGTACTGTTCCTCGGGAACCAGCACGCGCGAGCAGGTCGGAACCCCGCCCTTGTCCTGGAAGTCCCGGCCGTCGTCGAGGAGGATCACTGCCGTGATCTCCGCCGTTGCGAGGTGGTCGAGCAGCACCTCCGCCTCGTCCGGGTAGTCGAAGGCGGCCAGCGGCACGAACGTGCCGCGCCCGATCACCTCTGGCGGGAGGGGTTGGAGCGGGTCGGCGCGGCACCCACCGAAGCCGGGCTCGTCGGCAGAAACCGTCGTCCCGCTGCTGTCCGGCCAGTCGGGAGGCAGCTCGGCGACCAGCGCCGTCCCGCACTTGGGGCACATCGTCACGGTGTCGACGTACTCGCCTGGTGCGCCGTCTTCCTGGAAGTCGATGCACTCGGGGTTCGGACAGTACATGGCGTCCTCCTCAAGGACCGAGGATACCCGGTCGGTGCGGCATCGCTCCAGGCCGACCTCCACCTGGCGGTGCGGGGCGCATCCGGTGTTGGCCGGTCCGAGTGCGTTTGCACGATCGGCGATCGGTTCGCCGTCCGGCTCCTCGCGGAGCGGAGTGCCCGCCTTCGTCGGGGAGAGGCGTGCGCGCCGGCTCTGCCTGCGTCATGCCGGGGAACCGGTGGCGCGATGACGGCTCACGTATCTCCGGATGCGATCGGCCTCGGCCTCGGAGTGGAAGACGAAGGAGACCGATGTGCTCGGGGTCGGGCCGCTGTCGCGGTCACTGGCGACCCATCCGAGGATGCGGAACGGCTCCGGGTCGCCGGGCAGCGCGAAGTCGAGGAGCACCTCGGTGCCGCGGGGCGTCGGGTGGCCGGGGGTCTTGACGAAGCGCATGCCCAGCTCGCCGATGTTGACCGTGCGTGCGTCGAGCCGCGCGTGAGGGACCTCGACGACGATCTCCACGTCGAGGGGCACCCGCGGGAGCTCCCGCCGCTCCGTGCTGTCGGTCATGAGAGTGCCTCGCCTCCTCGCTCACTGGCCGGGAACGATTGTGGCACTCGGCGTCCCGGGTGTCGACCGCGCGTGTTCGAGCGGCCGGTCGCTACAACCCCGATCGGCTCCCGGCCTCAGGCATGCCGCCGGGGCCGGGGCGACCCGCCTGCCTGCTCGGCCTGGAGGCCGTCCCGGTACTCCTGCGGCGTCATCCCGGCGAACCGCCTGAACGCCTCGTAGAACACCGACTTGGAGTTGAAGCCGGCCTCGAAGGCGTGCGAGAGGATCGAGCGCCGGGGGTGGTCGCGAAGCAGTCGCTTCACCTCCTCGACCCGGCGCTGGTTCACGTACGTGTTGAAGCTGGTCTGCAGGACGCCGTTGAGGAGCTCCGAGAGCCGGTTCCTCGAGACGGAAAGTCGCTCCGCCAGGCTTTCGAGGGTGAGCTGCTCGTCGCAGAAGACCCGCTCGTTCTCCATGAGGTCCGTCATGCGGAGCACGAGGAGGTCGGTGTCGACCCCCCTGAGCAGTGACCGCTGGTAGACCTTGCGGCGGGACGCCTGCCCGAACTGCTCCAGGATGCCCGGTCTGATCTGGGTCACCACGAAGAGGGCGATCATCGCACCCGCGAGGAGCGCCTGCGAGCCGGTTTCCAGGAGGTGCCATCCGGTGACCGAGTAGAGGACCAGGAGCGTCACGATCACGGCGCAGAGGCTCGCCGTGGCCAGCACGGCCGTGACCAGGGTGCGGTTGCCTGCCGCCCTCGCCAGGGCGAGCGCGGCCGCGACGTACGTCAGCAGGTGAATGAGCGAGAGGTCCGTGACGAGCCCCATGACGGTGCGGAGGGTCGAGAAGGCGGGCCAGCCGCCGAGCGAGGACGCCATGTACACGAGGCTCAAGGCCCAGGCGACGACCTGGGGGATGAAGTGGGGCAGGAGCTGGCCGGCACGTGGCGTCTGGTAGGTGGTCAAACGGGTGAAGTAGGCGAAGAAGAGCGGGCCCAGCGAGTACTTGGCGCTGCGGACGAGCAGGAACAGCTCGGTCTGGACGGGGTGGGTCGCCATGTCGGCCGTGAGCCCCACCGCGTGCGTCAGGAAGAACTCGAGCAGGAGGCAGCCGACGAGGGCGACCAGCGCGCCCTGCAGGGCCGGCTTCCGGTCCGGCCCGGGAGCGGCCAGGCCGGTCACGGCCATCAGAAGCGAGAGCCCCGACCCGAAGAAGATCAGCAGCCCCAGGGCGTCATGCATCGGTCCGCCTTTCCTCCCGCATCGAGTTCATAGAGCCTTCCCCCGGCGCTGTCAATCGGTCGGCAGCCCTGAGCGCGGCCCGGCGCCCTCGCGCATGAACGTCGAGTAGAAGGTCAGGTACTGTCGGTAGTTCTCCACGGGCAGCCGCTCGTCCGTGCGATGTCCGTTGCCCGAGAAGGTGTGCGTGCTCACCGAGGGCACGAAGCGGTAGAGGTTGTGGCTGACCCGAGCGTAGTGCCGGATGTCGGTGGTGCCCGCCGTGATGGAGGGCGCCACCAGGGCGCCGGGGAACGTCGTGCGGATCGCCGACGAGATGAGGGCGTACCCCGGGGTGCTGACGGGCGTCACGGGTGGTGCCTCGGAGGCCCTGCCGCGGACGGACAGCTTCACGCGCGGGTCGTCGATGGCATCGGTCAGGTGCTGCATGGCCTGGGGGATGCTGCAGCCCGGCAGCAGGCGGAGGTTGGCGACGGCGGACGCGCGGCCCGGGATGACGTTGTCCTGCACGCCGCTCGAGAAGCGTGTGATCGCCACTGTCGTGCGGATCATGGCCTCGGTCTCCGGGTCGCCCAGCAGCACTCGCGTGGTGACGCCTCCGGTCAGCCAGAGGTTCGAGAAGACGAACCCCTTCCAGAAGCCCATGCCCTCCCCGAGCCCGGCGAGCATGGACGGCACCGGCTCCTGCAGGGCCGCCGGGAAGGGCTTCGCCTCGATCCTCCGCAGCGCATCCGCAAGGACCACGATGGGGTTCTCCCGGGGGCTCGCCGCGGAGTGACCGCCAGATCCCTCCACCACGAGATCCAGGCTGAGGTAACCCTTCTCGGCCACGGCGATCATCGCCACCGGACGCCGGGGGTCGACGCCGCCGACCATCCCGAGCGCGACGCCTCCGCCCTCGTCCAGGATGAGCTCGGCCTGCACACCTGCGGCGGCCAGGTGCCCGGCGACCGCGCCCGCGCCGCCGTACCCCTGGACCTCCTCGTCGTCGCCGAAGGCGAGGTAGAGGCTGCGCTCCGGCACGAACCCCTGCTGCAGGAGCCACTCCGCGCTCTCCAGGATGGCCATGAGACCTGGCTTGAAGTCGCGCGCGCCACGTCCCCAGACGAAGCCGTCGGCGATCACCCCCGAGAAGGGCGGGTGCGTCCACTGGTGCAGCGTTGCCTCGTCGACCGCGACGACGTCCTGATGGGCCAACAGGATGAGCGGCTTGAGGGACGGCCTGGTGCCCGGCCAGTGGTAGAGCAGGGCGCTCTGGCCGATCAGGCGGCACTCGAGGCGGCTGTGCACGAGCGGGAACGCCTCCCGGAGAAAGGCGTGGAAGCGTGCGAGCTCGAGCCGGTCGGTTGCGGCTGGATCGGCATGCGAGACGGTCCGGAACGTGAGGGACTTGCTGAACCGTTGCACCGCTGACTCCAGGGGCGGGCCCGAGGGCCCGGCGCCGAAGGTCAGGGCCGCGGTGAGTAGCAGGGAGCACAGTGCGGGGATGCGAGCGATCATGGTGGTCTCCGTGCCGCCGGATGCGGCACAGCCAACCTCGCACGCCGAGCTTGTCCTGTCGTCCGGATGGGTCCTTCCGGACGTCCCGGGACGATCCAGGAGCTGTCGCCAGATGCAACCCTCGCTGCTGGCACGGCCTGCGAGCCGGTCTCCGAGAAGATCAGCCTCCTGGAAACGAGTCGTTGGGCGCGCTGGCGACCTGGGACGGTGGTGCGGAACCCGTGGTGGCAGCGGGCGAAGTGCCTGTCAGCCCCTGACGGTACTCACCTGCATGACCGCCTGGCAGTTGGTGAACTCGGGAATATCCCCATAGATCACCTGCAGGTGCGGCTCGAGGGCAGCCCGATAGGCCTCGACCGACTCGAACATCAGGTGGGTCATCATCAGATAGGGAGGCACCGACCCCGGGGCTGCGCCCGAGAGACCTTCGTCCACGGTGGCACCCTTCAGGGCTGAGCCCAGCAGGGTAGCCACCATCGGCAGGTGCCTGGTGAGGTAGTAGGTCATGTCGAAGCGCGGGTGCTTGCGGTTCGCGTACATCACGCTGACCCTGATCATCTCCGACCTCCAGGCCCGCTACGCGTCGGCAGGGCCCACGTCTCTCGCCTGAGGTGATGGTAGTCCCCAGTCATGGGGGCAGCAAGGGCGTTGGCCTGCCTCGAGAGGTCCGAGGCGTCCCCGCGGCGGTCGCCACCGTGCGCCCGCTCCACCGCAGGAAGCGGGGTGCCGCAAGGCCGAAGGACCGCCTGGAGGCCGCCATCCTGCGCGAGGCGTTCGATCTGGAAGGCGAGCCGTGGTGAAGCCGGTGCCGGTGTGGCAGCGCTTCTAGGCCTCTTCGACCTTGGCGTTGACGACGTGCTTCTTGACCGAGGCGATGCCGTTCTCGAGAGCCGCGTCGGAGGAGTACTCCTCGCTCTGGCCGATGACCTGGCCGTTCGTCGCGACCAGCAGGAAGTACGGCTTGCCCTTCTTCGAGACCTTGCGCTGGAAGCGGGCGTCGTCGACGCCGTTGCGCTGCACGGACGCGATGCCGTTCTGCGCACTCGCCTTGGACTTGTACTGCTCGCTGACGAGGATCACCTGGCCGTTGCCAGCTTTCAGGACGAAGCTGAATTGACCCGAGACCCCGACCCTGAGCTCGAACTTGCCTGCCATTGGGATTCCTCCTGTGGTCCAGTCTAGGACCTCGTCCCCGGCCTGTGAAGGCCCACCGTCCGGCCACTGGGTGCGGAAGGGTGGATCCTCGTTGAGCGTTGGTGAAACGGCTCGGAACTGGCGCCTGGTGCGACCCCGGGTTGCCGGTCGATCCGGCCGACCTGCGGGACCTGGCCGTGAGCTCGAGCAGCCGAAGACCAGCGACGGATGGACCGGGAGACCGTCTGCCTACCTTCTCTTCAGGAGCTCCGGGTGCTCCCGCCACGCGGGCATGCCGGCCATGTAGTCGAGCGTTCGCCGCTCCGCCTCGGCATCCGAGAGGCCGGGGTTCTGCTGCTTCATGAACTGCCCCATCCGGGCGACCGTCTCGCGAAACCCGTGGAGCGCCCCGCTCTCGTCGGCGCAGTACTGGCAGTACGGGCCGGCCTCGATGGGCATGCCGCAGCTCTGGCAGGAATGTGTGGTGTGCGTTGTCATGGGTGTCCTTTCTGTGTCGCCGCGTCATGGCGCGCGGACGCGGCTTCGACGAGGGCTCGCAGCCCCCGAATCAGTCCCTCCCGCTCGGTGGCGGACAGCCGGGTCATTGCCGCCGCGACGAGCTCGGGCGACAGCACCTGGCGCTCGACCTCGACGACCGCCCTGCCCTTCGCTGTCAGCCACACCAGGTGGCGCCGGCGGTTGCGTTCGTCCGCGATCCTCGCGAGCAGCCCCCGCCTGACCAGCCGGGCCACGATCTCGCTCGTCGACGACTGCGAGCGGTCGAAGTGGCGCGTCGCCTCGGCGATGGTCAGCGGGCCGCTCGCGGCGAGGTGCTCGAGGAGCGCGAGGGTCTCGGGTCGTGCTCGATACGCCCGCGGGTCGCGACGCCGGTAGAACCGCAGATACGCGGCCGGGTACAGCTCCAGGAGCTCGGAGACGGCGCAGTCGGCATCCATGAGCGGAGGATCGGGCCGCTCCGATCCATCGTCAACCCCGATGCGTCTGAGCGACGCCCGGAGCAGACGGACCGTGTCCCGGGCAGACCCGCGCGGCCGACGGCAGGACCACGGACCTCTCGGTGCGTGCCGTCTGACCCGTCCGGTCTACCGCGGGATGCCGGTCACGGTGGTGGGGTCGCCGGTGTAGGGGTCGATGGTGGAGACGGTGCCGGACCAGCGGCCGTTGGCCTTGACGGCGATCGTCGCCCAGCCGGCGGGGACCCCGAGCCACGCCCCGACGTCGTTGATCTGGGCGTACGCCCCG
>JALOLB010000181.1 GCA_025456225.1 Thermoanaerobaculaceae bacterium
CGCGTGACGCGCAGAAGGCGGCCCAGACCCAATTCAGGGACGCGCTCGACCAGTTCAAGGCCGTGGTCGGGTACGACGGCGGCGAGCTCGAGACGATGTACGAGTCGCTGCGCAGTGAGTCCGAGGCCAGCGCCAAGAGGGCCCAGGATGTGCGTGACCGCATCGGTGCAGTACGGGACGTCGCCGACGCCCTCTTCAAGGAGTGGGAGGACGAGCTGGGGCAGTACTCGGATGCCGACCTCAGACGCAAGAGCCAGCGTCAGCTCACCCAGACGCGCGGCCGCTACAGCCGCCTCGTGGCCACGATGGACAAGGCAGCGGCCCGGATGGGCCCGGTGCTCGCTGTGCTGCACGACAGGGTGCTGTTTCTCAAGCACAACCTCAACGCCAGCGCCCTCGGCTCGCTCGAAGGCACGTCAAAGTCACTGCAGAAAGACGTCGACGCCCTGATCGAGGACATGCAGGCAGCGGTCGCGGAGGCCGATCGGTTCATCGGCGACCTCACCGCAAGCAGGTGACCTCGGCAGCGGCATCCCACGCCGCACGCTGCAGGCTGGAGTCGCGCGAGCGTCTCGGCGTAACGAGCGCGACCGCCGACTCGCACTGCGATCCTCCAGCATGAAGGTCGCCAGCACCTGGCGCGGGGTTTGGGCCCGACCGGCAAGGGACTATCCTTGCTGGGAGTGGAGGTGTTGTCGATGTCCGAGGACAAACACGTGTTCAAGGCCAGTCGCCTGACCCGTGGCAACTTCTGGTTCCCGGTCCGGATCGAGATCACCCGGGAGCGGGTCGCTCGCATCAAGCCGAGGCTGGTCGGCTCCAACGAGGAGAGCATTCCGATTTCGAAGGTCGCCTCGGTCAACATCGAGACCGGCCTCATCTGGTCCGACATCCGTTGCGCGCGTAGACCAGGGGCTCCCTGGCGCTGGAGCCGCGTGGCTGCGAACGGCTCCCGGAGATCACACCGGTACGCTGCCAAGCACCCCTTCGTGGTACAGCAGGACGTGTCATGCCTCGACGTCCTTCCCTCCGCGGGCGGCCGCGGTGAGGCCGACGACTTCCCGGCGGCGGGCGCGGTTCCACTCCAGGAGGTCGTCGAGGACGCTGTAGGCGGCGGGCACGACGAAGAGGGTGAGAAGGGTCGAGATCGCCATGCCCCCGACGAGGGCGAGTGCCATGGGACGCTGCAGCTCGGCACCCGGGCCGATCGCCATGGCCGGCGGCAAAGCGCCGGCGATCGTGGCGATCGAGGTCATGAGGATCGGGCGCAGCCGGATCGGGCAGGCCTCGAGCAGCGCCGCGCGGCCCGCGAGGCCGCGCTCGCGGGCCTGGTTCGTGAAGTCGACCAACATGATCGAGTTCTTCTTGGCGATGCCGACCAGCAGGATCAACCCCAGCATGCTGTAGACGTTGAGGCTCTGGCCGCCGACCCACAGCGCGACGAGGGCGCCGCTGATCGAGAATGGCAGGGCGAGCAGGACCACCACCGGGTGCCAGAAGGAGTTGAACTGGGAGGCGAGGACCATGTAGGCGATGAGCAAGCCCATGGCGAAGGCGAACCACAGGGACTGGAAGGAGTCGCGGAACGCCTTGGTGCTGCCCGAGATCACGGCGCGGTAGCCGTCCGGGAGGACGGAGCGGGCGATCGCCAGGGAGCGGTCGACGGCATCCCCCTGGGAGGCGCCGGAGGCGACGTTGGCGAAGATGGTGATGGCGCGCTCGCGATCCCGGCGGGTGATCGCCTGCAGGGTCGGCTCCTGGTCGATGCGGATGAGCTCGCCCAGGCGGACGAGCTCACCGCTGGCGGTGCGCACCAGCAGCCGCCCGATGTCCTCGGGCCGCTGCCGCTGGGGGGCGAGGAGGCGGGCCCGGATGTCGAAGCGGCGCCCCTTGTCCTTGAACTTGCCGACCCGCATGCCGCCGATTGCGGCGTTCACGGTCTCGCCGATCGCGGCCATGCTGACGCCCAGGTCGGCGGCGCGGTTGCGGTCCGGGACCACCTGCACCTCGGGCATGCCCACCCGGTAGTCGGTGTCGACGTCGGTGACGACGCCCGACTGCCGCATCCCCTCGGCGATCTCGCGCGCCGAGGCGGCCAGCACGCTCCAGTCCGGGCCGCGCACGTTGAACTCGACCGGGAAGCCGCCGCCGCGCGACGGCGAGAACCCGGCCTGGGAGATGTCCTGCAGCATCACCCGCCCGCCCGGGATGGTCGCGGCGTGGCGGCGCACCACGTCCATGAGCTCGAGCTGAGTGAGCCGCCGCCCGAGCTTCGGGTCGACGGGTCGCTCCGACGGCTCCTTCAAGTTGACGTAGGCGAAGCCCGAGCTGACGTCGCTGCCCCCGCCGACGCTGCCGGCGTACAACGTGATCTCCGGGCGCGTGGAGAGGAACGACTCGATCTGGCGGAAGTACCGGTCGGTGGCGTCGAGGCTGGTGCCGACCGGCGTCTGGAAGCGGATCGTGAAGCGGCTCATGTCCTGGCTGGGGATGAACTCCTCCCGCAGGAAGGCGCGGATGCCGAGCGAGAGGAGAAACACGACCAGCGAGCCGAGCAGCACCCAGGTGCGGTGGTGCAGGGCCGGCGCGAGCGCCCGGAGGTAGAGCCTCGACAGGCGCTTGAACAGGTCGTCCATGGTGCGGCCGAGGCGGCCGCGGTGCTCGACCTCGAGGAACTGCGAGCAGCGCATCGGCGCCAGGGTGAGCGCCTCCAGGAGCGACAGCAGGACCGCAACCGAGATGGTGACGCCGAACTGGAAGAAGAACTTGCCGATGATCCCCTTCATGAAGGCGACGGGCAGGAAGATCGAGACGATCGCCAGGGTCGTGGCGGCGGCGGCAAAGGTGATCTCACGGGCGCCGACCGAGGCAGCCTTCACCTTGCCCTGGCCCATCTCCCGGTGCCGGTAGATGTTCTCGAGCACCATGATGGCGTCGTCGACGACGATGCCGACCACGAGGGTGAGGCCGAGCACGGTGTAGGTGTTGAGGGTGAAGCCGAGGAAGTAGATGACGATGAACGTCCCGAGGATCGAGGTCGGGATGGCCAGGAGGATGTTGACGGTCGTCGACCAGGACCCCAGGAACAGCCAGCACACGAACCCGGTGAGGAGCGCCGCGAGCAGGAGGGTGAAGAGGATCTCGCGGATCGAGCGCTCGATGAAGGTCGTGGTGTCCCAGTTGACGTTCAGCCGCATCCCCTCGGGAAGCTGGGAGCGCAGGACCTCCATCTTCGCCTTGATGTCGCGGCCGACCTGAACGGCGTTGGCGCCGCGCAGCTTGGTGATCGCGAAGCCGATCGACGGCTCGCCCATGACGCGGTTGAGGCGGCGGCGGTCCTCGAGACCGTCCTCGACGACCGAGACGTCCTTGAGCCGCACCGGCGCGCCGTCCTTGTAGGTGATGACGAGGTCGCGAAACGAGGAGATGTCGATGGCCTCGCCCTGGGCGCGCACGTTCATCTCGCGCTGGGAGCCCTCGATGCGCCCGGCCGGTACCTCCTGGTGCTCGCGGGCGATGGCGCGGTTGACGTCGAGGACGGTGAGGCCCTGGGCCTCGAGCCGGGTGGCGTCGTACCACACCCGCACGTTGCGGTCGCGAAACCCGAAGACGTCGATGGCCCCTACCCCCTCGACCATCTGCAGCTGGGGTCGGATGACGTTGCGGACGTAGTCGGCGAGGAAGGTCGGCGGCCGGTCACCCGAGAGGGCGAGCCGGATGATCGGCTGGTCCTCGGGGTTGGTCTTCGAGATCGATGGCGGGTCGATCTCCCGGGGCAGGTCGTGGGTCGCTCGCGACACCTTGGTCTGGACGTCCTGCAACGCGGCGTCGATGTTGCGCCCGATCTCGAACTCGAGGGTGATGCCGGCCGAGCCCTGGCGCGCCGTCGACGACATCTGCTGCACGCCCTCGACGGTGGACAGCGCGTCCTCGAGCGGGTCGACGACGTCGGTCTCCATGATCTCGGGCGAGGCGCCCTCCCAGGACACGCCGACGTTGACGATGGGGAAGTCGACGTCGGGGTTCTGGCTGATGCCCAGGCCCTTGAAGACGCTGCCGGCGCCGGTGTAGCACATGATGCCGAAGCCGATCAGGGCGATCGAGATGTCGGCCAGGGTCATGCCCGTGGCGATGGCTTTCGGGTCCTCAGCCGGCTCGGGACCGTGTCCGGGGTCGCGCATCACGACACTCCGGCGGCCGGCTGGTCGGCCGCCACCTCGACGGCGATGCCGTCGGTGAGCCGGTCCGAGCCCTCCGAGACGATGACCTCGCCGGCGGCGAGGCCCGACTGGACCTCGACGAGCCCGTCCCCGGTCCTCTGACCCAGCCGGATCGGCCTTTCGTGCGCCGTGCCGTCGGCGACGACGTAGACGACGAAGCCCCGCTCGCTGGCCTGTACGGCGCTCTCGGCAATGACAATGGCCCCCTGGTGGGTCTCGGTGGCGAGCATCACCTCGGCAAAGAAGCCCGGCTTGAGCGTCCCGGGGTTGTCCACCCAGGCCAGGATCTCCACCTGGCGGGTGGCGGGATCGGCGACGTCGCCCACGTGGTAGACCCTGGCGGTGAACTCGGTGTCGCCGAGGGTGGAGACCCGGAAGGTGACGGTCTGGCCGGTCTCCGCCTTGAGCGACTCGGAGTCGGACACCTTGAAACGAAGCCGGAGGCGCCGCGGGTCGACCAGGGTGGCCAGCACGTTCCCGACCTGGACGAACTGGCCGGTGTCGACGGTACGCGTGTCGATCTCGCCCGCCCTCGACGGACGGACCGCCGAGCGGCGCAGGTTCTGCTGGGCGATCTCGGCCGCCGCCCTGGCGGACGCCGCGTCGGCGGCCAGACGTTCCGCCTCGAGCCGGGCGCGGTTGAGCTCCTCGGGAGCGACGAGGTTCTCGAGGGCGAGCGCCTCGCGACGCTGGAGGTCGGCCTCGGCGCGCTTCCAGTCGGCGACGGCCCTGCGATGGGAGGCCTCGGCGCGGTCCGCCTCGAGGCGGTAGCGGTCGGGGTCGATGCGCGCCAGGACCGTGTCCGCCGTCACGCGGTCGCCGGCGTGGAAGAGGACCTCCTTGACGGCGCCGGTCACCTCGGCGGTGATCTGCACCAGCTCCTCCGGCTCGAGCGAGCCCAGGGCCTGAACCCTGTAGACGACGTCGCGAGCCGCGACCGGCGCGGTGCGGACGACCAGGCTCCGCCCGGGGCGTCTGGAAGCTCCGGCGTCCTCCCCGCCACCCTTGCACGCTGCGGACATGCCGCAGGTGAGGAGCACGAGAATCAGCAGTTGCGATGTCCTGGCCACCCGACCTCCCCCGTGGACTGCGCCCCCCGGCGTGCTTCCCGTGCGAGCCCACTGCGCTGCCGACCAGCGCCGGCGCGCACGACGGCAGAAGGCATTGTGTCGCCAACGGGGCGTTTCGTCTACTTCTCCACCCCTGCTGCGACGATCAAGCCCCGCAGCATCAGTTGCCCCAGCGTCCATCCCCTGCAGTCCAGGTCGCGGTGGTCAGCCGGACGTGTTCCACCGCCCCGCCCAGGCTCGACATCAACCAGGCAGTACAACCCTCACCCCACAACCCAGGTCCCCGAGCACCCCACGCTGGGACCGGTTGTTCCAACTCCAGATCACGACTCGGCGGTGGCAGGCGGAATGCTCCTCCGGACCCGGAGGGTTAGAATGTTGGCATCACAACGCGGTTTCACTGGTTGGTCGATCGGCGAGCGGAGGGCAGCATGGACGTGATCCTGATGGTTCTCTATGCGGTGATTGCAGGGTCCTTGACGCTGGTCCTGATTCTGAATGCTCGCCGGCTACTGGCCCGACGTCTGATGCCGCGCGCCTCCTGGGTCAAGAGGTCGGGTCGTGACCGCAGAGTGCGGAACGTCCCGGTGCTGGTCGACCGGCGACGGGGCTCGCGCCGAGAGGAAGACATCAGCAGGGCGTACCTGGCCAGCCTGGGGAAGTAGCAGGCTCCCTCGCCGCCGCGCATCACAGACATCCAAGCCGGTTTCCTGTCCGTCCTGTGGCCTGCGCCGCGGCTCAGGTGCCTGGCCGTGACGGCGCGGCTGTGGTGGAATGGGCCGCCGGGAGGTGCCAGGCAGACCGATGGGCGACGGCAGGGGAATGAAGCTCGGGAGCAAGGAGGTGGGTGGGGGCCGACCTCTGACCGTCACGCTGATCTCGCCCAACACGAGCCTGCCCTCGTTCCGGCTGCGGCTGGGCAGCCTGAGGTCGGGGCTGGAGGCGCGGGGGTGGGTGGTGCAGGCGCTGTCGATGCCGCGACGTCCGGAGTGGTGGCGGGTGTGGGTGCGGCGGGAGCTGTGGCGGCGCTCCGACCTCATCGTGTTCTCCAAGCAGAAGCTGCTGCCCGGCGAGCGCGCCTTCGTGCAGCGCCGCTGCCGGCGCTGGGTGTTCGACGTCGACGACGCGGTGATGTTCGCGAAGCCCAGCCGGCACGGGGAGGCGCCTGACCAGGCGTGGTGGCGGCAGCGGCGGCTGCGGCGCATGGTCGAGCACTGCCGGCTGGTGGTGACCGGCGCGCAGCCGCTCGCCGACTGGGTGGCGCCGTTCGCCCGCCGGGTCGAGGTCGTGCCGACGCCGGTGGACCTCGCGCGCTATCCGGTGGCGGCCCACGAGCCCCGGGACGTGCTGCGCCTGGGGTGGATCGGCACCACGGGCAACCTGGCCTACCTGGGCGACCTGGGGCCGCTGCTCCGCCAGCTCGTGGCCGAGGGGGTGCGCCTGGAGGTGCGGGTGATCTCGGCCGGGCTGCCCGCCTGGGCCGGGGTGCCGAGCGTCGAGGTGCCGTGGAGCGAGGCGGTGGAGGCGGAGGCGCTGGCGGCCTGCGACGTCGGCCTGGCGCCGCTCCCGGACGACCCCTGGACGCGCGGCAAGGGTGCCTACCGCTCGATCCAGTACGCGGCCGCCGGCCTTCCCACCGTGGCGTCCCCGGTCGGCGCCAACCGCGACGTCGTCGTGGACGGCGAAACAGGGCTGTGGGCCTCGACCCCGGAGGCGTGGCTGCGCGCCCTGCGACGGCTCGCGGCCGACCCCGGGCTGCGGCGACGGCTGGGTGCCACCGCCCGCGAGCGCGCGGCGCGGTTCGACCTCCGGCACTACGTCGAGCGCTACCTCGGCCTCCTCGACGGCGTCCTGACGCAGGAGTGATCCGACCGGTCGCGACAGGAGGGTCGTTCCTCAGGCGCGGACGGGGCACGGGCGATGGCGGTGCGCCGGGTGGAGCCTGATAGGCTTGGAGGCCCCCGGGCGACCTCGTTCCGGGGGTGGGAGGGTGCATGCGGGCGACACTGGGAGGGCTGGCGCTGATGGTGGCTGCCGCGGTCAGGGCGGCCGACCCTGTCACGGTGGTCGAGGCGACATCGTACGGGCGGACATCGCTCCACGCCGAGGTCGTCGACTTCGTGCGCGCCGTCGCCGCCACCTCGAGCCACGTCACCCTGGCGACCCTCGCCCGGTCCGCCGAGGGGCGCGACGTCCCGCTCGTCATCCTCTCGAAGGAGCGGGTGCGGACACCGGCCGAGCTGCGCGCCACGGGCAAGCCGGCGGTCCTGGTCATGGCCAACATCCACGCCGGCGAGGTGGAGGGCAAGGAAGCCTGCCAGATGCTCATCCGCGAGGTGGGCAGCGGCCGGCTGGCGGCGCTGGTCGAGCACCAGGTCGTGCTCGTCGTCCCGATCTTCAACGCCGACGGCAACGACAAGCTCGGCGACAACCGCCACGACGAGGGCCCCGAGGTGGCCGGCGTGCGCTTCAACGGGCAGTACCTCGACCTCAACCGCGACTACACCAAGCTCGAGTCACCCGAGGTGCGGGCGCTCGTGGGATTGCTGAACGCCTGGGACCCGGTCCTCGTCCTCGACATGCACACCACCAACGGGTCGTACCATCGCGAGCCGGTGACGTACACCACCGGCGGCCACCCGAACGGCCCCAGGGCGCTCGCCGATCACATGTGGGGAAGCCTCTTCCCCGCCGTGGCCGCGACGCTCAAGGAGCGCTTCGGCTGGGACAGTGTGCCCTACGGCTCGTTCGTCGACGCGGAGCACCCGGAGAAGGGGTGGGAGAACGACAGCCTCGAGGCGCGCTACGGCACCAACTACGTCGCGCTGCGCAACCGCCTGGCCATCCTCGACGAGAACTACTCCTACGCCGACTTCAGGACCCGTGTGCTGTCGTCCTACGGCTTCGTGCAGGCCGTGCTCGAGTATACCGACGCGCACGCCGCCGACCTCGCGGCGCTGGTGCGCCGGGCGGACGCCGAGACCCGCGACACCTTCCGACAGCAGCCGTTCGCCACGGCGTGGAAGCTCGATCGCCTGGCGGACGTGACGGTGAAGGGGTTCGAGCACACGAAGGTGCCGGTGACCGCCGAGGAGAGGGCGAAGTATCCGTGGCTGGGCGAGTTCCGGATGCAGCCGACGGAGGTCCACCGCAGCTACACGATGCCGTACATGACGCTCGCGGTTCCCACCTCGACGGTGTCCCTGCCGGCCGGGTACGTGGTCCTTCCGGGCCACGACGAGGCGGTGCAGAACCTGCTCGCCCACGGGCTCGCGGTCGAGCGGCTCGATCGGGCGTGCAGGGCGAACGGCGAGCGTTTCGCGCTGGAGAAGGTGGAGACGGCGAAGACCCTGTACCAGGGGCACGTGCTCATCACCCTCACCGGTCGCTACGAGAAGGCCGAGGTGGAGCTGCCGGCGGGGAGCGTCTTCGTGGACATGCGGCAGCCGCTGGCCCGGCTCGTCCCGGTGCTGCTCGAGCCCACGTCGGGGGACAGCCTGGCAGCCTGGGGGTTCTTCAGCCGGGCGCTGGTGCGGCAGTGGAGCGCCGAGCCCGGGGTCTACCCCGTGCTGCGCCTCGATGCCAGACCCCCCGTCCCGCTCGTCGTCGCGAGCGGTCAGTAGCGAGGTCCTGGCGTCCTGCTACCCGTGCCGTGGCTTCGGCCCCGACGTGGCCACGGCACGGTCCGCCGCGCGGCGGAGAGCGTGCCGGCGGTCGTGGGTCCTGCGGCGGTCGTGGCGGCCTGGCACGCGGGGCAGGTCGCTCTCTTGGTCGCGGCGGTCGAAGCCGCGACGGCGGTCCTTCGGGGACCGTCGTTCCGGTCGCTCGGTGATCTCGTTCATTGCACCCGTGCTCCAGCTCCAAAGATGGATCCCAACCAGGGAGATGGCAAGGAGTTGGACCTCGAGACCGCGGGCCAGCCGACTCCAGGCGCTGCCGGCAGTCGAGTCAGGGCGCTCGAGCTCTCGTGACGACCGGCCCGGGAGCGGGTTCTCGAATGAGAGCGTCGGGGTAGAATGCGCGAATGAGCGTTGGACCCGTGTTGCTGTTGACTGGCCCTCCCGGGGTCGGCAAGACCACCGTGATCGGCAAGCTCTGCCAGCTCCTGGGCGGGTGGCGCCTGGCCGGCTTCACCACCACCGAGCTGCGCGAGGGCGGGCAGCGGGTGGGCTTCGTGGGGAAGGGGTTCTCCGGGCAGAAGCGCCTCATCGCCCACCTCGACCATCGCGGCCCGCAACGGGTGGGCCGGTACGGCGTCTGGGTGGAGGCGATCGACGCCCTGGCCGGGGAGCTCACCCCGGCGCCCGGAGTCCAGCTCTTCGTCATCGACGAGGTCGGCAGCATGGAGTGCATGAGCCGCGACTTCGTGCGGGCGGTCAACCGCCTCCTGGACGCCGGCGCACCCCTGGTGGCCACCGTCGCGATGCGGGGCGGGGGCCTCGCCAAGACCATCAAGGAGCACCCCGGCGCACGGCTGTTCGAGATCTCTCCCGCGAACCGAGACGGGCTGGCGGACGAGCTGGCGGTCATTCTCCAGGCCGCAGCCGCGCGGCCGGCCTGAGCCCCCACCCGGCCAGGCTCAAGGCTTCAGGCTCAAGGCTCAAGATCCCCCGCCCGCCCGGGTTGTTGATGGAACCTGGACTTGGGCCTGGACCTCGACCTGGACCCGAAACGAACCAGTCAGGTGGGCCGCTTGCAGAATCCGACTTCTCAAGGGTCACCGCCGCGGTCCCCTCGCCCCGCGGAGCGGGGAGAGCGTTAGGGTGATGGGTGCTTTGTTCCTCAGCAGCAGGGAGTTGCGCCCCTTACCCCAACCCTCTCCCGCTGCGGGGGCGAGGGGGAGGAACGGAGCGCCGAGAGCTCTGCAAGCGGCTCAGGTGCCGAGAATTCCCGCGGCGAGCAGTCCGCTCCGCGTTGTCTGGTGACGCGATTCCTCCGGCCGACACAGGTCCAGGTCGAGGTCCAAGTCCAGGTCCAAATCCAAGTTCGGAGCGGAGAGGGCTGGGATGGGGATGAATCCGGAATTCAAAGTCCGTTTTTGTGGTTCGGATGCCCGGGGGGAGCATGCGGATCACCGCGACGGAAGAGCTGGGGATGCGGTTGCTGCTGCGTCTGGCGCAGCGCCACCCGCGCACGGTGGCCGTGACCGAGCTGGCCGGTGACGAGGGCCTGACCGAGCCGTTCGCCGCCAAGGTGGTGGGTCAGCTCCGCCGGGCCGGGCTCGTGGTAGCGAGCCGTGGCCGCAGTGGTGGGTACGTTCTCGCGGCTCCGCCGGAGCACATCACGGTGCTGCAGGTCTTCCAGGCTCTCGGCGAGCGGCTGTTCAATGTCGGCTTCTGCGAGCGGCACCGGGGTGAGGGGTCGGGTGGCTGCGTGCGGCAGAACGACTGTGCCCTGCGCTCGGTGTGGTCCACCCTCGACGCGGTGGTGGGCGACCTGCTGGCCGGCATGACCCTTGCCGACCTGGTCTGCGGCGAGGCCGCCACCCATCGGCGCCTGCAGCTCCGGTGGCCCCTGACCACCGCGGCCCCCACGGCCTCGACCCCGAAGGGAGTCTCGCCATGAGCGAGCAGCAACCTGTCTTCTCCTGTCACGACGTTCACGTCTGGGTGGCCGACCGGGAGGTCGTCAAGGGCGTCGACCTCGCGGTGGCGCCGGGCGAGATCCACGCCATCATGGGGCCCAACGGCTCAGGCAAGTCGTCCCTCGCCAACGCTCTGATGGGGCACCCGGCCTACACCCTCGATGGGCGACTGCTGCTGGGCAGCGAGGACGTCACGGCCTTCTCCCCCGACGAGAAGGCCCGCAAGGGGATGTTCCTGGCGTTCCAGTACCCGGTGGCGGTGCCCGGCGTGACGGTCGCCTCGTTCCTGCGCGCCGCGGTCACCGCGGTCCGGGGGACGGAGGTGCCGGTGCGGGAGTTCCGGAAGGAGCTCCTGGCCCGCATGGCCGACCTCGAGATGGATTCCGGGTTTGCCGGTCGCTACCTCAACGACGGCTTCTCCGGCGGCGAGAAGAAGCGGCTGGAGATCCTCCAGCTCCTCATGCTGAAGCCCCGCTTCGGGCTCCTCGACGAGACCGACTCGGGGCTCGACATCGACGCCCTCCGCATCGTCTCCCGGGGCATCAACGCCGCGGCGCAGCAGGACGTCGGCATGGTCCTGGTCACCCACTACCAGCGGTTGCTCAACTACGTGCAGCCCCACGTCGTGCACGTCTTCATGGACGGGCGGATCGTGCGCAGCGGCGGGCCGGAGCTGGCGCTGCAGCTCGAGGAGCGCGGCTACGACTGGCTCACCCCCCAGATCGGGGCAGCGTGATGGCGCCCGGCACCCAGGTCGCGGACCTCGGCTCCGACTACGCTCAGCGCTACGGCTTCCGGGACCCGGAGCTGTCCTTTGCCAGGACCCCGAAGGGGCTGTCCCACGACGTGGTGGAGATGATCTCCGGGCTCAAGGGGGAGCCCGAGTGGATGCGCGCCTTCCGGCACAAGGCGCTCGACACTTTCCTGGCCAGGCCCATGCCGTCCTGGGGCGACACCGAGGCGCTCGCGCAGATCGACTTCGACCAGATCACCTACTTCATGCGCGCCACCGAGCGCCAGGGCGAGAGCTGGGACGACGTCCCGGACGACATCAAGCGCACCTTCGACCGGCTCGGGATCCCCGAGGCCGAGCGCAAGTTCCTGGCCGGGGTCTCGGCCCAGTACGAGTCGGAGGTGGTCTACCACTCGGTGAAGGAGGAGCTCACCCGGCAGGGGGTGATCTTCCTCGACATGGACTCGGGGCTGCGGGAGCACGAGGCCCTGGTGCGCGAGCACTTCGCCACGGTGATCCCGGCCGAGGACAACAAGTTCGCGGCGCTCAACTCGGCGGTGTGGTCGGGCGGCTCGTTCATCTACGTGCCGCCCGGCGTCGAGGTGGCGATCCCGCTGCAGGCCTACTTCCGCATCAACGCCGAGCGCATGGGGCAGTTCGAGCGCACCCTCATCATCGCCGACGAGGGGTCG
>JALOLB010000182.1 GCA_025456225.1 Thermoanaerobaculaceae bacterium
CCATCGACGACATCATCCGCGTCCTCACCGCCTCGGCGCGCGCGCGCGCGCTCCAGGTCTGGCCCGAGGGCGCCTGAACGAACTGCACCGCCCGGGCAGCGTCCCGGGCACGACGAGATCCCAAGGAGGACCCGATGCCGAAGCTGAAGACCCTGCGAGCCGCCGCCAAGCGGTTCAAGCGCACCGCTTCCGGGAAGTTCAAGCGGCACCATGCGTTCCATAGCCACATCCTGTCCAAGAAGACCTCCAAGCGAAAGCGCCAGCTCCAGACGTCCGCGGTCGTCAAGCCGTGCGACGCCCAGAACGTGGCTCGCATGCTGCCGTACGCCTGATAGGAGAAGACGATGCGAATCAAGCGTGGAAACAACCGTGTCGGGCGCCGCAAGAAGGTGCTGACCCTCGCCAAGGGCTACTACCTCACCAAGCACAGCGCGTACCGCGTCGCCAAGCTGCAGGTCGAGCGGTCGCTGCAGTTCGCGTTCCGCGACCGGCGGGCACGCAAGCGGACGATGCGCACCCTGTGGATCGCGCGCATCAACGCCGCGGCCAGGCTGTTCGAGATGAGCTACTCCCAGCTCATGGCGGGGCTCAAGGCGGCGGGTTGCGACCTCGACCGCAAGGTGATGGCGGACATGGCCGTGCGTGACCGCGAGGGGTTCGGCGACCTCGTCAAGCTGGCCAGGAAGGGGTTGGCCGCCAAGACGGCCTGAGCATGTCCATCGAGGTGCTGCACCGGTCGCGTGAGGAGTTCCTGGCGGCCCTGACGGCTGCCGGCACCGACCCCGAGGGGATCGAGGCGGTGCGGGTGCGCTTTGCCGGCCGCCGCTCGGGGCTGCTGCGGGACCTGGAGGAGACGCTCAAGGGCCTGCCGCGCGAGGAGAAGCCGGCCTACGGGAAGGCTCTCAACGAGCTCAAGAGGCTGGTCGAGGAGACGCTCGGCGCCGCGGCCGAGGCCGCGTCCCGGGCGAAGGCGTCCACCGGCCTCGACGTCACCCTGCCGGGCCGACGGCCGCTCGTCGGCTCCCTCCATCCGGTGACGCTGGTGCGGCGGGAGATCGAGAGCATCTTCCTGCGCATGGGGTACTCGGTGGCGGACGGGCCCGAGATCGAGGACGACTGGCACAACTTCGAGGCCCTCAACATCCCTCCCGACCACCCGGCGCGGGACGCCCAGGACACCTTTTACCTGCCCAGCGGGATGGTGCTGCGCACCCACACGTCGCCGGTGCAGGTGCACACCATGGAGTCGCAGCGGCCGCCGATTCGGGTGCTCATCCCCGGCCGGGTGTACCGCCGGGACTCCGACCTCCGCCACTCGCCGATGTTCCACCAGGTCGAGTGTCTCGTGGTCGACGAGGGAATCACCTTCGGGCACCTCAAGGGCACGCTGGAGGCCTTCCTGCACGGCCTCTTCGACCCGAGCCTGGCGGTGCGCTTCCGGCCGTCGTTCTTCCCGTTCACCGAGCCCTCGGCGGAGGTGGACATCACCTGCGTGCTGTGCCGGGGCGCCGGGTGCGCGATGTGCTCCGGGTCCGGCTGGATCGAGATCCTGGGCTCGGGCATGGTGGACCCGCGGGTGTTCGCGGCCTGCGGGATCGATCCCAAGCGGTACACCGGCTTCGCCTTCGGGCTGGGCCTCGATCGCGTGGCGGTGCTCAAGTACCGCCTGCCCGACCTGCGGCTGCTGTTCGGCGGCGACGAGCGGTTCCTGCGCCAGTTCGGGATGGGGGTGCCAGCGTGAAGCTTTCGCTCGCCTGGTTGCGCGACCACCTCGAGGGGGACCTGCCGGCCGCTGAGCTGGCGCAGCGCCTCACCGGGGTGGGGATGAACGTCGAGCTCCGGGAGCCGGTTCCCGACGACGAGGTGTGGGACGTGGACATCACCTCCAACCGGCCGGATGCCATGAACCACCGGGGCATGGCACGGGAGGCCGCCGCCGCCGGCTGTGGTCACCTGCGCCCGCTGGAGGTGCAGGTGCCCGAGGGCGGCGTGGCCACCTCAGAGCTGGCCTCCCTCGACGTCGAGGACGCCCAGGGGTGCCCGCGGTACTGCGCCCGGGTGATCCGCGGGGTGAAGGTCGGCCCGTCGCCGGCCTGGCTGGCCGAGCGCCTCGCCCGGTGCGGCGTCCGCCCCATCAACAACGTCGTGGACGCCACGAACTACGTTCTGCTGGACGTCGGGCAACCCCTGCACGCCTTCGACCTCCGGTTCCTGGCCGGGCAAGCGATCCGCGTGCGCCGCGCCCTGGCCGGGGAGCGCATGACAACCCTGGACGGGATCGAGCGCGAGCTCGTCCCCGAGGACGTGGTGATCGCCGACGCCCAGAAGGCGGTCGCCCTGGCGGGGATCATGGGCGGCGCCGACTCGGAGATCCGGGACGACACCACCGACGTGCTGCTGGAGTCCGCGTACTTCGACCCCATGCGGGTGCGGCGCACGGCGCGGCGGCTCGGGCTGTCGACCGAGGCGTCCCACCGCTTCGAGCGCGGCTCCGACCGTGCCATGGCACGGGTCGCCGCGGACCTGGCGGCGGAGCTCATCGTCCGGCTGGCCGGGGGCGAGGTGGCGGCAGGCGTCCTGGACTCGGCCCCAACCCTGCCCGTCCCCCACCAGATGACCCTGCTCCGCCAGCGCCTCTGCGCGTTCGCGGGGTGCGACATTCCCTCGGGCTTCGTGCTGCAGGTGCTGGCGGCGCTCGGTTGCGAGCCGCGGGTGGCCGGGGACGAGATCACGTGCACCGCTCCCACCTGGCGCGTCGACCTCGAGCTGGCGGAGGACCTCTACGAGGAGGTGCTGCGCCACTTCGGGTACGACCGCATCCCCTCCGCCTTGCCGGTGGCCTCCACCGAGCCGGGGAAGCGACTGGGGAGCTGGCCGCTCACCGACCGTGCCCGGGAAGCCCTGGTGCTCGCCGGGCTCGCGGAGGCGGTGACGTACTCCTTCGTGAGCGCCGACCAGGACGGCGCCACGGCTGGCTCGCCCCTGGCCGGGCGCGGCACCCCGGTCAGCCTGGCGAACCCTCTCTCCGCCCGCCTCGCGGTGATGCGCCGGACGATCCTCGCCGGCCTCGCCGAGGCCGCCGCCGGGAACCTCCGGCGCGGGGCCGAATCGGTGATGCTGGGCGAGGTCGGCCGCGTGTTCTTCGGGATCGATGGCCGACCCCGGGAGGAGGAGCGCGTGGCGCTGGTGGTGGCCGGCCGGCTGGGCGGCTGGGACCGCCAGGGTCAGGCCGACTTCCTCGACCTCAAGGGGGTCGTGGAGGCGGTGCTCGGTCAGCTCGGGATCTCCGCGGTGACCTGGCGGCCTGCTGCGGCCCCGGTCCTCGCGCCGGGCGAGGGTGCCGAGGTCCTCGACGGGGAGCAGGTGATCGGGGTGGCCGGACGGCTTGCCGACCCGGTCGCTGCGGGCGTGGAGTCGCCGCTGCCGTTGTGGGTCGCCGAGGTGGACCTCGGTTGCGTCGCCGCGGCGCCCCGGCCGACCATGCGCCCGGTGCCTCGCTTTCCCGCGGTGGAGGCGGATCTCACGGTCCGGCACGCTCGTGGGCTGCCGTACGCCGAGCTGACGGGGGTGATCCGGGAAGTCGCCCCGGCATGGCTCGAGGACGTGCGTCCGGTCGTGCAGTACGAAGGGGAGGGCGTGGCGGCAGGCGAGCTGAAGACGACCCTGCGGTTGGTGTACCGTCTGGCCGACCGCTCCCTCACCCAGGACGAGGTCAATCAGGCGCACTTTGCGCTCATGGAGGAGCTCTCCCGGCGCCTGGCCGTGAGCTTCCAGTAAGGAGGAGGGGATGGACATCTTCACCACCCTGGAGGAGCGAATCGAGAAGGTGATCGCGGCCTACCGCGAGCAGCAGGCGCGGCTGGCGACCCTCGAGGAGGAGAACCAGCGTCTCCGGGAGGGCGCCTCGTCCGTCACAACCCTCGAGGAGCGTCTTGCGGCCCTCGAGGCCGAGCGCGCCTCGATGCGGGAGCGCCTGGAGCGTCTCATCGCCCTCATCGGCTCCGTCGAGCTCTGACCCCCGCCCCCCACCCGGGGGAGAGGGTAGAGGGCAGAGGGGAGAGCAAGTCAGGACCTTCCAGAGGGCTTCTCACTCTTCCCTCTCCCCTCTTCCCTCTCCCCTTCTTCACACATTTGCGAAGCGCAGGCGCCAGATACTCTGCACGAGGCCCAGGGCGATCGCACCTGCGAGCAGCGAGGAGCCCCCGTAGGACAGCAGCGGCAGCGTGATGCCGGTGGTGGGCGCGACGCCCATGACCATGGCGATGTTGACCAGGATCTGCACCGCCATGACGAGGCCGATGCCGGCCGCGAACACCATCCCCACGCGGTCCCTGGCACAGAACGCCACCGCGAAGACCCTCCACAGGAGCGCCACGTACGTCAGGACGAGCAGGGCCGAGCCCGCGAAGCCTGTCTGCTCGGCCCACACCGCAAAGATGAAGTCGGTGCTCTGGGCAGGCAGGAATCGAAGCTGGGACTGGGTGCCGCCACGCAGCCCCCGCCCGAGCACCCCTCCCGAGCCCACAGCGATCTGGGACTGCCGCTGCTGGTAGCCGGCGCCGTAGGGGTCGCGCTCGGAGTCCAGGAAGGTGAGCACGCGCTCCTTCTGGTAGGGCTTGAGATAGAAGCTCCAGGCGCCCCCGGCGGCGGCGAGGCCGACCAGGACGATCCCGACCCAGGCCTTCCAGGGCAGGCCGCCCAGCCACAGCGCCGCCAGCAGGATGGGGACGTAGGTGAGGGCCATCCCGAGATCCGGCTGCAGCGCCACGAGCAGCGCGGGCAGCCCCACGGCTGCGCACAGCATTCCGATCCGCCTGAGGTCGAGCTGCCCTTCCCGGTGCTCGGCCGAGAGCGCGGCCACCGCGAGGAGCGTGGCGACGCGGGCGAACTCGGAGGGCTGGATGGTGTAGCTCCCGAGGACGAACCAGGAGTGGGTTCCGGCGCGCAGCGGCGCGACCACGAACAGCGTCAGCAGGACGAGCATCGACCCGCCCCACAGCACCGGCGCGAGCCGCACCAGGATGCGGTAGTCGGTGAAGGAGAAGAGCACCAGCAGCACAGCACTGACGGCCAGCCAGATCAGTTGTCGGTTGACAAAGCCGGGGGAGGCGAGTGCCCGCGCCGTGGAGCTCTGAGCGAGCACGGCACAGGCTCCGATGACGACGGTGGCCAGCAGCATCCAGAGGTCGAGGCGCCTCATCGCGGTGCTCCTCCGGTGGGGGTTGACGGCGTGGCGGATGCGGCCGTCGTGTCGGGAGTGTCCGGCTCCTCGGCTGTGGCCGTCGGGAGCAGGTCGACACCCTCCGGGAGGTTCGGCTTGACGGCGGTGGTGTCGAAGCCCGGGGCAAAGGCCCTCTGGATGATCCGGGCCGCCACCGGCGCGGCCACCGCGGCCGCATCGCCACCGTGCTCGACCACCACCGCCACCACGAGGGTCGGGGCCTCGGGAGGGGCGTAGCCGACGAAGAGGGCGTGGTGACGCTGCTCCCATGGCAGCTCGTACCACTTCACGCCCTCGACCTTGCGGATCACCTGAGACGTGCCGGTCTTGCCAGCGAAACGAGCCGGGAGGTTCGACCACCGTCGTGCGGTGCCGCGGTCGCCCCCCACCACCAGCTCCATCCCGTGACGGACCGTCGCGAGGACCTGGGGGTCCAGATTGAGGGGCTGGGGCGCGGGGAAGTCGGTCGCGCTCAGGTGGGGGGTGACCCGGAAGCCGCCGTTGACGAGGGCCGCGTAGGCCACCGCGAGCTGCAGCGGCGTGGCCAGAATCGGACCCTGCCCGATCCCCACCGAGATGGTCTCGCCACCGTACCACGGGTGCCCGCGGGCCCGGCGGCTCCAGGCGTCCGACGGCACGAGCCCCGAGCTCTCGCCGGCGAGCTCGATCCCGGTGGGCTGACCGAGGCCGAAGCGGGTGGCCCACGAGGCCAGGCGCTCGAGCCCGGTGTCATGAGCCAGGCGGTAGAAGTAGGAGTCGCAGGACTGCTCGATGGCGGACGTCAGAGCGACCCCTCCGTGCCCACCCTTGAGCCAGCACCGGTACGGGTGGCCGTAGATGGTGACGGCGCCGCTGCAGCTCACGCCTTCGGCCGGGGTGCGGAGCCCATCCGCGAGCGCTCCGGCCGCGAAGAGGGGCTTGATCGTGGATCCTGGCGGGTAGAGGGCCTGCAGGGCCCGGTTGTGCAGCGGCTTGAGGGGGTCGTCGTTGAGCTCCCGCCAGCGCGCCGGCTCGAGGTGACCGGCGAAGAGGTCCGGGTCGAACGCGGGCAGGGACAGCAGCACCCGCACCGCGCCGTCACGCGGGTCGATGGCGGCCACGGCACCCACCTGGCCGGCCATCGCCTCGGCTGCCTCGCGCTGGAGCTGCAGGTCGATGGTCACCTGCAGGGGGTGGCCGAGGATGGGCGGCTCCTCGTCGAGGCTCGAGATCTGCCGGCCGAGGGCATCCACCACCACCACGAGGGCACCGGGCGTCCCTCCGAGGGTGTCCTGGAAGGCCCGCTCCAGCCCCGATCGTCCGACGAGCTGCCCGGATCGCAGGCTGGGATCCACGGCGAGCTGCTCGGGCGAGACCTCGCCGAGCTGACCGACGAGATGCGCGACGGCCGGGCCGGCGGGAAGAGAGCGGCGGGTGGCAGGGTGCACCTGGAGCTCTCCGAACTCGGCCTGGTGCGCCGCAATCGCTGCCACCTGCGACCAGCGCAGGTTGTCGGCAATGATCGAGGGCAGGTGCGAGGTCTTGCGGGCGCGGGCGATGCGGGCTCGGACCTCGCCTGCGTCGGCGATCTCGATCCGGGTGAGGAAGCTCTCGGTGCGCGCGGCGTCCTTCATCTCTTCCGGGAACAGCAGGAGCTGGTAGGTGGGGCGGTTGTCGAGGATGATCTCGCCGTGGGTGTCGGTCACGGTGCCGCGCGGCGCCTCGAGGGGAATGCGGCGGAGCCGGTTGTTCTCGGCGGCGGCTCGCCAGCGGTCGCCCTGGACCACCTGGAGAACCCAGAGGCGGGCCAGCATCGCCAGGAATGCCAGCCCCAGCGCCAGCAGCATGACCACGAGCCGGCGCTGGAGCGGGCGCAGGTCGTCGCGCACGAACCAGGCCGAGTCGAGGAACACCTTGCCGAGCATGGCTACATGCGCCGGAGCAGGCGTCGGCGCGCGCGCTCGGGCGAGCGCCAGGCGCGGAGCGCCCGCTCGCCGGTGGCCACGGCGAACCCTGCCGCAGCCGTCATGGCCACGGTGGCCAGCACCCCGAGCCAGCCGTGGTCCGGGGTGACGCCGAGGGTGAAGACCTCGGCAAACCAGAGCAGCTCGCTGGTGGTGGCCGCGAGGAGCGATCCGACGATCCAGAAGAGCGGTCCCTCCAGCTCGAAGCGCCGCGCCACCACCCCGACCACGGCACCGGCTGCGGCTCCGGCCACTCCTCCGGGACCGATGATGCGCCCGGAAGCGACGTCCAGGGTCAGACCGACACCAAGTCCCACCCAGGCGGCACCGATTGGGGTGTGGATGCGGGCCGCGGCAACGATGACCAGGAGCAGGGGTTGACAGGCGGCCAGCCCCCACCACAGGTGGGCGGCCCGGAAGCCGAGGTGCAGCGCCAGGGCGGCCAGGAAGGCGAGCAGCAGCTTCACGGCGCCACCCGCCCTGTCGCAGGCAGGACCAGCACCACCATGGCCTCGGGGGCTCTGGCGGCCAGGCGCACCGGCACGACTGCGAACATGCCCCTGGTGGTGACCTCGAGGGCAGTGCCGACCAGCAGCCCCGGCGGATAGATGCCCTCCGAGCCGGACGACACGACGGCGGTGTCCGGCTCGACCTGGGTGTAGGGCGGGAGCTGGGTGATGGCTGGCTGGGTGCCGCCCACCAGCAGACCCTCGACGGCAAGGCCCACGATCCGGACCGCCGCTGCGGCCGCAGGGTGCGTGAGGAGCTGGACCCGAGCGCTGTGCTCGCTCACCCGATCGACACGGCCCAGCAGGCCATCGCCTGCCAGCACCGCGGCATCCGTCGTGACGCCGTCGGCCCGGCCACGGTCGAGGATCAGGCTGTGGGTGAGCACCATGTCCCGGCTGACGACGCGCGCCAGGACCGCGCCCTCGCTCACCGAGGGGAAGCGCGCCAGCAACTGCGAGCCCTGCCGCAGAGCGGCCAGCTCCGAGGTGAGGAGCTGATTGGAGCGGCGTAGCTCGTCCACCTCGCTGCGCACGCGTCCGAGCTCGCTCACGGTGTCGTAGAGGGCACGTTCGCCCGCCCACAGGAGGTCCCAGGCCGAGCCGAGGGCGTTGGCCGTGACGGCGACGGGGGTGAAGGTCGTGTGCAGT
>JALOLB010000436.1 GCA_025456225.1 Thermoanaerobaculaceae bacterium
CTACCTGGGTGCTCGACGCGCGGTCGCCCGACGGCATGATCTTCGGCCAGGAGACGGGCGGGGGGGACGGCGGCCTGTTCAAGGGGATACTCGTCCGCTACCTGGCGCTGCTGGCCCGCGAGGGCAACATGCCTGCCGCCACCCGCCTCCGGTTCCAGGAGGCCGTCAAGCACAACGCGAACATCCTCAACGCCATCGGACTGCGGAGGCCGGAGATGATCGTCGGCCCGAACTGGGCCGTCCGCGCCGGTCCGACCACGGACCTCTCCACCCAGCTCAGCGGCCTCCTGTTGATGGAGGCAGCCGCCATCGTGGAATTGCCCATGGTCTACCAGCACTACAACTTCGATGGCCGATCGTCGGCGCTGCCTGCGGGGCGCCACGACACGGCCGCCCTTGCCGCGCGAGGCGTGGTCGACAACGACATCACCTCGCTGACGGTGCCGCCGGGCTGGCGGGTCACGCTGTTCGACGGCGACGACTTCAGCGGCGCCAGCCTGGTGAAGTCCGGCAACGACACCCTGCTGAACGACGACGGGTGGAACGACCGTGCCAGCTCGATCGCGGTGGAGGCGCCGGCGTCGAGCGCCGTGGTCTCGCTCTACAGCGACTGCGGGTACGACGGCTACGCGGTCGCCTTGCCGGTGGGCAGCTACACTCTGGGCCGGCTGCAGGCCATGGGCATGGTCGACAACGATATTTCCGCGGTTCGCGTCGGCAGCGGCTTCCAGGTCACTGTCTTTCAGCAGCAGGACTTCACGGGCAACAGCGCGGTGATCAGCGAGGACGAGACTTGTCTGGTCGACCGCGGCTTCAACGACGAGGTCAGCTCGGCGGTGGTGTCCGCCCGCGGCGCTCTTTTCCTCCGCGGCGACGCCAACGCATCCGGCACGGCAGACATGTCCGACGCCATCACCATCCTCGGCTTCCTCTTCCTGGGGAGCGCCATGAACGATTGCTCGGACGCTGCGGACGTCAACGACGACGGCGAGGTGGACATCTCCGATCCGGCGAGGCTCCTGAGTCATCTCTTCCTGGGGTCCGAGGCGCCGCCGGAGCCCTTCGATGCGTGCGGAGAGGACCCCACCGGCGACGACCTGGACTGCGCGGCGTTCGGCAGGTGCCCGTGAGCGAATCGCTCGGAGGCGCAGGCATGCCCCCCAGGCTCTATCGCGCATCGAAGCCGGAGTGGTTCGGGGACCTCGCCTGGCCGCCCTTCGGCCCCGGCGTCGACTTCGAGCGCAACCGCATTCCCGCGCAGGTCCGCTTTTGAAACGGACCCCTTCCCGTTCATCCGGCAAGTTCAGGGGTCTGGATGCCGCACCGACACCTCCCGTCCTCGCGAAGGGTCATTCGCTTGTCAAAGCGCGCTTGGTCCTCTGCGAAGGTCCCCTCGGGATCAGGAAGGGCAGCGACGAGCTTCGCGAACGAGGAGACGGTCGGGTTCCGCCGATCCAGGCCGTAGTAGGTCCAGCGGCCGTGCTTCTCCCCACCGAGCAGCCCGACCAGATCGAGGACCTTCAGGTGGCGCGAGACGTTGTACTGCCGCTCCTGCAAGGAGTCCACGACTTCGCAGACGCACATCTCGGTGCGGTTGGTCACGAGGAGCCGGAACACGCGCAGGCGTGTGGGGTCGGAAAGCGCCTGGAAAATCCGGAACAAGTGGCTGTTGCCGTTCATGTCCTTCCCCTCGAGCCGGGCCCGTCGTGCTCGTGACTTGCATGATAGCGCATGCGAGCATATGATAAAGTCTCTCGTACCTCCCGCAAAGAAGAAAGCCAGGACCCACCCGTGTCGAAGGAGGTCGTCATGCAGGACCGACTCGCCCGTACCATCGGTCTGTTGGTCCGCCAAGGACCGACCGTCCTGGCCCTTGCGGTCCTCGTCGGCATCGGGATCTGGGGACACCGCACCGGCTGGACGGTCCCCGACGTCTCCGCGCTCTGGGGGAGGTCCCAGGAAAAGGAGGAGGAGGACTGGTGCCAGGCCCACAACGTGCTCGATTCCAAGTGCATCGCCTGCCACCCGGAAATTGCAGGGGCCGACCCGAAGGACTGGTGCAAGGAGCACGGGGTCCCCGAGTCGAAGTGTACGGTGTGCCACCCCGAGATCCTCACCAAGGGACAGATGGCTGACTGGTGCCGGGAGCACGGGGTGCCCGAGTCCCAGTGCACGATCTGCCACCCCGAGATCGCCGTGAAAGGCCAACCGCCGGCGTCCGAGTCTTCGGCTACCGTCTCTCTCGACCCGGAGGCGAAGCCCGCCAGGAGCCCCCTCACCTGTCAGTCGCACGCCCTCCGCGTGCAGTTCGCCTCGGTGGAGGCCGTGTCGAAGGCAGGCATCCGGCTCGAGGCGGTCGAGGAGCGCCCCATCGCTGCATCCATCAAGGCGAACGGTGAGGACAGTCTGGCGGGTGGAGGAGGAACTCGGGCATGCCGTGAAGCAGGGAGATGTCCTCGCGCTCGTGGATGCCGCAGAGGTGGGCCGCGCCAAGACGGAGATCCTCCAGGCCGCCGCCCAGGTCGATGTGAAGGAAAAGACTTTCGATCGCATCAAGGCCTCCACCGAAAAGGGCCTTCGCACGCAGGCCGAGCTCCTGGAGGCCGAGGCATCTCTGCGCGAGGCCCGCGGGAGGCTCTCGAGCGCGGAGCAGGCCCTGATCAACCTGGGGCTGCCTGTCCGTGCTGCTGACCTGGCGGCTCTTCCGGAGGAGAAGCGCGCCG
>JALOLB010000183.1 GCA_025456225.1 Thermoanaerobaculaceae bacterium
CGCGCCTCGGGCCCGAACGCCTGGATGAGGGTGGCGTACTTGTTGTCGTAGATCGACGCCGCCTTGCCGATGATGTGGCCGCAGAGGATCACCCCCTGCCCGCCGAGGCCGCCAACGCGAATCTCCGTCTTCGCCATCTCAAGCTCCGTACGGCGTGTACTTGTCACCGAGCACCCTGCCAAGGTGCTCGTTCATCGACTCCATCCAGGTGGGGCGCTCGCGGTCCACGAACTTGCCGACGATGATGTCGCCCTGGTAGGCGAGCCCCACTTCCTTGGTGTCGGCGCCGTTGCGGAGGATCGAGCGCTCCTTGTAGTACTTCACCTGGTCGACGCCGTCGCCCAGGCGGTTGCGCCGCGAGTAGAGGGTCGGGCACGGGGACATCGCCTCGATGAACACGAACCCCTTCTTCGCCAGCCCTTCCTTCATGGCCTTGGCGAGCTGGCGGACGTGGAAGATGGTCCAGCGCGCCACGTAGACGGCGCCGCAGGCGTCGGCCAGGAACGGCAGGTTGAACGGGTTCTCGAAGTTACCGTACGGCATGGTGGTCTGGGTCGGCCCGATCGGCGTCGTCGGCGCCACCTGCCCGCCCGTCATGCCGTAGGTGAAGTTGTTCACGCACACGATCATGAGGTCCATGTTGCGGCGCGCCGCGTGGACGAAGTGGTTGCCACCGATGGCCGTGAGATCACCATCCCCCGAGTACACCACCACCTTGAGCTTGGGGTTGGCGAGCTTGAGGCCGGTGGCGAAGGGGATCGCCCGGCCGTGGGTGGTGTGGAAGGAGTCGAGGTTCATGTAGCCGGCGACGCGCCCCGTGCAGCCGATGCCCGAGACGATGGCCACCTGGTCGAGGTCGAGCCCGGACTCGGTGAGGGCGCGGGTGAAGCAGTTGACGGTGGTGCCGATGCCGCACCCCGGGCACCAGATGTGGGGGAGGCGGTCCTGCCGCAGGTACGGCATGACCGGGTTCTCGATCCCGTACCGCTCGATCAGCTCTGGATTGGTCCACTCGCTGCTCATCGTGCCGCCTCCATGATCGCGCTCTCGATCACCGCCGGCTCGTGCACCGTGCCGCCGGCGTGCGGGACCGAGATGACCCGGGCACGACCGGCCACCGCCCGCTCCACCTCCAGCACCATCTGGCCCATGTTGAGCTCGGGGACCACGAACGACTTGACCTTTCCGGCCAGCTCGACAATGAGCTTCGCCGGGAACGGCCAGCAGATGATCAGCCGCAGGTGCCCGACCTTGAGGCCCTTGCGGCGGGCGCTCTCGATGGCCGCGGCCGCGACCCGGGAGGTGATGCCGAACGACACCACCACCACGTCCGCGCCCTCGACGCCGTCCATCCGCACGTCCACGAGCTCGCCGTTGTGGTTGTTGACCTTGTCGAGCAGGCGGCGCAGCAGCTTGTCCTGGGCCGCCGGGTTCATCGCCGGGTAGCCGCGCTCGTCGTGGGTGAGGCCCGTGACGTGAATGCGGTGGCCGTCTCCCGCCTTCGTCATCTCGGGGACCATGCTGCCATTGGTCCCGAAGACCTTGTACTCGCCGGGCTTCTTGGTGGTGAAGTGGCGCTCCACCACGTCGATCTCGGACGCCGCCGGGATCGCCACCCGCTCCGTCATGTGCCCGACCACCTCGTCCATCATGAAGAACACCGGGACGCGGTAGACCTCGGCCAGGTTGAACGCCTTGATCATGAGGTCGAAGCACTCCTGGGGCGAGTTGGGCGAGAGGGCGATCGGCATGTAGTCGCCGTGGGAGCCCCAGCGCACCTGCATCATGTCCGCCTGGGCGGGCAGCGTCGGAAGGCCCGTCGAGGGGCCGCCCCGCTGCACGTCGACGATGACGCAGGGGGTCTCGGTGATCGCCGCGTAGCCGATGTGCTCCATCATCAGGGAGAGCCCGGGGCCCGAGGTCACGGTCATGACCTTCTTGCCGGCCCAGGCGCCGCCCAGGATGGCGATCGACGAGGCGATCTCGTCCTCCATCTGGATGAACATGCCGCCCACCTGCGGGATGCGGGCGGCGAACCGCTCCACCACCTCGGTGGAGGGCGTGATGGGATAGCCGGCCACGAAACGGCAGCCGGCCGCGAGCGCGCCTTCACAGGCGGCGTGGTCGCCGTCGATGAAGTGAACGCCGGTCAGCACTCCTTTGGGATCCGCGTGCAAGGTAACCTCCGCTCGACCCGTTACGGTTTGGTGGGGATCAACGGCTCGGGAGTGGGGGCCTGCCTGGCCTCCAGGTCCTTGAGCCGAATGCCGTAGATGGCGAAGTCCGGGCAGTAGTGCCCGCACATGTCGCAACCGGTGCACTCCTCGGGACGAGCCAGCACCGGGTAGTGGTACCCCTTCTTGTTGTAGCCGTGGGAGAACTCGATGCAGTGCGTCGGGCAGAAGTCGATGCAGAACGAGCACCCCTTGCAGACCTCGACGCGAACGAACACGGTGCCGCCCTTACCCTTACGGACACCCTCCTGGTCGCTCATCCGGGAAGCCCCCTTTCACTGACCGGCGGGATGGTACGCCCGCCCCGCCCAAGGCGCAAGGCGCACCGACATAACTCCAGGTTACGCCTCTGTTTCTGGCTGACGACGGGCGGCACGTCGATGACCGCCCCCCCGCCGCCGGCGGAGGGTACACCGAAAGTGAAGAAAGGTACAATGCCACCCCAAGGAGGTCCAAGCATGATGTCGCCCCAGGAGTGGACGCAGAAGCTCGTCGAGGTGATCGCCCATGCCTCCACGCAACTCCCACCCGACGTGGTCGAGGCTTTGAAGCGTGGCCGCGACGCAGAGGTGGAAGGCTCGCTGGCCCGCAAGGCGCTCGACTCGATCCTCCACAACATCGAGCTGGCCAGCGGGAACTGGCAGCCGATCTGCCAGGACACCGGGACGCCGCTGTTCTGGATCCACCACCCCATCGGCATGTCCACCCGCATGCTCACCGCGGCGTGCGAGGAGGCGGTGCGCCAGGCGACGGGCAAGCAGCTCCTGCGTCCCAACGCCGTGGACCCCCTCACCGAGAAGAACACCGGCCACGGCCAGGCGCCGGGGATCCCCACCGTGCACTGCGAGGAGTGGGACAGCCCCGACGTCGAGGTCCATCTCATCCTCAAGGGCGGCGGGTGCGAGAACTGCGGCGCGCAGTACACGCTTCCCAACGCGGCGCTGAAGGCCGACCGCAACCTCGAGGGCGTGCGCCGCTGCATCCTCGATGCGATCCAGAAGGCCCAGGGCAAGGGGTGCTCGCCGGGCGTCATCGGCGCCTGCTTCGGCGGCGACCGCGGCTCCGGCTACGTGGAGTCCAAGCGCCAATTGCTGCGCCCGCTCCCGGACCGCAACCCCATCCCGGAGATCGACGCCCTGGAGCAGGACATCCTCGAGAAGTCCAACCAGCTCGACATCGGCCCCATGGGGTTCGGCGGCAAGACCACGGTGCTGGGCGTCAAGATCGGCCACCTCGGCCGCCTGCCAGCCTGCTACTTCGTGAGCGTGAGCTACATGTGCTGGGCGAACCGGCGGGCTGGGGCGCGCATCACCGCGGATGGCACCGTCACGTGGCTGGACTGAGGGGCGGAGTTGAGAGTCGAGAGTCGAGAGTCGAGAGTGCCCCCACCCACCCCAATCAACGGAGGTGAACAATGGCGAAGCTGACGCTTCCCTGTGATGTCGAGACGATTCGTTCCCTGAAGGTCGGTGACTTCCTTGAGCTGGAGGGCCGGATCGTCACCGGCCGCGACTCCGCCCACCACTGGCTGCTGGAGGGCCACCAGGCCGACGTGGCGCCGCTCCTGCAGGGCTCGGTGATCTACCACTGCGGCCCGGTCGTGAAGAAGCACGAGGACGGCCACTACTCCTTCGTGGCCGCCGGCCCCACCACCTCGGCCCGCGAGGAGCCCTACCAGGCGGACGTCATCGGCCGCTACGGCCTGCGCGGCGTGATCGGCAAGGGCGGCATGGGCGCCAGGACCCTCAAGGGCCTCCAGGACCACGGCGCCGTCTACCTGCACGCCGTCGGCGGCACCGCCCAGGTCCTCGCCCAGGCCGTGACGAAGGTCGAGCAGGTGTTCATGCTCAAGGAGTTTGGAGTCCCCGAGGCGCTCTGGGTGATCAGCGTGAGCAATTTCCCGGTCGTCGTCACCATGGACAGCCACGGCAACTCCCTCCACGCCGAGGTGGAGAAGGCGTCCCGCGCGAAGCTGGAGAAGCTGCTGGGGCTGTCGGCCTGATCTGGGCCAGTGGTCCGTGGACCGTGGTCCGTGGTCCGAGACCGCGTGACAGACAAGGCCCGGGGTCTCTCCAGACTGGGTGGCAGCTCAGCGGACCAGTGCAAGGAACTCGGCGACAGTGAGACGGGCGTGCTTGAGGATGTGCGCCAGCGTCGATCGTTTGACGGGACGGTGGGCAGGGATGGTGAGCTTGAGCACCTCCGAGGGTAGCCGCCTCTGGAGCCGGATGTGGCTGCCCTTGCGCCGCACGACCACCCAGCCCGCTCGCTGCAGGGCAGCCACGATTCGGTGGTAGTCGAGCGACGGCACAACCGTCATACGACCAGTTCCAGGACCTCGGCACCTTCCTTTGGCAGCAGGTCGTCCTCTACATCTTCCACGTAGAGGTCGATCGCCTCCTGGATGTTGGTCAGGGCCTCCTCGTGCGTATCGCCCTCGCTGACACAACCCGGCAGCGCCGGGACCCAGACGGTGAAACCCCCCTCGTCGCTCGGTTCCAGCACGACTCGCAGGCGCATGACACCCTCCCCCTCCATGGTACCCCCGGTCACATGCCAGCCACTGCCTGCCCGCTTGCTCCCCAGTCCCCTGTCCCCTGTCCCCTGTCCCCTGGGCGCGTGGACGGGCGGTCACAGCTCGTCGACGACGATGCCGAGGTTCGAGGCACCGGCGGTGTGGCAGAGGTCGACGAACGCCATGACCTTCTGGTAGGGGACGGTGCCGGAGGCGGCCAGGAAGGCGACCTGGCTCTCGCGGCCCTTCATGACCTCCCCCACGCGCCGGGCGAACGACCCGGGCTCGACGCGCTCGGAGTTGATGAAGAGGGCGCCGTCCGCCGTCAGGCGCAGCACGATCTGGTTGGACAGGCCATCGGGCTCGTGCCCCAGCGACTTGGGTGGGACCCGCGAGTCGTAGCCCACCCGGAGGATCGGCACCGCCACCATGAAGATGATGAGCAGGACCAGCACCACGTCCACCAGCGGCGTGATGTTGATGTCGCTCCGCACCCCCGAGCCGTTACCGGTTGTCATCGCCATCGTCCACCTCCCTTTCCGGTCCTTCCCTCCCCTACCCGCGCCGCAGCGTGGCCAGCGAGGCGCGGGAGAATCCCGCCTCAGACAACCGCTTCATCACCTCGCGGACCGTGGCGTAGTCCAGGGTCCTGTCACCGCGCAGCACGAGGGTGCGTTCAGGGGCCCCGGTCACCTGCGCCCTGACCCGCTCGCCAAGCCGGTCCAGGGTCACGACCTCGGTCCCCACGCTGATGCGGCCGTCGGCCTTGACCGCGATGACGATCGCGGCCTTGTCCTCAGCCAGTGCGGCCGGCTTGTCGGTCTCCGGAAGGTCCACGCTGACGCCCTCGTTGATCATCGGCGTCAGGACCATGAAGATGATGAGCAGCACCAGGCACACGTCCACCAGCGGCGTGACGTTGATGTCGGCCGCGATGCGGCCACCGGTACCCAGGCGTGGCGAGCGGTCCTCGCGTGATCTCATGGCGTCCTCCTCGCCCTTTGGACACCCACCCGCGCCACCCCGAAACCCTGCCTCCCCGGAGCGCCCCTTCCGGGCCTTGCCGGACCCCGCACCCCGGACCCCGGACCCCAACCCCCAGCAAGGCTGCACCTGGCAGACAGCTTCCCTCTCCCCTCTGCTGTATCCTGCGCGCATGGAGCTCGAGGTCTTCAGGCAGCTCGTGATGGCGAACCTGCACGGGACGGTGCTGGAGGCGCTGGGGATCGAGGTCGTCGACTGGGACCCGGAGCACTTCGCCGTGGCGATCACCATGGACGGCCGCCACCGCCAGCCGGAGGGATTCCTGCACGGGGGCGTCTCGGCGCTGCTCGCCGAGTCGGCCGCCTCGTTCGCCGCGGCGGCCAGCGTCGACCTCTTCGAGAGCCTGCTCTTCGGCGTGGACCTCAACATCACCCACCTGCGCCCCCGCCGGGACGGCCGCATCGTCGCCACCGCGACGCCCCTCCATCGCGGCCGCACCATGCAGGTCTTCGCCGTGGACATCGCCGGCGAGGACGGCCAGCGCATCGCGGCGGCCCGCTGCACCGTCGCCGTCCGGCCCCGTCCTGCGACCGCTGCATCGTGACCTCCTGGCGCACCTCGTGCTAGGGTGTGCGCGCCCCCGGCCTCGGGGGAGCGCCGCAACGGTGCGGCGTGCGGAGGCTGCAGGGTGGCACCCGGTGGGTTCGTCGATTCGCTTCTGGCCCGGCTGCGCGGCGGTCGCGCCCAGGCTGCGCCTGCCGTCGGCGAGGAGCGGGTCGTGCGGGTCGGCTGCCCGGCTCACAACTGCGGCGGTCGCTGCCTCGTCCTCGCCCACGTCCGGGACGGCCGCGTCGTCCGCCTCGACGCCGACGACCGGCCGGACACCCTGGCCTCGCCCCAGCTCCGCGCCTGCGTGCGCGGCCGCGCCTACCTGCGCCGCCAGTACCACCCGGACCGCCTCCTCCACCCCCTGAAGCGGGTGGGACGGCGGGGCGAGGGGCGCTTCGAGCGGATCGGGTGGGACGAGGCGTGGGACCTGCTCGCGGAGGGGATCACCCGGATCCGGGAGCGGCACGGCTCCGGCGCGATCTTCGTCCCCTACGGCACCGGCGCCTACAACCAGGTCAACGGCCCGGCCACGGCGCGCCGGCTGCTCCACCTCTCCGGCGGCTGCCTCGGCCACTGGAACAGCTACTCCTGGGGCGCCATCAACGTCGCCACGCCGACCGTCTACGGCACCCTCGTGACCGGGAATCAGCGCCAGGACTGGCTCAACTCCAAGCTCATCCTGATGTGGGGCTGGAACCCGGCCGAGATGCGCGACGGCACCAACTCCGACTTCTTCGTCAAGCTCGCCCGCGAGCGCGGCACGCGCACGATCTGCATCGACCCGCGGCACACTTTGACGGCCCAGGCGCTCGCCGACGAGTGGGTGCCGATCCGCCCGGGGACCGACGCGGCGCTGATGTCGGCGATGGCCCACGTCATCGTCGCCGAGGGGCTGCACGACGCCGACTTCGTCCGCACCCACTGCGTCGGCTTCGACGCGTCGCAGATGCCGCCCGGCTGCGAGGGCGAGGAGAGCTACGTCGACTACCTGCTCGGGCGGCGCGACGGGATTCCCAAGACGCCCGACTGGGCCGAGCCGATCACCACCGTGCCACGCGATGTCATCGCCCGGATTGCGCGGGAGTACGCGACCAGCAAGCCGGCCGTGCTGTACCAGGGGTACGGGATGCAGCGCCGTGCCTACGGCGAGCAGGTGGTGCGCGCCGGGTGCGTGCTCGCCGCCCTCACCGGCAACGTCGGCGTCCCGGGCGGGTGGGCCTCGGGGCTCGGCCTCCAGGCCCCCGACGGCGGCGCGCACTGGACCGTCTTCCCCATGGGCGAGAACCCCGTCAAGGCCTCGATCCCGGTGTTCCTGTGGTCCGAGGCGGTGGTGCGGGGGCACGAGCTGACCGCGGCGGACGGGGTGCAGGGCGCCGAGCGGCTCGACACCGACATCCACATGATCTGGGCGGTGGCGAGCAACTGCCTGGTCAACCAGCACGCAAACGTCAACCGCTCGGCGCGTATCCTCGCCGACCCCAAGCTCGTCGAGCTGCTGGTCGTGCAGGACAACTTCCTCACCGCCACGGCCCGCTTCGCCGACCTGGTGCTGCCGGCGTGCACCCAGTGGGAGACCTGGGGGGTCCAGGACGGCTGGAAGTACGGCGACGAGGTCATCCTCCTCCCCAAGCTCGTGGACCCGCCGGGCGAGTGCCTGTCCGACTACGCCATCGCCAGCGGCGTCGCGAGGCGGCTCGGGATCGAGGAGGCGTACACCGAGGGACGGGACGAGCGGGGTTGGGTCGAGTGGTGCCTCGATCACTGGCGCGAGACCCGCTTCCCCGACCTGCCGCCACTCGACGAGCTGCTCGCCTCCAACGCCGGCGTGTGGAGCCGGCCGGTCGAGCGCCCGGCCGTGGCGTTCGAGGACTTCCGTCGCGACCCCGAGGCCCATCCGCTCGACACCCCTTCGGGCAAGATC
>JALOLB010000437.1 GCA_025456225.1 Thermoanaerobaculaceae bacterium
CGGCGCCGATCACGCCTCCGCAATGCCCATCCCCTCGGCCCGCCGTTCCCACAGCTCCGACGACGACTGCTGTTGACAGAGTAACTCCTCGCCCTACCCCGGTGGCTACCTCCCGACCGCCGGCGACGACGGCAGGGCATCTGCCGGCGGCACGGCCGTGGCGTCGAGGACGCGAGCAGGGCGCGCCGCCACCCGGGGTGGGCCTCCAAGCTCCGGAGCCGGCTTTGCCGGCCAGCTTGGGAATCTGCGTTCCAGGTGATCAGGTCAGGTGGGCGGGCAGCGTGACCGTGCCGGGCGTGGCGATCGCGCGGCGGGCAGCCTCGAGCACGTAGGCGCGGGGATCCACGCCGGCCAGCTTCGCGCTCTCAAACAGCGTGTACAGGATCGCCGCCACCCGGGCGCCCTGCTTCGAGTGCGAGCCGTAGTGGTTCTTGCGACCCACCACCAGGCCACGCAGCGCCCGCTCCGCCGCGTTGTTGTCCAGCGGCACGCGAGGATCGACAAGAAACCGCGTCAGCCCCGGCCACAGCGACAGCATGTAGTCGATCGCCTTGCCGACCGAGCTCTGCGGCAGCACGGCCGGCCTAGTCGCATACGCCCACTCGCGCAACTCGTCGACGATCGGCCGGGAGCGCTCCTGCCGCAGTCGACGACGAAGCGCCACCACATCCAGCCGCGCCTCCTCCGGCGCACCACGCGGCAGCCGCGGGATCGCTCGCTCCACCTCGTACAGCGCCCCGATCAGCTCCAGGGCTCTCCCGCACTCCGTGGGGAACGACACCTCCGCCTCGACGAACTTGCGCCGCACATGCGCCCAGCAGTGCACCGGCACGATCTCCGGCGAGCCCCGCGCCAGCGAGGCGTACACCGCGTACCCGTCCGACATCAGCACACCCGCGTACCCACCCAGCACGCCCTCGGCCGCCTCCCGTGAGCGCTGCTCTCGAATCCAGTACGCGGCGGCGTCATCCGTGGCGACGCACCACGCCCACCAGCGCTTCGAGCCGTCCTCCATCTGCCGCCAGTGCGTCTCGTCGGTGAATACGATCTCCGAGGACAGCACCTTCCGGCACAGCGCCTCGTACGTCGGCTCCAAGTGCTCCGAGAGCGCCTTGAGCTGGTCATACAGCGTCTGGCTGTCGACCTCCAGCCCCCGCCGGCCCATCGAGCGAACCTGACGCTCCAGCGGCATGTGGTCCAGGTACTTCGCCTCCGCCACATGGACCGCGAACTCCACCGAGTAGTGCCCCCCGGGGATGAGCTTCACGGGCCCCGGCGCCGTGACCACCGCGGCATTGCAACTGCAGCGGTACTTCTGCCGGCGGTGGGTCACCACCTCGTAGGAGACCTCCAGCACGGTGACCTCGTCCGAGACCTCCGCCTGCTCGCCCCACGGCACGAGCTGCCCGGAGCACACCGGGCAGATCCGCCGCTGCTCGGGCAGCGTGTGGGTGACGGTCACGACGGGGAGCAGCGGCTGCGGCCTGGGGCCGTGGCCGGTGCGCCGGGCCGGCGTCGCAGCCTCGGCCGGCTGCGGCCGCTTCTCGGAGGAGGGGGCGAAGACCTTCTTCTTCAGCCGCTCGAGCTGCTCCTTGAGCAGGTCGAGCTCGAGCTGGGTGGGCCCGGTCTCGCCGCGCAGCCGCGAGACCTCGGCCTTGAGCTCGGCGATGGCCCGCTGCTGGGTGAGGACGGTTTTCTCAAGAAGGGTGGCGATCTGGCGGAGGGTCTCGGGGTCGTGGATCGCCGCCAGATTCGGCATGAGGTATGGTCGCAGTCTCTACCGCCTGAGTCAAGCATCTCAAACAGAGCTTCGCCGGTGAGACACGCACCTTCCCCACGAGCTGGCTGCCTTCCAGAAACAGGTGCAGCTCGGCCATGGTGAGCTCGGCAGATGTGTCGCCCCAGACTCGAGCGAACCGGCCCTTCTCGAGCCGTTTGGCGTACAGGCACAGCCCCGTGCCGTCCCACAGGAGGACCTTGGCCCGCTTGCGGTTGCCGGAGACGAACAGGAAGAGGTCACCGGAAAGCGGGTCGTGCTTGAGGTGATCGGCGACCAGACCGTAGAGGCCGTCGAACCCCTTGCGCATGTCTGCGGGTGAGCTGTAGGCAAAGACACGCACGGCGCGGGTGGAGCCGATCATCCGAGGATCCGCAGGAGGTCGGCGAGGTGATGGAGGTCGAGACCCTCGACGGTGAAGCCGTTGGGGGAAACGAGGCGAAGCCCTGCCGGCGCAGGCGGCGCGTCGCGGCGCCTTGCGCTCGGCACGATGGCGAGCTGGCGCAGACCGGGCGTCGCGGCGCGGGCTTTGCGAATCCAGCGGGAGAGGGTGGGTTGGATGAGGCCGAGCCGCTCGGCGACTCGCTGGTGGGACTCACCGTCGGCGCGGCATGCGACGGCACTGCCATCGGTGTGGGGACGACTGCCGCCGCTCCTCCCGGAGCCGCTCGCTCAGCCACCGCCCGTGCTCTCCGAGAGGGTCGCTGTCCATGCGGCAATGGTCGCCGGTGGCGCCCTGCGCGACAAGACGGGGTTGGGCGAGGAGTTACACTGAATCGAGCTGGCGTAGCCGGTGATCTCGGTCAGCATCCCCATGGTGTAGGTGTGGGTCGGGGTGCGGCGCACAGCCTTCGGCGGCGAAGAAGCGGCCCGCGCCAGGTTCGGCGCGGGCCGTGGCAAGACAGGAAGTGCA
>JALOLB010000184.1 GCA_025456225.1 Thermoanaerobaculaceae bacterium
GTCGCTGCGGCCGCTGCGCGGCGCCCTGCGGGCGATCTTGACCGCGGCTCCGGCCGGCGCTCGTCGGACTCGTGGGCGACGGCGATGGCCGCTCCGCTCAGGGGGCTCCTGCGCTGGCCAGGGGGGAGCGCCGAAGAAGGGGCCGCGCTCCGCTGGGGCGTTGTGGCGCTACTGGTTCGACGGCTCCGCCATGGCGAGAGCGCCGTCGAGCATCTTGAGCAGGGCGCTACGCCGAGCGGGCGAGAGCTCTTGGATGCGGCGCAGTCGACGCAGGAGCCGGCGGTCGCCGCCCGTGCCGCTGTCGTGCTCGCGCGCCCCGAGGATCTCGTCGGTGGTCACCTCGAGGACTCGCGCCAGGCGGGCGACCTGCTGGAGCGACACCCCGCGGACGCCGCGCTCGATCTGCGAGACGTTCTGCGGGTGCGATCCGAGCACGGCCGCGAGCTTCCCTTGGCTCCAGCCTCTTCGCTCGCGCAGGGCACGGATGCGCCCACCGATCTGCTCCTTCGACAACAGCACGTTCTTGGGCGGTGATGGCACGATCGACTGACCTCCGAGAGCAAGTATCGACGCGCTTTTGGCTTGGAAGCGTCTTTTGTCGTTGACTTCTATAATCCATCACGATTACAATCCGTCGTGAGAGCTTCACCAATCCCGGACGGCTCAGTACCCTCTTGACAGCTTCCTGGGGAACCTTCGGGGTGAGTGGAGGACGGGCGCGACGCCGGGTCATCTCTTGGCAGGGACCCCGACGCCGGCCCGGGACAGAGGAGAGGAGATCTCACCCTGGCCGGCTCCTACCTTAGCCGACCTCCTCTCTCAGGTCACGGACCACACGACCGTCTGGTGACGGGCTTGGGGCGAGGGAGGTGACGCCGTGCTCGAGACCGAGGACCTCTTCCTCGCCGCGTATGCGCTTACGCGCGGGGGCGGCGAGCTGGTGCGGGTGCAGGTGCGTGCCTTGAACGGGCGGCGCCTGGCCGTCTTCGCGATCGAGGGCGGCGGGCTCGAGGAAGCCGAGCGTGAGTACTGGCGCGGCTCTGCGGTGGTGAACCTCCAGCTTCTCAAGTCGCACCTGCGGCGGCTCAAGGACCGCGCCTTCGACGCGGTCCGGCAAGAGGAGAGGAGGAGAGATGTATCTGGTGACGAGGGCGGGTATCGAGCGGCTGCTTTCGGCGAGTCCCATCGCCGAGCTGGCCGCTGAGCGTGGGATCGAGCTCCGGCCGCTGGGGCCGGAGCTGCTGGTGGGCCGCTGCCCGCGGCATGCCGGCGCGGTGGGCCGGTCGCTCTTGGTCGAGCGGGTGAGCGGGCGTTTCCGCTGTCTCGTGTGCGGCCTGCGCGGGGGCAACGCTATCGGCCTCGTGATGCACACAGACGCACTGCCCTTCCTGCCGGCGGTGCTGAAGCTGGCCGGGCGGGCGGGGCTCGACCTCGACGCGCTCCTGGTCGAGCCGGCACGCCTGGAGCCCGCGCCAAGCGAGGTGCCGGAGTGGGCGCTCACGCCTCCCGTCGGGCTCTCCGCTGACGTCGTGGCCCACGTCTGCGGCGAAGCCTCCTGCTGAGGCCCTGGGGGCAGCCATGCAGGTGAGCAAGGACGGGATCGAGCGGATCAAGGCGGCCAACGCGCTGCCTGCGGTGGTCGCTGAGCGCGGCATCGAGCTTCGGAAGAAGGGCAAGACCCTGGTGGGGCGGTGTCCATTCCACGAGGACAAGACGCCGTCCTTCAGCGTGACCCCGGACAAGGGCCTGTTTCACTGCTTCGGCTGCGGCGCGGCCGGCGACGTGATCGGCTTCGTGACCAAGCACGACCAGCTGAGCTTCAGTGCTGCGCTCGATGCGCTGGCGCGGCGCGCTGGCCTCGACCTCGGCCAAGAGATGGAGCCGAGCCCGTCGAGGCCCCGGGTCCGCGTGGCCGCCAAGGCCAGCGCCAGCGCAGGCGCGAGCGCGAACGCAGGCGTGGGCGGCAACAGCACCTCAGCTGAGGGTGACGCTTCGCGCCCGCTGCCGCTGGCCGTGCTGCCGCGGGTGGTCGAGCACTACCACCGCACCTTCTGCGAGCGGAAGGACGCGCAGGCGTACCTGGCCGGCCGGGGCTTCACCGACCTCGAGCTGCTGCGGGTGCTCAAGGTCGGCTACGCGGACGGGTCGCTGCTGAAGGCGGTGCCCAAGACCGGCGAGCTGCGCGACCAGCTCACGGCTCTCGGTGTGATCACCAAGGAGGGGCGCGAGCTGCTCGGGGGCTGCGTCGTGGTGCCGATCCCGGACCCGCTCACCGGCTCCTGGACCAACCTCTACGGACGCGGGGTGAAGGTGGCGCGTCACTGCTACCTGCCCGGCCCTCTGCGCGGCGTCCTCAACTTCCAGGCGGCGCGGATGAGCGATGAGGTGATCCTGGCCGAGTCGATCCTGGACGCGCTCTCCTTTTTCCAGGCGGGGATCAGCACGGCCCTGCCCATCTACGGCACCAACGGCTTCGGTGCTGACGTGCTCGACCTGCTGAAGCGCGAGCAGGTACGGCGCGTGATCCTCGCCCTCGACAACGACGAGCCGGGGCGAAAGGCAACGGACGCCATCAAGGAGAAGCTCACCGCGGCCGGCCTCAGCGTCCGCGTCGCCTCACTCCCCGCGGGCATCAAGGACCCGAACGAGCTGCTCGTCTCTCGCAACGGCGACGCGGCCGAGGCCTTCCAGCGGATGCTCGACTCAGCCGAGCCGCGGCCCGTGATCGCCGCTGAGCCTTCCCGGGCTGCTGACGCTCTCCCTGCCGCGCCTCCCGTGCCTGCTGCTCCTGCCGCGGAAGCATCCGCCGCCGCCGCCACCACCACCACACCCGCACCGACCGCGGCACTGGATCAGGCCCCCGTGTCTTCCACCCGCGCGCATGGTGCCGCCCCTGCCGTCTCCCGAGCGGACGGGCAGCTCACGCTCCAGCGTGAAGGGCGCAGCTACCGCGTGCGTGTCTACCCGGCTCTGGCCGGCCGGCTGCGGGCCACGGTGAGGCTGGAGAGAGGCGCTGGCTTCCACGTCGACACCATCGACCTCTACTCCTCGCGCAGCCGGGCCGAGTACGCCCGACGCGCCGAGAAGCTCGCAGGGACCACCCCCGACGCGATCGAGGCGGACCTGCTCGCCCTGTTGGTGGAGGCCGAGAAGCTCGCCGACGAGCGCAGCGAGGACGAGCCCGACGTGGCGGTCATGACCGCGGAGGAGCGCGCCGACGCCTTGGTGCTGCTGCGCCGGCCCGATCTCCTCGACCAGATCGCGAGCGACATCGACGCGCTGGGCTTCGTGGGGGAGGAGACCAACAAGCGGCTGCTGTACCTGGTGGCGGTCTCGCGCAAACTGGCGGACCCGCTCTCGGCCATCGTGCTCAGCGCCAGCGGGGCCGGCAAGAGCGGCATCACCGAAGTGATCGAGCGACTCACCCCCGCCGAGGACGTGGTGCTTCTCACTCGCCTCACCCCGCAGAGCCTCTACTACACCCCTCCCGGCTTCCTGGACCAGAAGCTGGTGATCGTGGAGGAGCGCTACGGCTCCATGGAGGCGGACTACTCCATCCGGGTCCTGCAGAGCCGCAAGAAGCTCATCGCCGCCGCTCCGGTGAAGGACCCGGTCACGGGCAACATGCGCACCCGGGTCTTCACGGTGGAGGCGCGGGCGGCCTTCATCGAGGCCACCACCGCCACCAGCGTCAACCACGAGAACGCCACCCGCTGCTTCGAGCTCGGCATGGACGAGTCGGCCGAGCAGACCCGCAAGATCCACGAGCGACAGCGGCTCTTCAAGACGAGCGCCGGGCTCGGCCTGCGACGCACGGCCGAGGCCGTCTGCCGGCGCCACTGGAACGCGCAGCGAATGCTGGAGCCGCTGCCGGTCGTCATCCCCTTCGCCGACCGGCTCAGCTTCCCCTCCTCGTGGATGCGGACGCGGCGGGACCACGCCCGCTTCCTGAACCTCATCGAGGTCTCGGCCTTCCTGCACCAGCACCAGCGGCAGCGCGAGCTGGGCGCCATCGTGGCCACGGTGGCGGACTACGCCGTGGCCTACGCGCTGGCCGCTCAGGTCCTGGCCGAGACCCTCTCCGACGTGAAGAAGCCGCTGCGGGAGGCCTTCGAGCACATCCAGGGCCTGTGCGACAAGGGCGACGGCACCCTGTCGCGGCGGCAGATCCGGGAGGCGCTCCAGGTGCCCGACTCCACGGTGAGGCGCTGGCTCGGCGAGCTGGTGGAGCTGGAGTACCTCGCGACCGTGGGCTGTGAGGGCAAGACCCAGGGCAAGACCGTGCGCTACCGGCCGCTGGAGCAGGCCCAGGGCCCGGCCGAGATCGCGGGCCTGCTCACCCCTGCCGAGCTGGCCAAGCGGCTTCAGGGGCACTGAAAGTGCCTCGCCGCCGCGGTCAGGCAACCTCGCCACTTCGCCACACCCCGCCAAAACGGCTTGGCGGGCCTATCTCACTCAGGGGAAAGCCACTTAGGCCGACTTCGCCACTTCGCCAGGGAAACCAGCAAGGCAGCCTCTCAACTCGGGGCCGGCCGTGAACGCGGTGCCCAAGACGGCCACGCTGGTGAGGCTCTACGAGGATGACCTGCACGTCCGCTTCAGCCCCCGCAGCGTCCCCGAGTACCTGGCCCACGTGCACGCGCTGCTTGCCTGGCTCGAGGCGCGCGGGGTCACGCTGAGGCAGGTGCGTCCCGAGGACCTGCAAGCCCACCAGACCGCCCTGCTGACGCTGCGCAAGGCCGATGGCCGGCCCTACTCGACGGGCTTCCACTGCAACCGGCTCAAGGCGGTCAAGAGCCTCTTCCGCTTCCTGTGCCAGCGCCACTACCTGCTCCAGGACCCGGCGGCGGGGCTGGAGTTTCCGCGGATGGAGAAGCGCCTGCCGCGGACGATCCTCACCCCGCGCGAGGTGCTCCGGATCCTGGACGCCGTGGACACGCGGTCCCCGCAAGGGCTCCGGGACCGCGCCATCCTGGAGACCTTCTACGCCACCGGCATCCGTGCCAGCGAGCTGACGGGCCTCACCCCCTACGACGTCGACACCGAGGAGCGGGTGCTGCGGGTGGTGCTCGGCAAGGGCGGCAAGGACCGCAACGTCCCCCTCACCCGCGCCGCCTGCCGGGCGATCGAGCGCTACCTGGAGAAGGGACGGCCGCGCCTGGTCCGCGCGAGGTGCCGCTACCTCTTCTTGGGGAGCTGGGGCGGCAAGCTGAACAGAGGCATGCTGAGCCTCATCGTCCGCCACTGGACCCAGGCGGCCGGGGTGAAGAAGCCCGTCACCTGCCACGTCTTTCGCCACAGCGTGGCGACCCACCTGCTCAAGGGCCGCGCCGACATCCGCCACATCCAGGTGCTGCTCGGCCACGCCTCGCTCGGCACCACCGAGCGCTACACGCGGGTGGAGCTGCAGGACCTCAAGCAGGTGATCCGCCGTGCGCACCCGCGCGGCCGGTAGCTTCGCCCAGCTGCTCGACGGCTACCTCGCCATGCTGCGCCTGCGCCCAGCCTCGTGCTTCCTGGCGGAGCTGGTGCTGCCGCGCCTCTTCGCGCACCTGCGGGCGCGGCACGTCCACGACCTGCGCGCGGTGAACGAGGCGCACCTGGTGTCCTTCGCACGCAGGCTCGGGGAGGAGCCGGGCGGGCGGGGGAGGGTGATCAAGCCTGCCTCCCGGCGGGCCTTCCTCTCCGCGGTCCGCGGCTTCTTCGCCCACCTCGAAAGGCGCCGGCTCATCCTCACCAACCCCGCCGCCGAGCTGCCCCTGCCGAAGGTGCAGCGGCTCCCGGGCCGGGTGCCGAGCGAGGCTCAGGCGCGGCGCCTGATGGCCGCCCCCTTCCCGGGCTCGGTCCTGGGCAAGCGAGACCGTGCCATCCTGGAGCTTCTCTACGGCACGGGCCTGAGAAGCGCCGAGTGCCGGCGGCTCGACCTCGCCGACGTGCAGCTCTGCGAGGGGACGCTCCTGGTGCGCGACGGCAAGGGCCGCAAGGACCGGCTGGTACCGCTGCGGGGCCGGGCGGCCGCTGCCCTCGACCTCTACCTGAGGGAGTCGCGGCCCGAGCTGGTCACCGACTCGCGGGAGGCGGCGCTCTTCGTCTCCGCGCGAGGTGCCCGGCTGGGGAGCGCGGGGCTGGGGATCCTCGTCCGGCGGCATGGCCGGGCCGCGAAGCTGCCCATGCCCGTGTCACCTCACGTGCTACGCCACACCTGCGCCACCCACCTGCTCAAGGGCGGCGCCGACGTGCGTCACGTCCAACAGCTGCTCGGCCATCGGCGGCTCGACACCACGGCGCTCTACACCCGGGTGGACATCTCCGACCTGCAGGCCGTCGTGCGGCGGGCACATCCGCGGGAGCGCGAGGTCAGCCGCCGTGGCCGCGCAGCGGGCGCGGCAGCAGAGGCGGGCCGGCGCCAGCAGGGCCGACGACTCCAGCGGCGGCGGTAGAATCGCGCATGTTCTCGGTCGTCGCCGCCGAGTCGCGGACTCCCTTCTGGGTGTGTGGGGGTGGGGTACGAACCCTTCAAAGTGAGTCCATCCACGCCGATGGCCTCGGCAGCATCACAGCCATGACGGACGCTGCCGGCAACGTCGTCCACTCCTACCAGTACGACGCCTGGGGCAACATCGAAGCCGAAACCGGCGCGCCAGTCGACGGCGTGCAGTACGCCTTCACCGGTCGCGAGTGGGACCCCGAGACGGGCCTCTACTACTACCGGGCGCGGTACCTCGACCCGAAGGTCGGGCGCTTCATCTCAGAAGATCCGATTGGGCTGGCTGATGGGCTCAATCTCTACACGTACGTCCACGGGAACCCGGTCACTCGCATCGATCCCACGGGCATGGTGGACAGTTGGGATGCGTTCTTCAACGCGTTCACTCGCTTCTTTGACGCACTCGCAAGTAGTGGCGAGGGAGGTCTAAACCCTGTCGATCCCACGAAGGATGCCATCGATGCGGTGACGCCGGCTGCCAAGTCGTACCGTCCCCAGCCAACGTCATCAACGAAAATGAGAAGCCAGACCATGGGCGGTCGTGGAGCGTGCAGAGTGCCGCGTGGCGGGCCTGGCAAGCTGATAGGCCGAGCTGGCAGCATCTACCTTGACCCGATTGCCCTCGCTCAGGGCATTGAGGCGGATGCCGACCGTGGATTGAGGGCAATGGAGGCGGGCATCTCATACGAACAGCAACTTGTGATCGACGCGGGTGAGAACGACGGAATGATCCTGACACCCTTCGGAGTCTACCCCGTAGAGGTCCTTGTTGGCCGCCAGACCTATTAGCCAGTGGCGTCCAGCGCGGCGCGTTGCCGGCACTCTGCTGGAACGCCGTGGCCGGGACCGACCCTGAACGACAATGCTTCGCCCTGCGCGACGTGGACTTCCTGCGGGTCCTGAGATAGATGCCGAGACCCTATCTGACTGGTTCGCCGCCGCAGAACGGGGTGACGCTCAAGCGCAGTACCTGGTCGGGTCTTGCTACCTTGCTGGGGCGGGGGTCCATCGAGACGCGGCGATGGCGGCGCGATGGTACCGGCGCGCCGCCGAGCGCGGACACACCAAGGCTCAGCGCCAGATGGGGACCTTGTTGTGGAGGGGTCAGGGTGTGTCAGAGGAGCGGCGCGAGGCAGCGCATTGGTGGTCCACTGCAGCTAGACAGGGCGACTCCCTCGCGAAGTACTACACGGGGATGCTCCTTGTGCGGGGTGCGCTGCTTCCCCGGGACTTGCGTACCGGGTGGAGCTATCTGTACGCGGCAGCGCAGGACAAAGACGCGTGGGCACAGGTGTTGCCTGACCCCCTCTATGGGGCGGGCGCCCGCCGGATTCTGTTGGTGCTACTAGGCACGCTCCTGTTGGCCGGGATGCTTGGCCTGCTGGCCATGAGGGCGCGGTAGCGTATGGTCCGGCCGGCCGGAGGCGGCGGTGCGGCCGCGGCCGAGGCGCGGCCCCCCCCCTGGGTGTGCGGGCGGGTCGGAAGCCCCGAAAGTGAGCCCATCCACGCCGATGGCCTCGGCAGCGTCGTGAAGATGACGGACGCCGCCGGAAACGTCGTCCACCCCTACCAGTACGACGCCTGGGGCAACATCGAACCCGACACCGGGGCGCCGGTCGACGGCGTGAAGTACGCCTTCACCGGCAGGGAGTGGGACCCGGAGACGGGCCTCTACTACTACCGCGCGCGGTACCTGGACCCCAAGGTCGGCCGTTTCATCTCGGAAGACCCGATCGGGTTTGCCGGAGGCGTGAACTTCTACGCGTACG
>JALOLB010000185.1 GCA_025456225.1 Thermoanaerobaculaceae bacterium
AGGCCTCAGGAAAGACAGACTTCATGCTTCAACCCCCACCCAACCAGTCTTGCCTTGTCTTGTAGTACCTGAGGCCTGAGGTCTGAGGCCTGAGGCCTTTCTCCTGAGGCCTGAGGTCTGAGGCCCTGCCTTTCCTGTCCTACCTGAGGCCTGAGGCCTGAGGTCTGAGGCCTTTCTCCTGAGGCCTGAGGTCTGAGGCCCGGGTGGGCGGGTGGGGGACGGGGTCAGGCCGTGGTCTGCGGGTCGACGTCGATGATGCGGCGCACGGTCCGGGGCAGGGGCAGGGTGGCGATGCGGGTCAGCGCCTGCCGCAGGAGCGGCCGGGCCGGGGCCAGCAGCAGGAGCTGCCAGCGCCAGCGGTCGCGCAGGCGGGCCAGGGGCGCCTGGGCCGGCCCGAGCGTGCGCAGCCCACCCTCGATCCCGGCGATCGCGGCTCCCGCCGCCTCGGCAGCCTGCCGCGCCGCGTCCTCGCGCTCCGCCTCGAAGCGCACGAGCGCCAGGCGCGCCAGAGGCGGGTACCGGAACGCCTGCCGGTAGTGCATCTCCTCCCGGGCGAAGACCTCGGCGTCGTGGGTGAGGGTGGCCTGGATCGCGTGGTGCTCCGGGTGGTAGGTCTGGATGGCCACCAGGCCCGCCTGCTCGCCACGACCGGACCGACCCGCCACCTGGGCGAGCAACTGGAAGGTCCGCTCGGAGCCGCGGAAGTCCGGAAAGCCCAGGAGGTTGTCGGCGTTCACCACGATCGTCAGGGTGACGTGGGGGAAGTGATGCCCCTTCGAGACCATCTGGGTGCCCACCAGCACGTTGCTTGCGCCCGCGGCGAAGCGCTCGAGGGTCGCCAGGAGCTGGCCCGGGGTGCGCGTCGTGTCGCGGTCCAGGATGGCGATGCGGGCCTCGGGGAAGAGCTGGCCGACCCGCGCCGCGACCTTCTCGGTGCCGATGCCGATGTGGTCGAGCACCTCCCCCGCGCAGCTCGGGCAGCGCCGGGGGATGGGCTCCTCGAAGCCGCAGTAGTGGCAGCTCAGGCGCTGGTGGCGGCGGTGCACGGTGAGTGGTACCGAGCAGCTCCGGCAGCTCGCCTGCCGGCCGCACGTCCGGCACAGCAGCACTGGCGCCCATCCCCGGCGGTTGACGAGCACGATCGCCTGCTCGCCGCGGTCGAGGGTGGCCTCCAGCAGCGTCGCCGCGCGCCTGGACAGCAGGCGGTAGCCGTGCTCTCCCGCCTCCGGGGGCTCCCCTCGCAGGTCCACCACCTCGACCACCGGCAACTGCCCTCCCGAGACCCGCTCGGGCAGGCGTAGCACCTGGGCGCGCTTCTGAGCGACCAGCGCGAGCGCCTCGAGGGAGGGCGTGGCCGAGGCCAGCACCACCGGGATGCCCAGCCGCTGCCCCGCCACCAGGGCGAGGTCCCTGGCGTTGTAGCGGGGCTCCTCGTCCTGCTTGTACGAGCTGTCCTGCTCCTCGTCCACGACGATCAGCCCGAGCCGGTCGAGGGGCGCCCACAGCGCCGAGCGTGCGCCTGCCACAACATCCACGAGGCCGGCGCGGGCCCGCTCCCAGGCCGCGAAACGCTCCCGTTCGGCCATGGAGGAGTGCAGCACCGCGACGCGGTCGCCGAAGCGGCCCGCAAGTTGGCCGGCCAGGGCCGGGGTGAGTCCGATCTCCGGGACCATGACGAGGGCCTGGCGGCCTGCCGCCACCACGGCCTGCGCCGCCCGCAGGTAGACCTCGGTCTTCCCCGACCCGGTGACCCCCAGGAGCAGAAATGGCCGGAAGCCACCCTGCTCCGAGGCAGCAGAGATCGTCGCCAGAGCCTCGGTCTGGGCGGCGGAGAGCGTGGTGGGCGGGGGGGGCGGGGCCAGCTCCCACCGCCGCACGGAGACCGCCCGGGCCTGCTGGAACCGCCGGACGAGACCCTTGCCCACCAGCTCCGTCACCACGCCGGTCGTGCACCCGCAGGCCGCCAGCAGCTCGCCTTCGAGCGCCGGGAACCCGCGCTCTCGCAGCCAGGCCAGGACGCGGGCCTTGGCCGGGGCCCGCCCAACCCGACGCGTTGCCTCGTCGGCGTCGACGTCGGCCAGGGCGACCGCGGTGACCGTGGCGACGCCATCGCGCGGTGCCCGCCGCTCCAGGACCTTGACCGCCCGTCGGGCCTGCAGGCGGCGCAACACCTCCTGCAGCTCGTCCCGGCCCCACCCCTCGGCAAGGAGCCGCGGCACGAGGATCCGGCGCGCCTCGAAGAGCCGCTCGAGGAGGCGACGCTCGGACGGGTCGGCACCTGCAAGGGCGTCCCGGGCCGCCTCGCCGAGCTCGACGATCGGCGGCGGCAGCGTCAGCGCCTTCGGCGGCAGCGCCGCCCGCACCACGAGGCCGGGCGCCGCGAAGTAGTAGTCCGTGGCGAAGCGGAGCAGCGCCAGGACGTGGTCGGGCAGCAGCGGCCGGGCATCCAGCAGCTCGGTGATCGGCTGCACCCGCTCGGGGGGGCAACCCGGCTCGGAGGTCACCTCCAGCACCAGACCCGCTCGCGGGGCCCCGCGCAGCGGCACCCGGACGCGGCACCCCGGGCTGACCACACCGGCCATCGACTCGGGCACGGCGTAGGTCAGGGCCTCGGGAATCGCGGTGGGCAGGGCAACGCGGGCGTACACCGCGGCCGATGATACACTCCGGCCGTGGTCGATGCGGCAACCCTGGAACGCTGGCGCGACGTGGTGGATCGCCTGCGCCGCGGGCCCGCTCCCCGGGGCGAGTCGTTCGACCTCTGCCGCCGCCTGATCGACACCACAGCGGGCACCCCGGAGACCGCCAGCGCCGTCCGTATGCTGCTCGAGGGGGCGATGGCCGACGCCCTCACGGACACCCGGGACAGCCAGGCGGTGATGTCCCTGCTGAGGCCCTCGACCGGGCCGAGGTGCGGCCCGGCGACCTCGTCTCCCGTCCATGATCGGCTGGCTCGTCGCCGCCAGCTTCGCCACGGCCGGGTGGCTGGTCGGCCACTGGCTGGCCGGCGAGAAGGGCATCCGCCCGTCCCTCCACACCATGCCGCTGGTGGGCGCCTTTGCGCCGGCCGGGCTGCAGCGCTGGTGCGGGCGCTCCCTCGTCGAGCAGCTCACCGGATGGGTCCTGGCGTTCGTGGGGTGGGCCGCGGCGGCTCTCGGACACGACCCGGCACTGCTGGTCGCCACCTGGCTGCTCGGTGCCATCTGGGGCGTCGTCCTGGGTTGCCTCTCCATGGGTAAGGACTCCGCCCCGGACGCCGCAGGCCCACCGGTCGCCGCCGACAGTCCTCAGGCGACCCTCGACCGCCCGGTGCCCCCGCCTCCCCAGGTGGCCAGCGACCCCGGCCCGGCGGCCGTCGAGGATGACGACGGGCTCGCCTTCCGCCTTGCCCTCCGCTGCCCGACCTGCGGCGCCGAGCTCGGGGTGCCGGTGTACCACCACATGGTCAGGTGCGAGTTCTGCGCCTCCGAGCATGTGGTGATGGGCCAGGGGGAGGTCATCCGCGCCGTCATCCCCGACGTCGTCACGAGCCGCGAGACGGTGCACGCCGCCGTGCTCAAGCACCTCCGTCACCTGCACTACCTCAAGCTCTACGATCAGCGCGTGCGACCGCTCGTCGAGCAGCAGCAGGCCAGCCAGCAGCAGGCGGAGCTGCCGCTCACCCTGGACCTGCCCACGTCCCCGATCGTGGCCGCCGTGGAGCGGGAGGTGGAGTGGGAGGCCGACGCCTATGCGGGACGGATCTCCTCCCGCCTCCGTGTCCTCGCCTGGCAGCGCTTCCTGGCCCCCACCTGGCATCGTTTCGGGACCCTCTACCAGGCGGCGTTCGGGCGCGACCAGGAGGGGCACAAGCGCATGGAGTTCCAGGTCGTGACCCTGGAGGGCTCGGCCTCCGCCAACCCGACACCCCTGCCCGCGATGGGCAAGCTCTCCTACCTGCGGGCGCTCCGCCCCCTCGTCGGCAGCCCCGAGGCCGGCATACCGGCACTGCCCATCACCCTCGGCCAGGAGGAGATCGACCGCAAGGCCATCCAGCCGACCCAGCGCCGCTCCGAGCTCGCCATCACGCCCATTGCCCAGCGCGGCACCTTCGTCGCCGAGACCAGTGCCCTGGTGTACCGCCCGTGGCACCTCGTCGAGGCGGAGCTGGAGGGGGCGCGCCACCGCCTGCTGGTGGACGGCGGCGCGGCCGACGTGGGCGGCGTGCCGGAGTTCGAGACCCTGGAGACCGAGCCGCCGGGCGAGCCGCCGCCGGAGAAGCTCCGTCTCACCCCGAGCCGGTGCCCCGAGTGCGGCGGCGACTTCACGTTCGCCGCCGACTCGGTCGCGCACCTGTGCCGCAACTGCTTCCGTCTCCTGCAGATCACCGGAGACCACTGGCAAGCCGTACGCTACGCCCGGGAGGAGCCCCAGGGCGGCTCCTGGCTCGCGCCGTTCTGGCGCTTCCCCCTGCGCGTGCGCGCCGCCACCGGCGAGGTGGTGGTGGACCTCGCCCACCTCACCGATGGCATCGACGGCACCTACGACCAGATCGGCAACCGCCCCCAGGTTCCCGAGTTCTTCTACGTGCCGGCGTTCCGGGTGCGCATCTCGAAGGCCGGCGTGCGGCTCTACCGCCGGCTCTGGCCGCTGCTGGGGCAGCCCCGCTCCCTCTCCCGCGAGCGCTTCACCACCGCCTCGCCGCCCCGACAGGTGGTGGCCGTGACCCTGCCCGCCCCCGAGGCGAGGGAGTTCGGGCGGGTCTACCTGGCTCTGGCGTTCGGCCACCGCGACCTGGCGCGTGCGGAGATCAAACGGGTGCGGGCCGCCTTCCTCGACGCCGAGCTGGAGGGCGAGCCGCTGCTCACGTACCTCAACCTGCCCGCCGAGCTCGTGCTGCCGTTCCGCGGCCTGCTGGGCCGGGCGCGGCCCCAGGCCGTCCAGGCCCTCCAGGGCAGGAGGAGGTAGCGGCAACCCGCCGCGACCCGCGGTATCCTCTCACCAGGGACCGACACATGACACGCAGGTTGCTGATGGCGATGCTGGCAGCGCTGGCGCTCGGGGAGGTGGCCATGGCCGAGGACGTGTGGATCCGCAGGGACGGCTCCCTGTGGGCGAGAATCGAGAGCGGCGGCTCGATCCGCATCGACGGCAGCATCGTCGGGGAGATCGAGGACGGCGGCTCCGTCCGCAAGGGAGGCAGCATCGTCGGGGAGGTCGAGTCGGACGGCACGATCCGCGACGACGGCTCGATCGTCGGCGAGGTGGAGGGCGACGGCACCCTCCGGCGCAACGGCAGCATCATCGGCGAGATCGAGTCGGGCGGCACCATCCGGCGTGGCGGCAGCATCTGGGGCCGCGCCGAGCCCGCCCCCTCGGATCACGCCGCCATGCGCCGGATCGCAGCGGTGCTGTTCTTCTTCAGCGACTTCTGACCGCCAGCCCGGGATGGCTCAAGGCTACAGGCTCAAGGCTCAAGTTCCGCCCGCCCACCCGGGTGATCGGTGATCGGTGATCAGTGATTGGAGGTTGATTGCCCCTCTCGACCATCTGCTGCTTCGTCTCTGCCCTCTGACCACCGACCACCGGCCACCGGCCACTGGGTGGGTGGGGGGACTTGAGCCTTGAGCCTGGAGCCTGGGTGGGGGGGGCGGGCGCAGTGGCGCCCGCCCCTATGGGGTCAGAACTTCACGGTCATGGTGGCGGTGACCACGGACGCGCTGTCGTAGGTCGGGAAGCCCAGGACCGGTGTGCTGTCGAGGTCCTTGGGCGCGCCGACGTGCCACCCGGAGCCCGAGTAGTCGTAGTCGTAGTTGATGTAGCCGAGGCGGAACAGGAAGCGGTTGCGGATCTCGTGGATCACGTACGCCTCGATCACGTCGCCGCGGGTGTTGGTCTTGGCGTTGAGGATGTCGTCCTGAGCCGGCGTGAAGTTGAACCAGTACTCCGAGCCGTGGTTGTACTCGGCGCCGAGCATCGTCTTGCCGTTGGGCAGGTTGTAGCGAAGGCCAACGTAGTACATCGATCCGCTGTGGGACTCCGGGGTCTGGAACGGGTCGGTGTAGAGGCCGCCGAACGGGGTCGTGACGTTGTCCGGGTGGCTCTTCACATAGTTGTAGTTGACGAACCACTCGATCGGACCGTCGTGCCGCATGATGAGGGCGCCGGCGATGTCCATGTCGCCGAGGTTGGCGGAGGGGGTGAAGCGCATCACCACGGGAGCGCCCACCGCCTGGCCGGTGACCGGGTTGTTGGGCAGCACGATCAGGCCGTTGAAGCCGTCCGTGAGGTTGTACGCCCGCGCCACGGTGATCTGGGCGAGCATGGTGTCGTCGGCCCAGATGTCCCAGTTGAGGCCGGCGAACTGGGCGTCCTTGAGCTTGTCGCCGCTCGTCTGCAGGACCTGGCCGTTGCCAAAGCCGCTCTCGTAGCCGAGCCCGTAGCAGATGCGCGCCGTGGAGTTCTCGCCGATGTGGTAGCCGACGGTGATGCCGTCGAACTGGAAGTCGATCAGCGAGCCCATCGGGGAGCCGCCACGCAGCTCGCCCTTGCGGAGGTGCATCGGCGGCCCGCCAGTCGAGGGCCGCCGTCCGATCGAAAGGTAGAAGTCGGTGCCGCCGATGTTGGTCCAGTCGAAGTAGGCCCGCTCGACGCGCAGGATGTCGGAGTTGGGCACCCCGGTGGTGTTGCCATCGATGCTGAACGAGTTGGCCTGGCCGTTGAAGACCTGCACGCCGGTGGAGTCGCCGAACGCCTTGTACATCGAGAGGCGGCCGGTGAACTTGACGTTCTCGGTCACCTCGGCGTCCATGTTGAGGCGCAGGCGGTTGGTGTAGAGGATCGAGTTGTTGGCGTCGTACCCCGGCACGTAGGTTGAGGGCAGGAGCGACATCATGAGCTGCTGCTGCATCGCGGGCGGTATCTGGGACATCCCCTGTGCGAGCTGCTGGTAGGTCAGGTTCGTGGTGAACATGAGGTAGCTGGCGTAGTTCTGGGCGATGAACTGCTGCACCGCCTGGCCGCTGGGCGGGAACTGCCCGTTGGCGCCGTAGTAGAAGAACGTGTCGACGATGCCCTTCTGGAGCATCATCCCGTCGTAGTGGTCGGGCACCGTGGCCTGGATCGAGTGGGCCTCGAAACGGAAGTCGCCCGAGAAGTTGATGCGGTCCTTCGCCGCCTTCTTCTCGACCTTCTCGAGGCGCGCCTCGAGCTCGGAGATCTCCTCGCGGATCTTCTCCGCCTCGTCCCCGGTGGCCTGGGCCCGGACCATCGCCGGGGCCAGGACCAGCACCAGACCAGCCAGAACAGTCGTCAGTCGTCGCATCTTTCTCTCCTCCTTTCGCCGCGAAGGCGGCGTCTCCTTGTCTTGAGTGAAGGCCGTGCCGACCAGCACAGCCCGTGCAGCGGCCACGGCGGCCGCGGTTGTGTGCAGCAGAGCCCGATGGTACGGCGAGGGTGAGGCCGCCTCCGCGGCGGCCTGAAGCCGGGTGAGGAAGCCCGCAAGATGCTCGTCCACGAGCCGGCCTCCCAGGTGCGCGATCTGCGAGCGCACGACCGGACGTACGCCCCCATCGGCCACGCCGGCCAGCAGCAGGGCCAGCAGGTCGAGCTCGATCCCCAGGTGATCCAGCGGCACGGCACGCGGCCCGCCGGCATCGACCCCCGCCGCGGCCAGGAGCTCCTGCAGCTCGCCGGTGACGTCCGGGTCCCCGATCAGGCCGGTGCGATAGAACGACTCGAAGGGATGCGCCGTTGCAGGCCGACCGTGCAGGAAGACCCGCGCGTACTCCACGTCCAACCCCTCGGTGGGCGCGTCCGCGAGCCCCGCCAGGAGCTCCGCGAGCCGGTCCAGCCCTGCCGCCGCGGCCCGGTGCCCGATCCCACCCGCCAGCTCCCGGGCATCGAACCCCGGCACCAGCCAGGCCTCGGCCAGCAGGTCGAGGACCTCCCCCAGGAGCACGGGCGCACCAGCAGGCTCGCGGCTCACTGGAAGGTGCTCAGTTGTCCCGCGCTCACGAAGACGTAGCGCAGCGTGAAGCCACCGATGAGCACCAGCACAGCCGACACGCCGGCAAGCAGGCGCCCGGGGTGAAGGGAGGCGCGGTCGAGCAGCACCGGCCGCATCTCCCACAGCTCGATCGCCAGCGGCAGCACCAGGCCCAGGGTGAAGAACACCCCCCAGAACGCCACGGTGAACGGTCCGCCGAGGATGAGGTCGAGGGCGCGCTGTACCGAC
>JALOLB010000438.1 GCA_025456225.1 Thermoanaerobaculaceae bacterium
TACCTGCTCCCTCTGTACACCCAGGCGCGTCATCCCATCCAAGCCGTGCTGACCGACGGTGGCCACGAATGGAAGGGCGCCTTCGAAGCCGAATGCCGACGCCTCGGCATCGAGCACCGACGCACCAAGCCTCGCCACGCCTGGACCAACGGCTTCGTCGAGCGGCTGCAAGGTACGATCCTCACCGAGCTGTGGCGCTGCGCCTTCCGGCGCACCTACTACACTGCGATCGCCCCGATGCAACGCGACCTCGACCGCTACCTGCGCTTCTACAACTTCGAGCGCCCGCACCAGGGCTACAGGCTTCGGGGCCGTGTCCCTGCGGAGGTCTTCTATGCGCATAGCTGACCCCAACGAACTGTCAACACGCACCCCGAATAGAACACTCTAGGGCCTCGGGGGACACGCAAATCCGGCCATTGAGGGACGCCTGAAAGCCGGCCATTAGCTGGTAGCGCCGAGACGTTGACGAGGCGGTGGGGACGTGGTCCACCGCCGGGATGAGCAACGTCTTGAGCGACGAGAAGCGGCAGCAGGTGGTGGCGCTGGGGCGGCTGGGCTGGCCCCTACGACGCATTGAGGCGGTAACAGGCGTCCGTCGGGAGACGGCGAGCGGGTATCTCAGGGCGGCCGGCGTCCAGGTCGCCCCGCGGGGTCGTCGGCCGTCAAAACCGGCCATTTCGGAGGGGGTGTCCACCGACTTCTCGCCGGTGAACGCCGCCGCGGGCGGTGTGGCTGCCGGCCTGGCGGACGTGGACGTGAGGCCTTCGCGGGCGCCGAGCGCGAGTGCGTGCGAGGCGTTTCGCGGGGAGATCGTGCGGGCTCTGGGTCTGGGTCGCAACGCCAAGGCGATCTGGCAGGACCTGGTCGACGATCACGGCTTCACTGCCCGCTACGCGAGCGTGAAGCGCTTCGTCTCGAAGCTGCGGACCGGCAAGTACCGGCGCACCCGGCTCTTCGTGATGACGCTCGGCTACTCGCGCAAGGCGGTACGGCTCCTGGTGTGGCGCTCGGGCGCGCAGACGTGGGCGGAACTCCACGAGCAGTCATTCCGCCGGCTGGGCGGCACGGTGAAGGTGGTCGTCCTCGACAACCTGCGCGAGGGGGTCCTCGCACCGGACATCTACGACCCGGCGCTCAATCCCCTCTACCGGGACGTCCTTGCGCACTACGGGGTCGTGGCCCTGCCCTGCCGCATCGGAGACCCCGACCGCAAGGGCAAGGTCGAATCAGGCATCGGTCACACCCAGAGGACTCCCCTCAAGGGGCTGCGCTTCGAGAGCCTCGAGGAGGCACAGCGCTACCTCGACCGCTGGGAGGAGCACTGGGCCGACACCCGGATCCACGGAACGACGAAGCGCCAGGTCGGGGCGATGTTTGCCGAGGAGAAGCCCTACCTGGGCGAACTGCCCCTCGAGCCTTTCCGCTACTACCGCTACGGCGAGCGCACGGTGAACCTCGACGGCTGTGCGGAGGTGGAAGCGGCCTACTACGGCGCCCCGCCCGGCTGGATCGGACGCAAGGTGCTCGTGCAGTGGGACGGCCTGCACGTGCGCCTGCTCGACCCGAGGAGCGGGAAGCTCCTGCGGGAGCACCTCGTCCAGCGCCGAGGCCACCACCGCATCAAGGACGAGGACCGCCCTTCAAGGACGCCCCGCTCGACGGAGGCCCTCCTGCATCGGGCACGCACGGCGGGGCCTCACATCGGCCTGCTCTGCGAACGCATCCACCGCAGCGAGGGAGTCCTCGGAGTGCGCCGCATCCTGGGTGTCCTTTCCCTCGCCCGCAAGCACGGGGCGGCGGCTCTCGATGAGGCAGCCAAGGCCGCCCTGGAGCTCGACCTCCCGAACTACCGCTTCGTCCGCCGCTACCTCGATCGGCGCCCTGCCGTACCCCTCACCCTGCGCCAGGTGGACCCGCTCATCCGCCAGCTCACCCTCTACCGCGAACTCATCGACAAGAAGACAGGAGTCCAAGCATGAACACCCTCGAGATCGACCGTGCCCTCAGGAAGCTCCGCCTCTCCGGGATGGCGGACGTCCTCGAAACCCGACTGCGACACGCCCACTCCGAGAAGCTCGCGCCGATCGACTTCCTGTCGATCCTCGTCTCGGACGAGCTGCAGCGACGGCAGGACCGGCTCTTCGCCCGGCACACCAAGAAGGCACGCTTCCGCGACCCCGACCGCTCCCTCGACACCTTCGACTTCGACTTCAACAAGAAGATGAACCGGGCGCTCGTCTACGAACTCGCTACCGGCCGCTTCATCGCACAACGCGAGGACGCGCTCTTGCTCGGCCCACCCGGGACCGGCAAGAGCCACCTCGCCCAGGCCATCGGCAGGGCCGCCATCCAGCAGGGCTACCGCGTCCTCTACCGCGAAGCCCACGCCCTCATCGAGGAGATCGCCGACGCCACCATCGACGGCACCCGCAAGGAGTACCTCGCGGACCTCGCCACGGTGCCCCTCCTCATCGTCGACGACCTCGGCATGCGCAAGCTGCCCCACACAGCGGCCGAGGATCTCCTCGAACTCGTGATGCGCCGCTACGAGCGCGCCTCCACGATCCTCACCTCGAACCGCCCGGTCGACGACTGGGGCAAGCTGCTGGGAGACACCGCGGCGGTCACCGCACTCCTCGACCGCCTCCTCCACCACGCCCACGTCCTCAAGTGCGGGCCCCGGAGCTGGCGCACCAAGCTCCACTCCGACTTGCCTCAGCAGGAGGCGGCGAGGTAAACCTCCACCCAGTCTCGGACGCTACCGGACCCGAAATGGCCGGTTTTGGCCCGTCCACAAATGGCCGGATTTGAGGTGTCCCCCGAGGCTAGGGGCGGCATCCGTTGGTCCACCTGCTGCGAGCGTTCCACGCGGTTCACAGTAATCGCGGCGGCACCACCGGCAAGAGAGAGCCTTAACGGACTACTCGCGCGCCTTCACCATGGCCACGAGAATGTGATCCCGGGCACCGGTCCACCAGGCTGTTGGCCAGCGCCGAAGACGACTGGCCCAAGGAAGTCGCCCCACGAGCCTGCTCGCGACGGTGCTGCGCTCGAGCCGGCAGCATGCGTAGTAGAGGATGCACTTCAGTCCCTGATCGAGCCGGGCTGTAAGTGGCACGGGGTCATGGCAGAGGTGCTGCTGTTCGGTCAAGGTGCAGCCTATTCGAGGCGCGGCCCAACGGAACCATGCGGAGCAGAAGAACGTGACGTGCTC
>JALOLB010000027.1 GCA_025456225.1 Thermoanaerobaculaceae bacterium
TGCAGCAGCATGCGGCCTCCGAGGTCGAGCAGGCACTGCGCACAGGCAGGGTGGACGTGGTGCTGGAGATCGGCGAGGGGACACCCCCGACCATCACCTACCGGTTCGACCCCACCAGGCCCGAGAGCCGAGCGGCCAGGCTGCTGGTCGACGACGTGCTGCAGCGGCGGCTGGGGCGAACGGACGTGGCCCGCGTCGAGGACCGCCATGTGACCGCCCCGGGCTCCCGCTACATCGACTTCCTCATCCCGGGTCTGGTCGGCCTCAACCTCATGGGCAGCGGCATGTGGGGCCTGGGGTTCGCCGTCGTCCAGGCGCGCGTCCGCAAGCTCCTCAAGCGCTTCGCCGCGACGCCGATGCGGCGCCGGCACTTCCTCCTGTCCTTCATGCTGTCTCGCCTGGTCCTGCTGGCCGGCGAGGTGGTGGCGGTGGTCGGGTTCGGCTGGCTGCTGTTCGGTGTCGCGGTCCGCGGGGCGATCGTGGACCTCACGGTGGTGTCGCTCCTGGGGGCCTTCACCTTCGGAGGGCTCGGGCTGCTCGTGGCTGCCCGCCCGCGCACCATCGAGGGCGTTTCCGGGTGGATGAACCTCGTGCAACTGCCGATGTGGCTGCTCTCGGGGTCGTTCTTCTCCTACGCCCGCTTCCCCGAGGCGGTGCAGCCGGCCATCCGGCTGCTGCCACTCACCGCCCTCAACGACGCCCTGCGCGCCGTCATGAACGAGGGCGCGCCGCTCCACGCCACCTGGCCCCAGCTCGCGGTGATGCTCGCCTGGGGCGGCATCTCGTTCGTCCTCGCCCTCCGCCTCTTCCGCTGGCAGTGAGAAAGACAGGGGAGAGGATAGAGGGGAGAGGGGAGAGTTCCGCCCCCCCAACCGCTCGATATCCGGGGTTCCTGCTCTCCCCTCTTCCCTCTTCCCTCTTCCCTCTCCCCCGGGTGGGGGGCGGGAGGCTATTTCAGGCCGCGGGCGGTGACCAGGTAGACGGCGAAGCTGCCGAGCCAGTGGCCGCCCTCGTAGTGCTCGCCGGTGACGGCGGCGAGACCGGCGGTGCGGTGCTCAAGCGCTGCCGCCCGCAGGGAGGCCACGCGCGGGTCGTCAGGGGGCAGACCGGCGGCCATCCCCTCGAGCATCCAGGCCCGGGAGAGGTTGAGCCCGTCCAGGTGCGCGAGCTTGCCATCCGAGCGGTCACTCACGACCGCCACCGGCAGCCAGGAGGTCGAGCCATCGAGGGGGATCCCGGGCAGGAATCCCCCCAGCCACGCCGAGAAGGCGACCGGCGGCAGGAAGCGCCGCATGAGGTCAGCCTCCGCGAGGCACGGGGACAGGAAGTCCTGGCCGGACGGCTCGTAGGCGAGCGGGCAGGCCCGGTCGGCCAGGTAGTAGACGCGGCTGCGCGCCTCCAGCAGCGCCCCGAGCTCCCGGTCGCCCGCAACCCTTGCCCAGTCTGCGGCGAGCCCGAAGCCGAACGCGGTCTGACTGTGCTCGCCGACCCGGATGGGGTAGGTGAGCTTGGGCAGCCACGCCTTCAGGCGAGCCGCCGCGGCGCGCTCCAGGGGCTGCAGCGTGGCGCTCCACTCCCTGGCCTGGGGGTCGTCCCACTCCCGCAGCTCGGCCCCGAGCTGCAGCAGCCAGGCCAGACCGTAGGGCCGCTCGAAGTCGGACCGCCCTGCTCCTTCCATGTACCGCACCTCGGCGGCGATGTGGTCGGCCGTCAGGGACTGCGCCAGGGCAGCGCGCGCCCGCGCCGCGAACGGCGCCGCGGGGAAGGTGCGCGCCAGCCGCGCCAGCAGCCAGTGCCCGTGCACCGCCGAGTGCCAGTCGAAGCAGCCCGAGAACGCCGGGGTCAGCTCCCGGGGCGCCTTGACGTCGGCGTCTCCCTGCAGCACGTGGGAGATCTTGTTCGGGTACTCGCGGTGGACACACGCCAGGGCGAGGTCCGCGAACCGGCCGGCCGCCGCCGCGTCGAGCTGCGGTCCCTCACCCCACCCCGTCGCCGCAGCCACCAGGAGCATCGCAAGTCCAGTCAGGATCTGTCGCATGCCGGGATCCTACCACCGCCCACCCTGTGATCGGTGTTCAGTGTTCGGTGGTCGGACCCCCGCCCACCCCAGGTGAAGGGGAAGGGGCGGGCTGGGGAACTGAACACTGATCACCGACCACTGATCACTGGCCCTGGTCAGGGCAGCAGCTTCGGCGAGGTCAGCCAGAAGAGCGTGCATTGGCCCGCCAGCGAGCCGCTGTCGGGCAGCTCCAGCCCGATGACCCCGGCGGGCTTGAGGACCAGGTGGCCCCGCACCTCGCCCCAGGCCAGCGCCTCGGCCCAGGCGGCGAGCGACGGCAGGTGGCCCACCAGGCCGACCCGGGCCACACCGGTGTCGCGCTGGCGGGCGAGGGTGGGCACCAGCTCGGACAGGTCGTGCCCCGGGGCCAGGACGTCCCACTCCTCGGGCTCGGGGCCCGCACCCGTCGCATGGAGCAGCTCGGCGGTCTCCCGGGCGCGCAGGAGCGGGCTCGCCAGGAGCTGATCGCAGGCCAACCCCAGCTCGACCAGCCGTGCACCCAGGTGCTGGGCCTGTCGCCGGCCCTCGGGCGCCAGGGGACGCACCGCATCCGACGACCAGACGGCCGCGTCCTCGGCCTTGGCGTGGCGGATCAGAAGAAGCCGCATGTCGATATTGTAGGGGCATCGCAGGTGCTACACTTCCAGCCCGCCAGCCGTGCCGTCAGCACTCGCTGGGCAACGGTCGGGCCAGCACCACACGCGCAGCACCCACGGGCAGGTACGACACGCATGACTCCAAGCACGAAGCTCGGCGAGCTGCTCCTGGAAGCCGACGTCATCACCGTCGAGAACCTGCAGCGTGCCCTCGACGTGCAGTTGGACTCCGGGGAGCGCCTCGGGAGCGTGCTGCTGCGCCTGGAGCTCGTGGATGCCGCTCTGCTGGCCTCGACCCTGGCTCGCCAACTGGGCGTGGAAGCGGTGGACCTCCAGGCGGAGCGGCCGACCCCGGAAGCTCTCGGTGTTCTCACCCGGGAGCAGGCGTACCGGCTCGGCTGTATCCCGCTCCGGCTCGCTGCCGACGAGCTGGCGGTGGCCTTCATGGACCCCTGCGATGACGAGGGCGTGAGCGAGGTGGCGCGTGCCGCGGGCCGGCAGGTGCGCCGTCTCGTGGCGCCCCAGACCGCGATCTACACCGCGATCATGCGACATTACCCCCCCGAGGGCACCCGGGGTCACTGAAAGACAGGCGGCACGGCCGCCACGACACGCGAGGGAGAGCAGGATGAGGATCGTCGTTCTGGGCTGTGGGCTGGTGGGGCACGCGATCGTTGCCGACTTGGCGGCGGAACCTGGGTTCGAGATCACCGCGGTGGACCGCGACCCCGGGCGGTTGCAGCGCGTGGCCGGGCTCGAGCGCGTGACCACGCGCGTCGCCGATCTCGCGGACCCGACCGTCCTGGCGTCCGTGGTTGCCGGGGGGGACCTGGTGGTGGGGGCAGTCCCCGGGTTCATGGGGTTCGAGACCGTACGCAGGGTCCTGGAGCTCGGCAAGCCGGTGGTGGACATCTCGTTCTTCCCGGAGGACCCGTTCGGGCTGGACGGGGTGGCCAAGGCCCGGGGGCTTGTTGCCCTGGTGGACTGCGGCATCGCTCCGGGGTGCAGCAATCTCCTGGCGGGGTGGGCAACGCGACGCCTCGACGACGTCGACCGTTTCGTCTGCTACGTGGGTGGGTTGCCGGTCGTCCGCACCTGGCCGTGGGAGTACAAGGCACCGTTCTCCCCGGCCGATGTGCTGGAGGAGTACACGCGCCCGGCGCGCTTCGTCGAGGGCCGGGCTCTGGTCACGCGACCCGCGCTGTCGGACCCGGAGCTGCTCGAGTTCCCCGGCATCGGCACCCTCGAGGCGTTCAACACCGATGGGCTCCGCAGCCTGCTCACCACCCTCTCGATCCCCAACATGATCGAGAAGACTCTCCGCTACCCAGGCCACATCGAGAAGATCCGGGTGCTGCGCGAGAGTGGCTTCTTGAGCACCGAGCCCGTGAAGGTGGGGGAGGCCTCGATCGCGCCCCTCGCGGTTGCCTCCCGTCTCCTGTTCCCCCTCTGGCAGCTCGGCCCGGCCGACGAGGACTTCACGGTCATGCGGGTCACCGCCGAGGGTCGCCGGGGCGGGCAGCGCCTGCGCCTGTGCTGGGACCTTCTCGACCACTACGACCGGACGACCGGAACGGCGTCCATGGCGCGCACCACCGGCTACACCTGCACTGCCATCGTGCGGATGGTGGCCCAGGGCAGGATCCCTCAGACCGGGGTCGTTCCTCTGGAGGTGCTTGGACAGGACGACGGGCTGTGCCGGGCGATCCTCGCGGACCTGGCGCAGCGCCAGGTCGTGTTCCACGAGCGTGAGGAGGAGCTCAGTTAGGCGTCGGCCCGCACGCCGGCGAACACGCCCTCGAGGGTCACCCGGTCGCGGTCGGAGATGAAGAGGAACTCGACGCCGACCTCGACCCCGCCGCCGGGGTCCGGCTGCTCGTAGACGACCCGGGCCGTCGTCTTGATGACCTGTCCCCGGATCGACATGAGGAGCTCGATGGGCGTCCCCTCGCCGAGCGGCTCGTCGTTGACGAACATGCAGCCACCCAGGCCCAGCACGCGGGTCTTGGTGATGACCTCCGACTCGCCGGGCCCGAGCCGCTTCACGAGCACCGCGTGCTCGGCCGGGACCCGCGGGAAGCGGCGCTGGTGCTTGCCCGATGCATGCATGGCCAAGGTCTCCTCGCTGCCAAGCTTAGCGCACCCGGGAGTGTCCGTCGACCGGCGGCGGAGGGGCGGTCCGGAGACGGTGTCGCCGCCGGGTCGCGGGGCACCCTATACTAGGCGTCGGGCACCCCCGCACCTGACAGGAGGCACGCCGGCGTGCTGGCGGGTGGAGGAGGAACGGTGGATCCGCAGAGGCTGCTCGGTTCGCTGCTGTCGGGTGCGATGCACCGCAGGCTGCCTCCCCAGGCAGCCATGACCATCGGCATGGGCGCCATTGGCCTGGCGGTGGCCGCGTGGGAGCACTTCTCCGAGCAGCGGGCCCAGGCCGCACAGCCGGCTGCGCCACCGCCGCTGCCACCACCCCTCCCGGGCACAGGTCCCTCACCCCTTCCCCCCAACCCGCCTCTGGCGAGGCCCATGCCGCCGCTACCCGGCGAGCGGCCGACACCGCCACCACTCCCCGCGGTGGAGTCCCCCACCGAGCGGGCCGAGCGGGAGGCGATCCTCCTGGTGCGGGCGATGGTCGTCGCGGCCTGGGCCGACGGGGTCATCGACCCCCAGGAGCGCGGCGCCATTGGGGACCGGCTTGCGACCTCGGGCCTGAGCACCGCGGAGCAGGAGTACTTCCTCGGCGAGCTCGACACTCCACCGCCGGAGGAGGCGCTCCTCACCGGGGTTGACTCCCCCGCTCTCGCCGAGCAGGTCTACCTGGTCTCGCTGCTCGCCACTCGCGCCGACACCGCCGCCGAGCGCGCCTACCTCCAGAGGCTCCAGGGCCGCCTGGCCCTCGACCCCCAGACCATCCGCCGCCTCCACCTGCTGGTGGGGGTGCCGGCGTGAGACCCCCATCCGAAGACGAGCCCGGCCAGCCGCCGGGACAGAAGGAGAACATCGATGCCGCAATGGTACTTCGCCTACGGTAATCAGCAGTACGGTCCCATGGACGACGCCCAGGCCCGGTCCTGGGCGGCCACCAACCCCGCCGGTCACGCCTGGCGGGAGGGCATGTCCGAGTGGCTGCCGATCCCGAGCATCCCGGAGCTGGTGGGAGCCGCGCCTGCCCCCGCCGCCTCACCTGTCGCCGCTGCCCCGACACCGGCCGCGTACGTGGCGCCACCGGTGGCCGCCGCACCGGTGGCGGCGCGCGCCGACGAGATCGACTACCGCATCGTCGGCGCCGAGATGCAGTTCGTCGAGATCGAGCTGGACCCGGGGGAGAGTGCCGTGGCCGAAGCCGGGGCGATGATGTACAAGGACGTCGCCGTGCAACTGACCACGGTGTTCGGGGACGGTTCCAGCTCGGGCAGCACCACGTTCATGGACAAGCTGGTCGGGGCCGGCAAGCGCCTGCTCACCGGCGAGAGCCTGTTCACCACGGTGTTCACCCACACCGGCCAGGGTAAAGCCCACGTGGCGTTCGCGGCGCCGTTTCCGGGCAACATCCTGCCGATGAAGCTCTCCGACCTGGGCGGCCGGCTCATCTGCCAGAAGGACAGCTTCTTGTGTGCCGCGAAGGGCGTGTCGCTGGGCATCTTCTTCCAGCGCAAGATCCTCACCGGCCTGTTCGGGGGCGAGGGCTTCATCATGCAGAAGATGGAAGGGGACGGCATGGTGTTCGTGCACGCGGGCGGCACCGTCGTCGAGCGGGTGCTGGCCGCCGGCGAGGTCCTCCAGGTCGACACCGGCTGTGTGGTGGCGTTCCAGGACACCATCGACTTCGACGTCCAGCAGGTGGGCGGGATCAAGTCGATGCTGTTCGCCGGCGAGGGCCTCTTCCTCGCGACCCTGCGCGGGCCCGGGAAGATCTGGCTCCAGTCCCTGCCGTTCTCGCGCCTGGCGGGCCGCATGCTGCAGGCGGCGCCCCGGGGCCGCGAGGAGGGCTCCATCCTCGGCCCGGTCGGCGGCCTGCTCGGCGGCGACAGGAGCTTCTGAGGGCGGCTGCGGCCCAGGATGCACGGCGGGGTTTCTGACCTGGACCAGGACCTGGACCGGAGGCGCAAGCCAAGAACCACACGAGAGGCCTGACCGTCTCTCCAACTGGTTCCCACGTCTCGCGTCACGGCGGGGTCCAGGTCCTGCGATTCCCTCGCCCGACTCTGGTCACCGGTCGATGATCGTCAGGTGCTCGCCGGCCGCGTGAGGTCGGGTCGTCGCCAGCAGCACGCCGGCGACCACCAGGACGCCGCCCACGAGCAGGCCGATGGTTACCACATCCTCGCCCAGGAGGAGGGAAAGGACGGCGGCGGCCACCGGCTCCCAGGCCAGCACCACGGCCGTCTCGCCTGCCGACAGCGCCTGCTGCGCGGCGGTCAGCGCCCAGAAGGCGCCGACGGTGGCCAGCAGCGCCGTGACCACCAGCGCGCCACCCAGGCGAGGCGTGGCCGCGAAGCGCCAGCCCTCGACGCTGGCCGAGGGCACCGCGAGGACCGCCACGGTCAGGACCTGCGCGGCGTTGACCTGGCGCACGGGATGGCTGCGCACCGCCCGCTGCACGAGCATGGTGTGGAGCGCGAACGACAGGGCACACCCCAGGGTGAGGACGTCACCGACCACCACCGCCTGGCTGTCCGGTCGCAACAGCACCCCAAGGCCGGCGAGAGCCAGGGCGCCGCCGCCGACCACCCGGCCGGACAGCCGCGCCAGGCCCACCACAGGCTCGAGGAGCGGCACCAGGACGACCGAGAGCGCCGTGATGAACGCCGAGCGGGCTGGCGTCGCGGTGACGAGCCCCCAGGTTTGGAGCCAGTACCCGACCATCAGGCTCACCCCGCACCAGTACGGCCAGACGGTGCGCGGGAGCCCGGTGCCCGGCCGCAGCAGGTCCCACAGGAGCAGCACCGCGGCCAGGCCGAACCGCAACGCCATGAAGGTCAGAGGCCCACAGTCGGCGAGCGCCGCCTTGACGACCGGGAAGGTGGCCCCCCAGACGGTGGTGGCGGCGAGCAGCCAGACAAGGGCGCGGTAGCGTGACACCGCCCACCACTGTACTGGAGGGCTGTCGATCCCGGAAACCCGTATGATGACCTGGACGACATGGTGGCAGTTCTCGTGGGGATCGCGGGCGGAACCCGGGCCGGCAAGAGCTGGCTGGCCGAGGCGCTGGTGCAGGCCCTCGGGCCTCTCGAGGTGGCGCTGCTGCGACAGGACGACTACCTGCTCCCGCTGCCCGAGGCGGTGCGTCACGCCCCGCTCCACCACAACTTCGACCACCCGGACGCCTTCGACTGCGCGCTGCTGGCGGCCCACCTCGCCTCGCTGCAGGCGGGTCGCGCCGTCGCCGCGCCGCTCTTCGAGCGCCACTCCCACTCCCGCGCCCGGACGACGCGGCATGTCGAGCCGGCGCCGGTGGTCGTCGTCGAGGGGCTGCACGTGCTGGCCGTGGCGGCCATCCGGGACCGGCTCGACCTCAAGGTGTTCGTCGACACGCCTGCCGACCTCCGCCTCGTCCGGCGTCTGGAGAAGGACTGCACGGCCCGGGGGCGGAGCTGGAGCCAGGTGACGGACCAGTACCTCGGCACGGTGCGGCCGATGCACGAGCAGCACGTGGAGCCCTCCCGCGGGCAGGCGGACCTCGTCGTCTCCGGGGCCGGGGGTGGGGACACCGCGCTGGCCAACCTGTGCAACAGGGTGAGGGCGCTGCTACACTTGGCATTCTAATGGCGTTGCGACGCGTTGTGACGGTGGCCTCGGGCAAGGGTGGGGTGGGGAAGTCCACCTTCGCGGTCAACTACGCCCTTGCCCTCTCCCGGGTCGGCCCCACGGTGCTGGTGGACCTGGACACGGGCACCTCCTCGGTGCGCAACACCATCAACGCCCCGGTGGAACGGGACCTCTACCACTTATGCCGGCGCGGCGCGCCGCTCGACCGGGGCCTCACGACGCTCCCCCCCCGCCTCGACCCGAAGGGGCTCTTCCGGAACTTCGCCTTCGTGGCCGCTCCCCAGCACGCCATGGAGGACTTCATCAACTTCTCGGAGGTCCGGCGGGATCAGCTCATTGCCGCCATCAACGGGCTCCAGGCGACGTTCGCTGTGGTGGACCTGCGCGCCGGCCTCGACGCCCAGGTGCTGGACTTCCTGCCCCACTCCAACTCCGGCATCCTGGTGTTCACACCCCACCACCCGGCCGCCACCATGGCCGCCGCGGAGATCGTCAAGGCGCTGCTCTTCCGCAAGCTACGCCTGCTGTTCGCGGCCCGGGGTCCCCTGGCGGAGCGCGCTGGCATCCACCGGCAGCTCGGCACCATCAACGCCCTGCTCGACCGGGTCGAGGACAGCTACGACGAGGAGATCCCCAACCTCGACGCCTTCCTGCTCGACCTCTACCACGCCTTCGGCGATGCGGAGGTGGTGCAGGCCCTGGCCGCCAACGTGGCATCGTTCTGCGTGCACTTCGTGCTCAACCTCTTCGACGGGGTCCACGAGACCTTCGACGGCGCCGTGGCGCCGTTCGTGCGGTCCCTGCAGCGCCACGTGTCGGCCAGGCTCTCCCTTCACAACCTGGGGTGGATCGTCACCTCGCCGGAGGTGCACCGCTCCAACCAGGAGCGGCGGCCCATCGTGCTGCACGTGCCGGCCGAGGGATCGACCGAGGTGGACCCGATCCAGCGCGAGCTCGATGCCCTCGCCCGGCAGGCCGGCCTCGACGTGCCATCCCGCCAGCAGCCCAGGCCGATCAAGGACTTCCTGCTGTCCATCGACCCCGAGCGGGCGCTCTACGACCAGCTCGAGGTTCTCAACGCCATGCACCGGGACAAGGGGGCGATGCGGGTGCGGGACAACTTCGCCTACATCGTGCGGCGGGCCATGCACCTGCTGGCCACGCTCCCACCTGACCAGTTCGGCCAGCGCCGCCTGCTCACGCCGGGCGAGATCCTGCCTTCCCTGTTGGAGTCGTTGGGAGGGGCTACTCCCGGGTCCGCCGCCGCCGCTGCCGCAGCTCCTCTTCCTTGAACATGTAGCGGATGGAGTGCTTGTAGAGCATGAGGTTGGGCCCCTCGGTGCGGTTCAGCTTGATGCAGTCCTTGTCGTACCACTCGATCCAGCCGTGCACTTCGTTGCCGTCGTCGAGCATCACGACCATCGGCGTCTTGTTCTGCATCTGCTTGAGGAAGTAGTAGCTTTCCGCGTTGGTCTGCTCCGGCGGGGCCTGCTTGCGGTGCACCCCGGAGCGCATCGGCGTTCGGTCGGCTACGTCGGAAATCGAAGGCCGAATGAGTCGTCGGCTGGTCAGAGCGTCGCTCCCGTGGCGATCCGAATCTTGCATGGCTACCCCGTCAAGCTAGAGAAAAGTATAGCATCGCCCAGAACCTCACACATGGTACGGAGCCCGGGTGGGATGGGTTTAGGAAGGTGGGCCTGGCCGTGGCTCGCTGGCCTGGGCCTCGTGAGCGAGGCAGCACATGAGGCGGCCGCACATCCCGGAGATCCGGGTGGGATTCAGCGACAGCTTCTGCGCCTTGGCCATGCGGATGGTGACCGAGTTGAAGCGGGTCATGAACTGTGCACAGCACATGGGGCGACCGCAGGGACCCCACCCTCCGGCGGCGCGCGCCTGGTCGCGCACGCCGACCTGCCGCAGCTCGACCCGCCGGCGCAGGCGGCGGCTGAGGTCGCGGTGCAGCTCCCGGGAGTCGACGCGTTCCTCGGCGGCGAAGGCGATGACGACCAGGTCCCGATCCAGGGGCGCCACCACGTTCACGGGTCGGGCCTGCAGCTCGAGCTCTCGCGAGCGCTGGCGGAAGAAGCGCAGGGCGTCCTGCTCCATGAGGGTCAGGTCGTGGTGATGGCGAAGGTCGCTCTCGCTGGCGGCACGCACCACGGTCCCCGACGGTCGCACGCACCCGTTCGCCAACACCGGAAGCTCGTGTCGGGCCACGGTACCGACCCGCTCGCCTTCCGGGGTCGCCACGACGACCTGTCGCCCGGGCTGGGGGTCGAGCCCCTCGGCCACCGCGCACACCTGCGTGGGCAGCCCGTTCGAGTACGCGACGCGGAGGAAGCGGGGCCGCGGACCCTCGGCCTCGAGTCGGGGCGTGCTCACGCGCTGCTTCCTTCCCGGCCGAGGGCCTCGTCCGCGGCGGCGACGGCCCTGGCCTGGGCTGCGCGGGCGTCCAGCAAGCGGGCGCGAAGACCCTCGTCGCCGAGGGCCAGGATCTCGGCCGCCAGGAACGCCGCATTGCGCGCCCCCGCCTTGCCGACGGCCAGGGTCGCGACCGGGACGCCGCCGGGCATCTGCACCGTGGAGAGCAGGGCATCCAGCCCACCGTTGACCCCGCCGGGCAGCGGCACGCCGATGACCGGCCGCACGGTACGGGCCGCCACGACTCCCGCCAGGTGGGCGGCCATCCCCGCCCCGCACACGAACACCTGCACCCCCTCCCGCTCGGCCTTCTCGACGAGCGCGAGGGTCCGGTCCAGGCTGCGGTGAGCCGAGGCCACGTGAGCCTCCCAGCTCACCGCGAGCCGGTCCAGCTCGGTCGCAGTCTCGCGCAGCAGCTCCCAGTCGTTGGCGGAGCCCATGAGGATGAGGACCCGAGGCTGGCTTGCGCTCACGACACGTCCTTTCCGATGTCACGTCTGTACTGCATGCCCGCGAAGTGGATCTGCGAGACCGCCTGGTACGCGGTCGCGGCCGCATCGGAGATGCTGACGCCCCGGCCCAGCACCGAGAGCACCCGGCCCCCGGCCGTCACGAGGTGTCCCTCGTCCATGGCGGTGCCCGCCTGGAAGACCAGGGTGCCCCCAAGCGCAAGTGCCGGTCCGAGCCCGGTGATGACGTCGCCCCGGCGAGGCGAGTCCGGATAGCCGGCCGCCGCCAGGACCACGCACGCCACGGCCTCGTGCCGCCATCCGGCGCGCATGCTGCCGAGGTCCCCGCGGGCCGCGGCCTGCAGCAGGGGCAGCAGGTCGTCGTCCAGGCGCGGGATCACGACCTGGGTCTCGGGGTCGCCGAGGCGGCAGTTGTACTCGAGGAGCTTCGGACCATCGGCGGTGAGCATGACGCCCGCGTAGAGCACCCCCTGGAAGACACGTCCTTCCTGGGCGAGGCCGCTCACCGTCGGGTAGACGATGTCCTTCAGGATGGCCGTGCCGAGCCCCTGGGGCAGGGAGGTCGGCGACACTGCACCCATGCCACCAGTGTTGGGGCCGGCGTCGCCGTCGCCCAGCCGCTTGTAGTCGCGGGCCGAGGCGAGGGGCAGGATCGTGGCGCCGTCCGTCAGCACCATGAACGACACCTCGCTGCCCTCGAGGCACTCCTCGACCAGGACCCGCTCGCCGGCGGTCCCGAAGGCCCGTTCCTCGAAGAACCGGACCAGGGCCTCGTCGAGCTGGTCCCGGCTGCGGCACACCGCCACGCCCTTGCCGGCCGCCAGCCCGTCCGCCTTGAGCACCACCGGCAGGCCGAACCGCCTGGCGCCGGCGACCGCCTCGTCCAGGTTGCGGGCGACGATGGCCTGGGCCGTGGGAATGCCGTGCCGCAGGCACAGGTCCTTGGCGAAGACCTTGCTGCCCTCGATTTCCGCCGCCGCCCGGGTCGGACCGAGCAGAGCCAGGCCGCGCCTCGCGAACTCGTCGGCGATGCCGAGGCAGAGCGGAAGCTCCGGCCCGACCACGGTGAAGTCCATGTGCAGGGAGGCGGCGAACTCGGCCAGCTCCACGGTGGCGTCGGCGGCAATCGGGACACAGTGGGCGAGCGCCGCCATGCCGGGGTTTCCGGGCGCCGCGTACAGCTCCTCAACCCCCTCGGCGCGGGACAGCTTCCATGCCAGGGCATGCTCGCGGGCGCCACTGCCGACAATCAGGACTCTCACGGTCGCGCCTCCGGGGTGATCCCACTCATCAACCCAGATCTTATCAGATTGCGCGCGGGTATCTGGAAGCAAGAGCGAGGGTTGGGGTCACCCTCCGAGTGCAGCGACCAGCCCGCGCTCGTCCAGCCAGGAGCGCAGCCCGTCGAGAAGGTTGAAGTTGAGAATGCTCGGTCGCCGCAGGCCGGCGCGGAGAGCCAGGGCGGTGGCGTTGCGGTCGAACTCGAGGTGTCTGGGGTGGTGGGCGTCCGATGCGAGGACGAAGCAACAGCCGGCCTGGGCGGCCATCGCCGCGAGGCCCGCGTCCAGGTCCTGGCGTCGCGGGAAGCCGTTGATCTCGAGCGCGACGCCCGTCTCGGCAGCGTGCCGGAAGATCAGCTCCCAGTTGACGCGCAACCCGCTCCGGCGGGCGAAGAGGCGGCAGCGCGGATGGGCGAGGGCGCACACGCCGGGCTCGTCCAGGGCGCGCAGCAGGCGACCGGTCTGGTCGCGGCGGTCGGCCAGGCCGGTGTGCACGGCCGCCACCAGGATGAGCCCCTGTCGGCGCGACCGCGGCAGGTCCAGCGAGCCGTCCTCCAGTACCTCCACCTCGAGCCCCTGGAGCAACCGCAGCTCGTCACCGTGCCGGTGGTTCCAGGCGTCAACGGCCGCGCGCTGCAGCCGGAGTCCCTCATCGTCGAGGCCGTTGACACACCCGAGGCCCCGCGAGTGGTCGGCCACGACGGCCCAACTGGCGCCCCGGCGCAGGCAGGCCCGTGCCATGGCGTCGAGGGTGCCGGCGCCGTCGGAGGCGCGGGTGTGCCAGTGCACGGCGCCGCGCAGCTCCCCGACCCGCAGCGCAGACCCCTCGGCGAGCGCCGTGTCGATCTCGGCGGCGGTCAGGAACCCCTGCCGGCTCGACGACTGGCGCGCACGGTGCGGCCCCGCCAGCCGCTGCACGGCCGCCCCGAGGGCGTCGGGGCCGTGACACTGGCGGAGCATGGAGACAGTCGGCAGGGCCTCCAGGGGGATGGCCTCCGGCAACCGCCGCCCGCCGCCCAGCTCGCGGGGGTGGTCGAAGACCGCGTAGCCGGCCCGGAGCAGCGGCAGACGCCCCTCGCCGGGCGGCTGGCTCTCGGCCAGTTGGAACAGCGCCTCGGCAAGGGCCGCGTTGGTCACCACCCGGACAGCCTACTCCCCCTCGTGGTGATCGGTGGTCAGTGGTCGGTGATCAGAGGCAAGGGAGGGTTCTGTCCTCCGACCACCGATCACCGATCGCCGACCACCGGGCGGGCGGGGGTCCGTGCTATCGTGCGGCCATGCAACGGCTTCTGCTGGTGGACGGGCACTCCAACCTGTACCGGGCGTTCTTCGCCATCCGCGCTCCCCTCTCGGCCCCCGACGGCACCCCCACGGGCGCCGCCTACGCGTTCCTGCGCATGCAGCACAAGCTCCTTGGGGACCTGCAGCCGACCCACGTCGCGGTGGCGTTCGACGCCGGGCGTGAGACCTTCCGCACCCGCATGGACCCCCGCTACAAGGCCCAGCGCGCGCCCATGCCGGACGACCTCCGCCTGCAGGTGCCGCTCGTCCAGGAGGCCCTCCGGGACCTCGGCCTCGTGGTGATCAGCGAGGCCGACGTGGAGGCCGACGACGTCATCGCGACCCTGGCACGGCGCGCCGCCGCCGAGGGGTTCGAGGTCGTCGTCGCCTCCTCCGACAAGGACCTCATGCAGCTCGTCCAGGACCCGTCCGTGCGCATGTGGCACACCCGCCACGAGAAGCTCCTCGACGAGTCTGGCGTGCGGGAGGTCTTCGGGGTGCCACCGGCGCAGGTTCCGGAGGTGCTGGCGATCATGGGCGACAGCTCCGACAACGTGCCGGGGTGCCCGGGGATCGGGGAGAAGGGCGCCCTCGCCCTGATCCGGCAGTGGGGCACCCTCGAGGCGGTGCTCGCGCACCTCGACGCCGTCACGCCACCCCGACTGGCGACACTCCTGGAGACGCACCGGGCCGAGGTCGAGCTCTCGCGCCAGCTTGTTGCGGTTCGCACCGACATCGAGGTGGCGCCGGACCTCGGCGAGCTGCTGATCCGGCCACCCGACCGGGAGGCCCTGGCGGAGCTGTACCGGCGCCTCGGCTTCACGTCGCTGCTGGCCGAGCTGGAAGGACCGGCCCCCCCGGTCGCGCCGACCGCCGCGCCCCGGGAGGTGGGTCGGGAGGAGGCGCTGACGGCCCTGGCCACGAGCCAGGTCACCACCGCGGCGTGGAGCGGTGAGGAGCTGGCGCTCGCGGGGCCCGACGAGGTGATGGTGTGGCGCGGGGACGCTCCCGAGGTGGCGCGCGCCCTGGTCTCACACCTGGAGGAGCTCTGGTGTCACGACGCCAAGGCGCTACTCGGACGTCTGCGCGACGCCGGGGTTGAGGCCAGCGGGGTGCCCCGGGACACCATGCTGGCGGGGTACCTGCTGGCTCCCGGGGAGGACGTGGAGCTCGGGGCGCTGGCGCGGCGACACCAGGTCGTTCCACCGGCCGACGCGAGCGCGGCGGAGACGGCCCGGGTGGTGCGGGAGCTCCGTCCGGTGCTGGACGCCTCGCTGCACCGCGAGGGCCTCGTCCCGGTCTTCACGGGTATCGAGATGCCCCTCGTGCCGGTGCTCGAGGCGATGGAGCGCACGGGGATCCGGTTGGAGCCGTCGGTGCTGGCCGACCTCTCCGGGCGCCTGGAAACCTCTCTCGCCGGGCTCGAGCGAGACATTCACACCGAGGCGGGCGGTCCCTTCAACATCAACTCGTCGCAGCAGCTCGCCGAGGTGCTGTTCGCCCGCCGCGGGCTGCCGGTGGTGCGCCGCACCGCCAAGACCAGGGCGCCCTCCACCGACGCGGACGTCCTCCAGGAGCTGGCCGGGCGCGGCTTCCGCCTCCCCGCCCTCATCCTGGAGTTCCGCGAGCAGGCCAAGCTCAAGTCCACCTACGTGGACGCCCTCCCCCGGCAGGTGGCCGCCGACGGCCGCATCCACACGCGCTTCAACCAGGCCGTGGCCGCCACCGGTCGGCTGTCCTCGTCCGACCCGAACCTCCAGAACATCCCGGTGCGCTCGGAGCTCGGCCGTGCGGTGCGCGACGCGTTCGTGGCCGCGCCCGGGCACCTGCTGGTGGCCGCCGACTACTCACAGATCGAGCTGCGGGTGCTGGCGCACCTGGCCGACGAGCCGACCCTCCTCGCTGCCTTCGCGGCCGGTGAGGACATCCACGCGGCCACCGCCGCGCTCGTCTTCGGGGTGGCAGCGGAGCTCGTCGGCCCCGACCAGCGGCGCGCCGCCAAGACCATCAACTTCGGCCTCATCTACGGCATGGGCGCCTACTCCCTGGCCCGCGACCTCGGGGTTTCGACCGGCGAGGCCCAGCGCTTCATCGACACGTACTTCGCCCGCCTGCCGCGGGTGCGGGAGTACCTGGAGGGGATCAAGGTGCAGGCCAGGGCCACCGGCCGGGTGTCCACCCTGTTCGGGCGCATCCGCCGCATCGAGGGGCTCCAGGCCGCCAACGCCCAGCTCCGCGGCAACGCCGAGCGCCAGGCGATCAACGCGCCGGTCCAGGGCACCGCCGCCGACCTCATCAAGCTGGCGATGATCCGCCTCCACGAGCGTCTCCGGGGTGCCCCAGCCAGGCTCGTGCTGCAGGTGCACGACGAGCTCATCGTCGAGGCGCCCGAGGCCGACGCCGGGGCCACCGGCGAGCTCATGCGGGAGGCAATGGAAGGGGTGGCCGAGCTGCGCGTGCCACTGCGTGTCGACGTCGGCGCCGGCCGCTCGTGGGCCACGGCCAAGGGGTAAGATACGACCATGCAAGTCCGCATTGCCCTCTCGCTCCTGCTGCTCGGCTCGACGGTGTCGGCCCAGAAGCCGTGGGAGACACCCCTTGACATCGCCGTGCCCGTACCGGTGGAGCTGCCGACCATCGCTCCCCAGAATCCCTTCGCCACGCCCGTGTCGACGCCGCCCGCGGCCAAGAGCATGCCGCTGCGCGAGAAGCACGCCGGGACCTTCGCGGCCCAGGTCGCCGCGTACGTCGACACGACCGGTGCATGCAAGCGGGTGGTGCTCGTGCGACCGCCCTGGGGCGGGCTGGGCGCGGACCTGCAGGCTGCCTTCGCCGAGACCACCTTCACGCCGGGCCGGTCCTTCGGCGGTCCGGTGGCGACCTGGTTGCCGGCCTTCGTCGACCTCAAGGGTCGTATCGACGAGGGTCGGGTGATCACCGTGAACGTGACGCTGCCCGATCCCGCCGCGCCGCCGGACGCCGACGTTCTGGCAGCCCCGGTGCCCGAGAAGCGCGACCTCGAGCTGCCGGCGGTGCCGGTGGAGAAGCTGGACCAGCTCCCGGCCGCCAAGCGCTTCAAGGTGCGGATCGACGGGCGCACCTGGCGCGAGAACGTGCGCTTCCTCGTCCAGGTGGGTGCCAGCGGCCGCGTCGAGAAGGTCGTCTTCCTGAGCTGCCCGCAGGGGCTGCGGGGGTGGCTGCTGGCGTCCTTGTCGGGCTGGGTGTTTCAGCCGGCGCAGAGTGTGGAGGGGCCGATCGTGGCCTGGGCCGAGGTGAACGCCGGCATCGAGATCGTCGCCGATGACCTCTCCGGCGACGGCCTGCGGGTCAGTCGCGAGACGGTGTACCCGCGCGCCGGCGCACAATCCGCCGGCGGTCCCCCTCCCGGCGCGTGACGCGCTCGCTGTCCAGCCACTCCAGGATCGGGATGGCCAGCTTGCGGGTGAGCGCGAAGCGATCCTTGAACTGACCGACGTCGAAGACCTCGGCGTCCCACTCCAGGAGCGAGGCCGCGATCGCGTCGAGGTGGCGGCGGTGCAGGATCCACTTGCCCCCCACCCGGGCCAGCCGCTTCTGGTCGACGAGGAACCGCACCAGCCCCTCGACGACCTTCTCCTTCGCCCCCAGCAGCACCGCCACCTCCCCCGGGGAGGGCGCCTCGACCCCGCTCTCCCGGTACACCTCCTCGATGCGGGCTGCCAGCCCGTCCTCGAGGGGCGTCGCGTCGGCACCGAAGGCACGTCCGCTGGTCTCGCGCAGCACCCCGGCACGCCGCAACGTCTCGAGGACGAGAGCACGCAGGGTCTCGGGCGCCCCAGGTGCCAGCCGCGAGAGCAGCTCCGCCACCGGCACGCCGGCCGGGCCAGCCTCGGAGACCACCTGGCGGGCCTGCTGGGCGAGCGCTTCCAGGATGATCCGGTGCACCAGCAGCGGCGGAGTGCTGCGGCTGGCGATGACAGCACCCGCCACCAGGAGCTGTCCCAGCGGCGCCTCGACGCCGGCGGGCACGACGCCCAGGCGGCTGGCCACCTGGCCGGGCGTGACCCCCGCCACGCCCGCCTCCCGGATCCACCGCTCGAGTGCCGCGGGTACGTCGGCCCATGGGCGCGGCAGCTCGGCGAGGACGGCCGCCTCCCGGCGGCGCAGGCGCGGGGGCTGCGGGTCGAGGACGAGACCCCCACCGACCGTGGCGGCCGGCGAGGGCCGGCGCAGCACCACCCGGTCGCCGGGGGCGGCGAAGACCGGCCGCGCGAGCCGCAGCACCGCCCGCCCGGTGCCACCACCCGGGAGCGGGCGGGGGTCGATGCGCTCGACCCTGGCCAGCACCCGCGCCGCCAGCAGGTGCAGCGACACCACGCTTCCCTCCTCCAGGGGCACGGCTCCCGGCAGCAGCTCGATCTGCACCGCCAGGCGCCGGCTGGACCTCCAGTCGCCTCCGCCAAGGACCTGCTCGCCACGGGGTGCCTCGGCAAGCGTGAGGCCCGCCAGGCCCAGGGCGACCCGTTCGCCGACCTGGGCCACCTCCCGAAGGCGCCCGTGCACCTGCACCGTGCGCACGCGGGCGACCGTGCCGCTTGGCAGCAGCCGCACCTCGTCGCCCACCGCCACCGCGCCCCACCGGGCGGTGCCGGTCACCACGGTCCCCGTGCCCGCCACCGTGAAGGTGCGGTCGACAGCGAGGCGGAACGGCCGGTGCGGCGAGCGCTCCCGGACCACGCCCCGGGCGCACGCCAGCAGCGCTTCCCTGAGCTCCGGGATCCCCGCCCCGGTCGCGGCCGAGCACGGCACGATCGGCGCGCCGGCAAGGACGGTTCCGGCCAGCGCCTCGGCGATCTCCTCCCGCTGCAGCTCCAGGAGGTCGTCGTCCAGGAGGTCGGCCTTGTTGAGGGCGACCACCCCGCCGGGCACGGCCAGGAGCCCCAGCACCTCGAGGTGCTCCCGCGTCTGGGGCATCATGCCCTCGTCCGCCGCCACCACCAGGAGCGCCCGGTCGATGCCCCCGGCGCCGGCGATCATCGTGTGGACCAGCCGCTCGTGCCCCGGCACGTCGATGAAGCTGACCTCCACCTCACCGGCCGGGTCGACCATCGGCGCGAACCCCAGCACCAGGGTGATGCCGCGCCGCTTCTCCTCGGGCAGTCGGTCGCAATCCACGCCCGTCAGCGCCCTGACGAGCGAGGTCTTGCCATGGTCGATGTGGCCGGCGGTGCCGAAGACGACGGGTCGCATGCCCCTATACTAGCCGCATGCCGACGCCTGGGCCGATCGAGGAGGAGCTCAAGATCCCGGTGGCCGACCTGGACGCGATCCGCAGCCGCGCGAGGTCCAGCGGCGCCTGCCTCCAGGTCGCCCGCCGCCTCGAGGACAACGCAGTGCTCGACACCCCCACCCTGGCCCTGCTGGGGAGCGGCCGGCTGCTACGGCTGCGCCGCTGGGGCGACGAGGTGCTGCTGACGTTCAAGGGGCCGGCCACCTACGACCGCCACGTCAAGAGCCGGCTCGAGCTGGAGACGCGCGTGGAGGACGGGGCGCGCATGCTGGGGATCCTGGCCGAGCTCGGGTGGACGCCCCAGCGACGCTACCAGAAGTGGCGTGAGACGTGGCAGGTGGATGCCGTGACCATCGCCCTCGACGAAACCCCGATCGGATGCTTCGTGGAGCTCGAGGGACCGGGTGACGCGCTCCACGCCGCCGCCGCCACCCTCGGCCTGGATCCCGCCACCGCCATCCCGGCCTCCTATCAGGAGCTCTGGCAGCGCTGGCGACAGAGCCACCCGGGGGCGCCCCGCGACATGGTCTTCCCGGGCCTGGAGTGAGCCGGTGAACGGCATGCTCCTCGCGGCCGGACACGGCCGGCGCATGGAGCCGCTCTCGTCCGTGGTCGCCAAGCCGGTCCTCGACGTCCTGGGCGAGCCCCTGCTCGCGACCGCCCTCCGCCAGCTCGCGGCGTGGTGTGAGCCACTCGTGGTCAACCTCCACCGCCACCCGCGCCAGATCGCCGCGGCGGTGCGCCAGGCGCTGCCCGGGCGCCGCGTCCGGTTCTCCTGGGAGCCGGACCTGCTGGGCGGAGCCGGTGGCCTGGCCGCGGCGCGGCGGTGGTTCCGGCCCGGCCCGCTCCTCGTGGGCAACGCCGACACCTTCTCCCGGCTCGACCTGTCGCCGCTCCGGGCCGCCGCGGACCCGGATACCATCGTCCTGGGGCTCGTCCCCCACCCCGACCCGGCCGCCTGGAGCGCCGTGCGGCTCGCCGCGGACGGACGCGTGACCTCCATCCTGCCGGCCGGCGCCTCCGGAGAGGGGGAGCCCTTCCTGTTCACGGGCTTCCAGGTCCTGGGCGCAGGTGTCGTGGCGACACTGCCTCCGCCTCCCGGGGAGATGGCGCCGGTGTGGCGGCGCCTGCGAGAGAGCGGTCGCCTCCGCGGTGCCGTGCTGTCGGGGTGGTGGCGCGAGGCAGGTGACCCGGAGGCCTACCGCCACCTGGTGGTCTCGAGCACGCCTGCCAGCGGATGGCGACATCCCGACGCCACAGTGGGACCCGGCGTCGAGCTGATCCGGAGCACCGTCGGCAGGGGCTGCGCGGCCGGCGCGGGCTGCCTGCTGCGCGACAGCGTGGTCACGGCGGGAGCGATCCTGGGTGACGGCTGCGAGATCGAGCGCTGCGTCGTGGCCGGGGGAGTCCGGCTGCCGGGCGGCACCAGGGAAAGCGACGCGCTGCTGCTTCCCCGGGGGAGGTTCCCACTCCCGCCCGCCGTGAAGGCTTCAACGTAGAGGTGGACCTGGTCGTGGTCGTGGACCCGGTTTCGTGCGTCGCGACGCTGTGAGGCAAGCAGTAGTTGCATGAGGTATTTCGGTGACGGCCTTGCGGTGAACATCAGGCTCACAGCACGTCCATCCACGTCCACGGGGCCAGTGGTCACGATCGGTGCCTCGAAGGTCGTTGCACCATTGGTTCACACCCTCTCACCTCTCGCCGCCGTCCACGGCCGGTGGGACGCGGCAGTCGAGGGTGAGGATCGGGCTGCCCCCGGCCACGATCGCCCAGCCGAGCCTGAGGGAACGCCCGGGGTGGGTCGGCCCCCCTTCCTCCAGCGCCTCCGGCGGTCCGACCGCCAGCCGAAAGACCAGGGCGACCGTGAGCTCGTCACTCCCGGCGGCGTTCACAGGACGATCTCCCGCCAGGCGCGCCAGCCCCGTCGCCACTCCAGGGCCCGGATGCGTCCGGTCTCGCCGCTGATGCGCACGGCCAGCATGCGCTCGCGGCCGTCGTTGAAGTAGACCGAGCAGGGCGAGGCGTGCCCGAAGCGCGAGAAGCTGATGATATTGCTGCGGCCCAGCCGGTAGCCGTCGCCGCCCAGGCTGCCGCTGCCTCCCGGATCGGGCACCTGCCAGTCGGGCGGCACGCCGACCCGCGTCCCGGCACTCAGGAACTCCACCCAGACGTTGGGGCCGATCGCCCGGTCCCGCCCGGACAGGAAGTCCTGGCGCAGGATGCCGTTGTGGTTGCCATCCTCGACCATGCGGTAGGCCCACTTCCCCTTGACCTCGTAGAACACCAGCCCGATGTTGCGCAGCGACACCAGGGCCTCCTGGCGACAGATGCGGGCGTCGCCGGCGACCTGCCGCGCCAGCCGCGGCAGGTCCACCTGGCGGCGGACCGCGAACAGGTCCGGCAGGGTGATCGCCGCCAGCAGACCGAGGATCGCCACGACCGTCAGAAGCTCCAGAGCCGAGAAACCACGCGACGAATGCATGACTCCCTCCAAAGGCCGGGGGGCGGCCCACGACCGCCCCCCTTCCCGTCCACGCCATTGCTTTTCTCGAATTGTGTTGGGTTGTGCGGGTTTGATCAGCTCTTTTCTGCAGTGGTCTTCTTGGGTCGCGGCACCTTCACTTTCTCCTTCAGGGTCGTGTCACCCTGTACGGTCACGTACGGCTGCAGCAGCGCGAAGCTCTTCTCGCCGATACCCTTGACGCGGGTGAGCTCCTCGGCGGCCTTGAACGGGCCGTTGGAGGTCCGGAACTCGACGATGCGCTGCGCGAGGGACGGGCCCACGCGCGGCAGGAGCTGCAGCTCCTGGGCGGTCGCCGTGTTGACGTTGATCTGACCGGCGGCGGTGCCGGCGGCCAGGGCCTCGCCGGCCAGGACGGCGGCCAGGGCCAGGGTCATCAGGATGCGGGTGGTCATTCTCATCTCCTTCTCCTCCATGTGGTTCGTGATGTTGGTTGACGTTCGGGGTGGCGGCGTGTGGTGGCGGCGTCCTGCTCTTCTCGGGGCCGCCGGCTTGCTTCAGGGCCTTGGGTCGCTAGGGGCTGTGTCCCATGCATCACCTCCGCCCACGTGCCAGAGCGAGAGCAGTGCCAGACTCGCGAGAGCTTGAGCAACTAACTATGAATAAAGATGTTGTGCTGTCATGCTTCGAGCTGGCAGCAGACCGGGACTGGCAGGATTCTCTGACAGGGTGAAGGCGTCAGGCCGGCCCGGACGTACAATCGACCTGTGAAGTTTTTATGACACCTGTCGGCCCGACTGGCCGGGTGCCGGTGAGCGACCCGCTTCCCTCCGACCTGGCGGAGCTGGTGGGGCTGGACCGCCTGTGCTTCGGGGAGCGCGCGTGGCCGGCGCGGGCGTGGTGGGAGGTCCTCCACGAGCCCGGCTGGCAGCCACGGGTCATCCGCACCAGGCAGGTGATCATCGGCGCCACGGTGCTGCTGCCAGCACCGTCAGTCGCCTCACTGGCCTCGATCGCCGTCCACCCCGCCTGGCGGCAGCGAGGCCTCGGATGGGCGCTCCTGGACGACGCCATCCGGCTGGCAGGGCAGGCCGGCGCCCGCTGGCTCGCCCTCAACGTGGACCAGGGTCAGACTGTGGCGCTGCGGATGTACCGGAAGCGGGGGTTCGGGGCGAGCCTTCGGTACGTCGAGGACGGCATCCCGCGCCTCGAGATGCTGCGCCGCCTGCGCCGCGGGACGCTCCCTTGCTATGATGTGCGCCGGCATGGCTGAGACCAGGCTCTGGGCGCGTCACATTGCGGTGGAAGGCCCGATCGGGGTGGGCAAGACCTCCCTCGTGGAGCGCCTGGCGAGGCGTTTCGAGGGCGTCAAGATCCTCGAGGACGTGCAGAACCCGTTCCTGGACGCCTTTTACCGTGGTCGCGGCGGCGCCGCCTTCCAGGTGCAAATCTTCTTCCTGCTGTCGCGGTACCAGCAGCACGTCGACATCATGCAGCCGGAGCTCTTCACGCGCTTCGTGGTGGCCGACTACTGCATGCCCAAGGACCGCATATTCGCGCAGCTCAACCTCGCCGACGAGGAGCTGCGCCTGTACGACCGTCTGTACTCGCTGCTGGTCGGCCGCCTGCCCAAGCCGGACCTCGTCATCTACCTCGAGGGCGCCGTGGAGACCTGCCTGAAGCGCATCAAGATGCGCGGCCGCGAGTTCGAGCGCGGCATGGACCCCGACTACCTGAAGCGCCTGAAGGAGGCCTACAACGCCTTCTTCTTCCGCTACAACGAGAGTCCGCTGTTGGTCGTCAACACGGACGACATCGACTTCGTGAACCACACCGAGGACTTCGACAACCTGGTGGAGCAGATCGTCCGCATCCGCCAGGGGACGCACGTGTACGTACCGCTCGGATCTGGGTGACCTGGGCGCGAGCCCAGGTGCGGACCGAGACGGGCCGCAAGGGGCGGACCCGCACGCACGCCGGCGCCGATCCACGTTGACGGCGACCAGGCGCCCCCGATCCGTCGGCCCGGGAGGGACCGATGGAGACTCCAGTTACCGTACCCGAGCTCATGACGAGCAAGGGCAGGCGCCGCCTGGTCATGGTCACCGCTGCCGACGCGCCGTCGGCGCGCTGGGCCGATGCCGCCGGCGTCGACCTCATCCTGGTGGGCGACTCCCTGGCCATGGCGTCGCTGGGCCGGTCGAACACTCTCACCACGACGCTCGACGAGATGGCCCACCACGTGCAGGCCGTGACGGCCGCACCACGTCGCGCCCTGGTGGTGGCCGACATGCCGTTCGGCTCCTACCAGGCGTCCGTCGAGCAGGCGGTGTGCTCGGCCTGCCGGCTCGTGGCCGCCGGCGGGGCAGCCGTCAAGCTCGAGGGCCCGCGCGCCGCCGAGACCGCGGCCATCGTCGCGGCCGGCATCCCAGTCGTCGGCCACCTGGGCCTCACGCCCCAGTCGCTCCACCAGCTCGGCGGGTACCGGGTGCAGGGCAAGGAGGTGCCGGCCGCCCGCGCGCTCCTCTGCCAGGCCCAGGAGCTGGAGCGAGCCGGAGCGTTTCTCCTGGTGCTCGAGGCCGTGCCTGCGCCGGTCGGCGCCGCGATCACCCGGGCGCTCGCCATCCCGACCATCGGCATCGGCGCCGGTCCCGGGTGCGACGGGCAGGTTCTCGTGTACGCCGACCTCCTGGGCTACGCGACTGGACCCCAGCCGCGCTTCGTGCGGCGGTACGCCGAGGTCGGCGCCGTCGCCACCGAGGCGCTCGGTCGCTTCGCCGCGGACGTGCGCGAGGGCCGCTACCCTGCTCCCGACGAGTGCTACCCTTCGCCGCCCGGCCTGGCCGAGGCGCTGGCGCCCGGGGAGGACTGAGATGCTCAACGTCACCACCATCGCAGGCGTGCGCTCCCGCCGCCGGGAGCTGTGGCAGCGGGCCCAGACCGTGGCGCTCGTGCCGACCATGGGGGCGCTCCACGACGGGCACCTCCGGCTCGTCGACCGTGCCGGAGAGCTCGCCGATGAGGTCTGGGTGTCGATCTTCGTCAATCCCACGCAGTTTGGCCCCGGTGAGGATTTCGAGCGCTACCCCCGCGACCTCGAACGCGACCGGGAGCTGCTCGCCACTCGTGGCGTCGCCCTGCTGTTCAACCCCTCGACCAAGGAAATGTACCCCCGCCCCGGGGTCACGACCGTGGACCTGCCTGAGCTGGCGGGTGGCATGTGCGGCGCTTTCCGCCCGGGGCACTTCCAGGGCGTGGCCCTGGTCGTCACCAAGCTCCTGGCCATCGCCCAGCCCGAGGTGGCCGTCTTCGGGGCCAAGGACTGGCAGCAGTCGGCGATCATCCGGCGCCTCGTCGAGGACCTCAACCTGCCGGTGCGCGTCGAGGTGGTGCCCACGGTGCGAGAGGCGGACGGCCTGGCGATGTCCTCGCGCAACGCCTACCTCACCTCCCAGGAGCGGCAGGCGGCAACCGTGCTCCAGCGTGCGCTCCACGCCGGCGAGGAGGCGATCCGCGGTGGCCTCATCGACGGCCGCGCCGTCGAGCGCCGCATCGCCGCCACGGTCGCCGAGGAGCCCCTCGCGCGGCTCCAGTACGCCGCCGCCGTGGATCCCGACACCCTCCAGCCTCTCGGCACCGTCACGCGGCGGGCGCTGCTCGCCGTCGCGGTGCACGTCGGGGCCACCCGGCTGATCGACAACCTGCTGCTGGAGGTGTCCTGATGCGGCGCCCGTTCCTGCGAGCCAAGATCCACCGGGCGCGGGTGACCGGCCGCGACCTCCACTACGAGGGATCGATCACCATCGACACCGAGCTCCTGGCCGCCGCTGACCTCCTCGTCCTCGAGCAGGTGGACGTCTACAACGTCACCACCGGCACCCGCTTCTCCACCTACTGCATCCCGGGACCCGCCGGCAGCGGCGAGATCAACGTCAACGGCGCCGCCGCCCACCTGGTGGCGGAGGGCGACCTCGTCATCGTCGCCGCCTACTGCTGGCTCGACCGGGAGGACATCCCCGAGCACCGTGCCCGCGTCGTCCTCGTCGACGAGGCCAACCGCATCGTGGAGGTCCGCGAGCAGACCCCCTTCGACGGGCCGCGCTGACCCCCACCCACCCAGGGGAGAGGGGAGAGGGGAGAGGGGAGAGTGCCACATCCCACCCAGGAGAGTGGAACAGGGACCAGCAACCCATCCGTCCCTTGCGGGCGACGTTGCCACGGTTGAGAGGCCGCCAGACGCAGAACGGGCGGCCCTCGCGGACCGCCCGTCCTCTGATCCTGGGTGGGCGGGGGACTCTCCCCTCTCCCCTCTATCCTCTTCTCTGCTACATGTACTTCAGCATCTCCGTGGCGGTGGGCGCCTCCTTGTGGGTGGGGGCGACCTCCAGGAACTTCTGGAGCGTCTCCTTGGCCTTTGCGGTCTCACCGAGACGGAAGTAGACCATGCCGAGCTGGAAGAGCGCGTCGCCGTACTTGGGGTCGGCCTGGAGTGCCTGCTCGAGCAGGGGCTTGGCCTTGGCGTCGTCGCCCTTGTTGAGGTGCTCGACCGCCTCGTTGTAGGCGATCGTCGGGTCGGTGGGGTTGGCCAGCTTGTACGCCGACTCGTACTTCTCGATCAGGGCCTTGTCGCCGAGAGCACGTGCGCCGTTCAGGCCCAGGGCCAGGCACGCCGGGAAGTTGAAGGACGCATTCAGGCAACTGTCGGCCTTCTCGACGGCGCCCTTGTGGTTGCCCGCCGCGAGGTCCATCTTGCCG
>JALOLB010000186.1 GCA_025456225.1 Thermoanaerobaculaceae bacterium
CTCGTCGAGCCGGCCGAGACGCGCCGGCGGGTAGAGCGGCACCGGCACGGCGCCGGCCAGCAGCGTGGCGAAGAACGCCTCCAGGAAGGCGAAGCCGGTGGGGAAGACAAGGGCCACGGTCTGCCCCCGCTCCACGCCCAGCGCCTGCAGGCCGCCGCACACCTCGAGGGCGCGTTCCCGCACGTCCGCCCAGCTCCGGAAGCTGTCGCGCTCGTGTCGGTCCACCACCCGCACGCCCATCCCGGGGTGACCGGCGGCCCGGTCGAGGAGCCCGACGACCGTGCCCGGATCAGGCATCGAGCTGCTTCCGGATGGTCGCCACCAGGTCGGCGACCGTCTCGATGCCGGCCTCGTCCTCGGGGTCGAGGCAGATGCGGAAGCGGTTCTCCACCTCCACCGCCAGGGTCAGCAGCTTGAGGGAGTCGAGACCGAGGCTTTCCACCAGCCGCATCTCCGGCTGCAGCTCGCCTCCGAAGCCCACGTGCTCGCGGGCGACGGCGGCGATTCCCTCCAGGATCTCCCGGTCGGTCATGGCAGCAGCCTCCCGCGCCCGGCGAAGGCCCGGCCGTAGTCGGTGTGGCGGATGAGCTCCGCCTCCTCGGCGCGGATGCGGCCTGCCAGGAGGAACGGGAACACGAAACACGAGGCGCAGGCGGTCAGCCAGGCCGAGTGCACGAGGGGCAGCGCCGCGGTCTCAACCAGCAGGGCCAGGTAGTTGGGGTGGCGCACGAAGCGGTACGGCCCGCCGGTGACGACGCTCTCTCCCGGCACGATCACGGTGTGGATGTTCCAGCGGTCGCCGAGGGTCGCCACGGCCCAGTACCGGAGGGTCATGGCGAGACCGACGAGCGCCAGCATGGGGACGCCAAGGGAGGGCATCCACGGGCGGCCGAGCAGGAACACCTCGAGCGGGCACGCGAAGAGCCACACCGCCTGGAACACGGCGATCGGGAAGAGGGAGTGCGACTCGGCGACGAAGCCGCCGCGCGCCCGGGCAGAGCGCAGGTTGCGGCGGGCGATGAGGAGCTCGAGGAGGCGTTCGGACAGCACCAGGCCGACCAGGAGCGTGTACGGCGCGCCCAGGAACGCCATCACTTCAGCCATTCGCCCTCCATCACCAGCGCACCAGCACGAGCTCGGAGCAGAACCCCGGCCCCATCGCCAGGATCATCCCCCAGCTTCCCCTCACCGGCCGATGGTGCCGCATCACGTCCTGGAGCACCAGCAGCACCGACGTGGACGAGAGGTTGCCGACCTCGCGCAGGGACGTCCAGGCGGGCGCCAGGACGTCCTCGCCGATCCCCAGGGCCTCGCCCATGGCCACCAGCACCTTGGGACCGCCGGGGTGGGCCACCCACGACGCGATGTCCGTGCGGTCGAGGCCGTGATCGCCGAGAAACGCGTCGACGTCCTGCCGCAGGTGGGCGCGGACGACGTCGGGGACCTCGGCCGAGAGCACGAGGCGGAAGCCGCCTTCGGTGACGTCCCAGCCCATCACCCGCTCGGTGTCGGGGTAGAGCACGGAGCGGGTGGCGACGACCTGCGGCCCGGGCAGGCGCCGGCGCCGGCCGGCCAGCACCGCCGCCGCGGCGCCGTCACCGAACAGCCCCGAGGCGATGAGGTTGGGAACCGAGAGGTCGTCCCGCTGGAGGGTGAGCGAGCACAGCTCCACCGAGAGCAGCACCGCCACCTCGTCCGGGTGGCCGGCGAGGTAGTCGGCGGCGCGAGCGATGCCGGCAGCCCCGGCCACGCAGCCGAGGCCGAAGACCGGCAGGCGCTTGAGGTCGGGGCGGAGCCCCAGACGGTTGGCCAGGCGGGCCTCGATGGAGGGCGTCGCGACGCCGGTGACGGTGACGAAGAGCATGAGGTCGACATCGGCCGGAGCGAGGCCGGCAGCCTCCAGGGCTCGCCGCACCGCCGCCTCGCCCACTTCCTGGGCGACGCGCAGCCAGGCGTCGTTGGCGTCGCCGAAGCCACGGAGCCCCGCGTACGCCTCGATCGGCAGGGCCAGGTGGCGGCCGCCCACCAGCACATTGCGGTGCAGCGCCGCGAGGCGGTCGAGGTTGAAGTGACGGGTGGCCCAGTGGGTGCGCAGCGCCCCGAGGAGGGTCTCCTGGTCGTAGAAGTTGGGTGGGAACGCCTCGCCGACGGCCGCGATGCTCGCCAGACCGGGGCGCCGGCGCAGGGGGTGCTCGGCCATCAGGGCCCCTCCGGTGGCGTCAGCGTGCCGCTCGCGGCGAAGTGCACCTGCACCTCCTTGGCAACGCGCAGCAGGAAAGCGCCGGGATCGGTCATCCCCCAGGCGACGTAGGGCACCGTGAGGTCGCCCTCGGCGAAGGCGCGCTCGCCCTCGCGCCGGACCCGGGCCTCGATGGTGAAGGGGTGCTCGCCGCCGTGGATCGCCAGGGTGCCCACGAGGGTCACCGTGCCCTGCCCGGCGGCGTCGGCCCGGATCTCGGCGCGCTGGACGGTGAGGACGATCTCCGGGAACCGCACGCTCTCCAGCACCTCGGCGTGCATCCTTCGGTCGCGGGACTCGTTGCCGGTTCTGGCGCCGGTCGCGTCGAGGACCAGCCGGCCCGATGCCGCGCCGCCCGCGGCGTCGAAGGTGATGACGCCGTCCTTGAGTGGGATCGTGCCCTCGACCGTGTGAAGTGTCGCCTGGAGCGTGAAGCCGACCCGGGTCGCCCCGGGATCGAGTCGCAGGCCCCACCCGGCGGCATCGAGGGTTGCCGCAGGAACGGCCAGGGCGAGCAACATCAGGAGTCCAGGGCGCATCGTCGTTCCTCCGGCCACCCGTTCGAAACATGCGGCTGGCACCAGGTATTCTGACACCGGGCGCAACGCAGGCATCGACCGGTTTCGAGGCGGGGGTTGCCTCTCCGCTTATACTCTGCGCCAGGAATCTGGTGGACCGCGGGCGAGCTCGAACCGGTGGGCCGACTCGGCACCAGTGGGGGAGACATGAGGCGATGGAGCGGAGTTGTCATGCTGGCCGGTGCGGTGGTGATGGGGCACGTGGGCGTGAGTCAGGCGCAGACCAGCCGTGAGTACCTGCTGTCGCACGGCTACAGGCTGCCCAAGCAGTGGGGCGTCTCGGTGGCCTACTACCGGCAGAGCCAGCCGTACGAGCTGGACTCGCTGACCCTGGGGATTCCGGGCTTCGACCCGGCGCTCGCCAACAACCTCTCGGTCGACAACACCACCACCACGCCCCATGCGGCCTTCGACTACTGGCTCCTGCCCTACCTGAACGTGCAGGTCCTCGCGGGGAGCATCGACGGCGAGACCGACGTCAAGCTCTCCACGCTCAACGTCGGGATCCCCCTCGGGGACATCATCATCGACTACAAGGGGTTCTTCTACGGCGCCGGGTTCACGCTCGCGGCGGGCAGCGAGCGGTACTTCGCCACCATCACCACCGAGTACACGTCCAGCCAGCTCGACAACGAGGACTCCTCGGTGTCGGCCTGGGTGTTCACGCCGCGCATCGGTGCGAGCTTCGGGCGGGACTCCGCCGTCTACGTCGGGGCCATGTACCAGGTGCCCGAGGAGAGCCACAGCGGCATCCAGCCCATCGCCGGCATCGGGAACGTGCCCTACGAGGTCACGCTGACCGCCAAGGATCGCTGGAACTACGTCGCCGGCGTCAACCTCGGCCTCACCGAGCACTGGGTGCTCACCGTCGAGGGCGGGTTCGGGGACCGCGACGCGGTGCTCGGGATGCTGACCTACCGCTGGTAGGCACCGGTATCGGCCGGCGGGGCGTCCGGACGCTCGCGGAAGAAGATCCAGAGCGCCGCCGGCAGGGCGGTGAAGTCGGCCACCATCGCGAGGGCGAACGCCAGGGAGGTGATGATTCCGAACTGGCGCATCGGCGGCAACCCGGACAGGATGAGGGCGAGGAACCCCCCTGCGTTGATCAGGGTGGCGAAGAAGATGGCGTGCCCGGCGACCCGGATGGCGTGGGCGAGGGAGCGCTCGGTGGAGTGCTCGTTGCGCCGCTCCTGGTAGTGGTAGAAGAAGTGGATCTGGTCGTTCTCGGTGGCCCCCAGCACCGTGGTGGCGATGAGGATCGTCGCCACGTTGAGGGGGATGCCGAAGACCCGCATGAACAGGAACGTCACGAGGATGGCGAAGAGCGACGGCACGATGGCGATGAGCCGCGCGGCGCCGCTGCGGAAGACCAGCAGGAACGTCACGAAGATGAACCCGAAGGTGATGGCGAAGCTCTCCACCAGGGTCGGCACGAGGTGCTGGCTGATCGTGGCCTGGAGGACGCCGGTGCCGACCACCCGGTAGGAGCAGCGGGCCAGGCCAGGCGTCACGGCGAGGGCGCGCGCCCAGGCATCCCGTACGGCACCCTCGAGGGCCTGCGTGCTGACCTCGGTCCCGGCCCGGGCCGTCACCGTGAGGGTGGTCGACCCCAGCGTCGACATGTCGACCCAGGCCTGCAGGGAGGGCTCCTGGAGCAGGAGCTGCTCGAGGTCCGCCGCGACCCGCTCGAGGGCGGCCGCGTCACCGGGCAGCGCGGCGTCCTCCCCGGCCAGCTCCCGGCGCAACCGCAGCACCGCCGTGAGCCCGACCACCGAGCCCACTGCCGGGTCCCGCTCGAGCCCGCGCTCCAGTCGGTCGAGGCCGATCAGGACCCCGGGGTCGAGGACGGCGCCGGGCGGGGCGGTCACCCACACCTTGACCGAGGTCAGGCCGAGGACCTTCTCACCGAATGCGCGGGTGTCCTTCCAGATCGGCAGGTCGGGGTCCACGTAGTCGAGGGCATCGGTCTGGAGCCGCATCGGCGCCAGGGCTCCCGGGATCCCGAAGAGCGACACCGCACCGCCCGCGGCAAGGGCCAAGAAGAGCAGCAGCAGCGGCCATCGCCAGCGGTGCGACCAGCGGGGGAGCACCTCGGCCACACGGACCACCCAGCCCCCGACGACCCGGCGCTCCTGCCGGGTGGGCGCCCGCAGGATGACCTGCAGGGCCGGGTAGAGGGTGAAGCACACCACCCAGCCGAGGGCGAGCCCGGCGGCGGTCCAGATCCCGAGCTCGCGGATCGGCCGGATGTGGGAGATCGAGAGCGCCGCGAACCCCACCGCCGCGGCGAACACCGAAGCGCTCACCGCCACGAGCTTGTTCTCGAGCGCCGCCACCCGGTGGGCCTCGATGTCGACCCCGGGCGGCTGGTCGATGTAGCGGGAGTGCAGGTACACGAGGCTCGCGGTGGCGGTCACCATGAGGGTGAGCGGCACCAGGGCGGAGACGATGGTGAAGGCGAACCCCATGATCCCGGCGAACGCCATGCCGAGCAGCACCGCCACCCCGAGGCAGGCCAGGATGACCGCGACCGCCCGCCACGAGCGGTACAGGCCGAGGATGAGGACGACCACGAACGCCCCGAAGAGCGGGAAGTACCGCACCGTGGCGGCAGCGGTCTCGCGCTCGAGCCAGGCGTCGACCCACGGGGTGCCGACCCGCCGCACGCGGGTGATCTGCGGCACGCCTGCGGTCCCCTCGGCGATGGCGCGGTCGATCAGCCCGAGGGCCTCGTCGCGCTCGGCGGGCCCGGGGGTGTCGAGGCTCACGACGACGCCGAGGAAGTCCGCGCCGGCCAGCCCCTGGCGCCGGAAGAAGGCGGTCCGCGCGACCAGGCGCTGCAGATCGTCGGCGCTCGGGTGGCCGGCGCCGCCCAGGCGGGAGGCGATGGTGAGCAGCGAGTAGGTGCCCACGTGCGGGATGCGGTCGAGCCGTGCCTGCAGGCCGCGCACCGCCTCCACGATCGGTGGGGACAGCGGGTCGGGGGTCTCGATCATCAGGATCGCGGTCGCGGGCTCGGGGAACACCCGCTGGAACTCGCGCGTCGTCGTCACCACCGGGTCGGAGGCGACGATCATGCGCTCCAGCGAGTTGTCCCTCGGCACCCGCAGGGCGAGGAGGAGGGCGAACGGCACGATGAGGGCGTAGACGGCGAGGATCGACCACCGCCGCGCCACCACGCCGCGCAGCAGCCGGACCAGCCGCGAGTCCTGACCGGATCCCCCCACGCAACAGGTATCATACCCGCATGGCAGCGAAGCCCTTGCACGCTATGCGCATGGATCGGCCCAACCTGGTCGGGCTCGCCGTGCTGGCCCTGACGTTCGCGGTCCCCGGCACGGCCGCCACCCTGGTGGTGTGCGCCCCCGGGTACCCGGGCTCGACGAAGGAGGCGCAGCCGGCCATGGACGCCTTCGCGTCGGCGGCCGGCGACGCGGCGGGGTGGCCGAAGGGCGAGCTGGCGGCCGTCTACTTCGAGACGGAGGCGGCCGGGGTCGAGCGCCTGTCGAAGGACGACGCGGCGCTCGCCCTGGTTCCCCTGCCGTTCTACCTCCGCCACCGCGAGACGCTGCGGCTGGCGCCGCGCGCCCAGGCGGTGATGGCCGGCGGGCAGGCGTCGGAGCCGTGGTCGCTGGTGGCCGGCAAGGGCAAGGTGACGTCCCCGGCCGCGCTCGACGGCTTCGAGTTGGTCTCGCTTGCCGGGTACGTGCCGCGGTTCGTGCGCGGCCCCGCCCTGGGCGCGTGGGGCGAGCTGCCCCCCGGCCTCACCATCACCTTCACGGGTACCGTGCTGTCGGGGCTGCGGCGCGCCGCGGCCGGGGAGAAGGTGGTGCTGCTGCTCGACGGCCCCCAGGCCGCGGCCATGAAGAGTCTTCCGTTCGCGGCCAACCTCGAGGTGGTGGTGCGCTCGGCGCCGCTGCCCGTCTCGGTGCTGTGTCTCGTCGGCACGCGGCTCCCGGCGGCGCGCAGCGCCAGGCTCCTGAAGGCGCTGCCGCACCTGGGGGATTCTGAGGCCGGTGCCGCGGCCCTGGCCGGGCTGCGGCTGGCGGGTTTCGTGGCAGCCGACGAGAAGGCGCTGGCTGCAGCCCAGGCGGCCTTCGGCAAGGCGCGGGAGTGAGGATCCGGGCGGGAAGCCTCGTCGCAATCGCCGTGCTGGCTGGCGCGTGCGTCTCGGCGCTCCGGGAGCCGCCGCCGGTGGCGGCGAGCGGCCAGCCACCCACCCCGGTGGCCGGCGCGTCCGATGTCGACCGTCTGCTCGCCGAGGCGGAGACCGCATTTGCCCGGCGGCCCGATGCCGCCGAGGTGGGGCGGGCCCGGGAGCTGTTCGTGGCTGCGGCGCGGGCCGACGAGGCGCGGGCCGAGGGTCTGCTGGGCGCCATGCGGGCGATCGCCTGGCTGGTGGAGACCGAGGCCGACGGCGTCCGTCGCGAGGGCCTGGCCACCGAGGCCGTGCAGCTCGGCCAGTGGTGCGAGCGGCGCGCCCCCGCCAACCCCGAGTGCGCCTACCGGCTGGCGCTCGCGGTGGGCCAGCAGGCCCGGGAGCGCCCGGCCACCGCTCACGACGGCCTGAAGGTGATGATCGACCTCCTGGAGCGCGTGTCCGCGACGGCGCCCGACCTGGACGCGGCGGGTCCCGACCGGGTTCTCGCCCTGGTGCGGCTGCGGGCGCCGGGCTGGCCCGCCGGCCCGGGTGACCCCGAGACCGCCCTCGACAGCGCCCGCCGCGCCGTCGCCCGTGCCGGGGCGTACCCGCCCAACCAGATGGTGCTCGGCGAAGCGCTCAGGGCGAACGGCCATCGCGAGGAGGCGCGGGCCACGTACGAGCGCGCCCTCGCCCTCGCCGAGGCGCGACTCGCGGCGGGCGACCCCGATGCCGCCGGGTGGCGCCGCGAGATCGCCTCCGCCCTCGACGCGCTGCGCTGATCCCGCGCCCCGGGCTTGGCTCGGGCCTCTCGCGGAGGTAGATTCCTCTCAGGCATCGTCGAGCTACCGGGGAGGCAAGCATGGAGACCGACCGGGTTCCCCCAGGTCTGAGGGTGTCGACCGGCCCAGGGGGTGTCCCCGTCGTGACGTTCAGCCGGCGCGGGCTGCCGGGGTGGGGGTGCTCGGCGGTCGGCCTGGTGTTCGCCGCCCTCGTCTGGTTCGGGGCGGTGGGGTGGTCGCTCGCCGGCCCGGGCCAG
>JALOLB010000187.1 GCA_025456225.1 Thermoanaerobaculaceae bacterium
CGGACCGGGTGGGCGGTGTCCCTTTCGACTCTCATCTCTCGACTCTCGACCGGACGGGAGGGTAGACGGACCGGGTGGGCGGTGTCCCTTTCGACTCTCGACTTTCGACTCTCGACCGGGTGGGTGGGTGGCACGACCGGGCGGGTGGGTGGGAGGACCAGCGGGTGGGCGGGTGGCCGGGGGCCCTCCCCGCTTCCCGGGGGCCTGCTGCCTGGGTACTCGTGCTCGACGGTCCTTGCTCACAGGTTCTCCAGTCCATGGGTCGAGGCGAGGACGGCGGCGACGATCGTGTCGCCCGCCAGCCATCCACCGGCCGCCACGGTCGCAAGCAGGCGCCCCTCCTCGTCGGCGGGGTCGGGGTTCACTGCCGCGGCCTCGATTTCGGCGGGGCTCGCCGCCCGGTAGTTGCGCTCGCAGGGCGCGAGCAGCTCGTCACCGTACCGGACCGGCAGGCCGAAGGTGCGGCACGACAGCGGTCGGTGCTCGTAGAGGTTGCACGCCCCGGTCGCCGGGTCGAGCGCCGGGCACAGCACGTCGCCGAAGCGGGTGAAGAACGCCTGCCGGGCCTCGTCGTCATCGGCCAGGATGCCCAGAGTCGCCTCGCCGGGGAACGCCGGCGCCATGCCATCCCATGCCTGTCTGGCCCGCCGGCCCACAGCCGCGGCAACCTCCGGTCGTTCGGCGAGACCGCGCAGCAGCCGCGCCGCGTCCAGCACCGTGATGTCGAACGGCCCGATGCAGCAGGGCGTGCAGCCGACCCGGCAGCGGACGTGCTGCTGCCACCGCTCCGCGGCGCCGGCCAGGGTCGCCTCCACGGCGGCCACCAGGCGCGCATCTGCCGCCGCCACCTCGCTGCTCACCCGGCACCACGACACGTCGACCACACTGCGAGTGTACCGGAGCGTAGAATCACCGTGTCTGGAGGGGTCAGCATGGCCACGTTTTCCGATCAGGAGTGCGAGTGGTGCCGCCGCGACTTCCCGTCCCTGGGACACGAGCTCGAGGGCGTGCCGATCGCCTACTTCGACGGCCCCGCCGGCACCCAGGTGCCGCAGCCGGTCATCGACGCCGTGGCCGGCTACTACCGGACCTGCAACGCCAACACCCACGGCCAGTTCAGCACCTCGCGGGAGACCGACCAGCTCCTCCACGAGACCCGCGAGACCGTGGCCGCCTTCCTGGGCGCCCCCTCGTGGCGCGAGATCTCCTTCGGCGCCAACATGACCACCCTCTGCTTCGCCCTTGCCCGCGCCCTCGTGCGGTCCTGGCAGCCCGGTGACGAGGTCGTCATCACCATGCTCGACCACGAGGCCAACCGCGGCCCGTGGCTGACGCTCCGGGAGCGCGGCATCGTCGTGCGCGAGGTGGCGCTCCTGCCCAACGGCACCCTCGACCCCGAGGACATGGCCAAGGTGATCACCCCCCGCACGAAGCTCCTAGCCATCGGCGCCGCCTCCAACGCCCTCGGCACCGTCAACGACCTCGCCCTGGCGCGGCGCCTGACCCGCAAGGTGGGCGCCTGGCTGCTCGTGGATGCCGTCCACGCCGCCCCGCACTTCCCCATGGACGTGGTCGCCCTCGACGCCGACTTCCTGCTCTGCTCCGCCTACAAGTTCTACGGCCCCCACGTGGGCGTGCTCTACTGCCGTCCCGGCCTGCTCGACACCCTCACCACCGACAAGCTGTGCACCCAGGACGACGCCGCCCCGTTCCGCATCGAGACCGGCACCCAGAACCACGCCGCCCTCGCCGGCGTCAAGGCCGCCGTCGAGCTCATCGCCGGGTGCGGCGAGGGCCCGACGCTCCGTGACCAGATCGTCTCGGCGATGGAGGCGCTCATGGTCCGGGAGCGGGAGCTGGCCCGCCGCTACTTCGAGGGCGTGCGCGCCATCCGTGGCGTGCGCGTCTGGGGACCGGGATTCGACGGCGGGCACCGCGCCCCGACCGTCTCGATCACCGTCGACGGCATCCCCTCCCCCGAGGTTGCCCGCCGCCTCGGCGAGGTGGGCATCCAGGTCTGGGACGGCCACTTCTACGCCCAGCGCGCCATCGAGGTGCTCGGCCTCGCGGACCGCGGCGGCGTCTCGACCACTGAGGGTGACGGCCACGTCCTCGTCGGCACGGTCCCGACAGCTCCACCACTCCAGGGCTGCGCACCGGCAGCGGCCGCCGGCAGCCGTCCACCGGGTTTGCGGTGGATAATGGCAGGCAGATGAGCGATGACCGGGTGCCGTGCACGGGGTGCGGGCAGCTCCTGCCGGCGGGGAGCACCCGCTGCTCCGCCTGCGGCGGGCCGACCGCCGCGCCCGTCGAGACGCTCGTGGTCGCCTCCAGCGTCCTGGGGGTGGCAGGCGCCGTGATCTCCGGCCGCTACCGCATCGTCCGGCCGCTCGGGCGGGGCGGGATGGGCGAGGTGGTCGAGGCGTTTGACCAGGAGCTCGGGGAGCACGTGGCATTGAAGTTCCTGCGCCCCGAGCTACACGCCGACGCGCGCGCCGGCGAGCGGTTCCGGCGGGAGATCAAGCTCGCGCGCAAGGTCACCCACCCGAACGTGTGCCGGGTCTTCGACGTCGGGCACGCGGAGATCGACGGCCGGCACGTGACCTTCCTCTCGATGCAGCTCCTCGGCGGCGAGACCCTTGCCCAGCGCATCGACCGGGTCGGGCGCCTCTCCACCGCCGAGGCGCTCCCGCTCGTGAAGCAGATGGCCGCCGGCCTCGCCGCCGCGCACGAGGCGGGCGTCATCCACCGGGACTTCAAGGCCTCCAACGTCATGCTGCTGCCGGGCTCGGGAGGCGAGCGGGCGGTGATCACCGACTTCGGCCTGGCCCGCAGCCACGGGAGCGACGCGTCGGTGGCCACCCAGGCCGGCGACCTCGTGGGGACGCCGGCGTACATGGCGCCCGAGCAGGTGGAAGGCCACGAGATCACCACGGCCACGGACGTCTACGCCCTCGGGATCGTGCTCTTCGAGATGCTCACGGGCACCCGGCCGTTCGATGGGGACACGCCGTTCGAGTGCGCCCTCCGCCGCCTGCGCGAGCCGCCGCCGCTCCCCCGGAGCCTGGTGCCGGACCTCGACCCGCGGTGGGAGGCGGTGATCCTCCGCTGCCTGGCGCGCGACCCCCGGGACCGCTGCGACGTCGAGGAGATCGTGCCCGCCCTCACGGACGCATCGAAGGTCGTCCGCCGCCCGGGCGCCCGTCGCCGGCTCCCGCTGTGGGCGGCGGCTGCAGGCGTGGCCGTCGCAGCCGCCGGTGGCGCCGTGGTGTGGCGTGCCCTGCACCGGGGTGGTGGCGTCGCGGTCACATCGGCGCGGCCGGCCGTCGCCGTGCTGGGGTTCGTGAACCTCTCCCAGGGCGCGGACACGGCCTGGATGGGCAACGCCCTGGCCGAAACCCTGGGGAGCGAGGTGGCGGCCAGCGACCACCTGCGACAGGTCTCGGGCGAGGAGGTGGCGAGGGTGCGCGCCGACCTGGGACTGGCCGAGGTGTCCACGCTGGCACCTGCCACCCTGGCCCGCGTCCGCAACCTCACTGGCGCCGACCTGGTGGTGGGTGGCGCGTACCTGGTGTACCCGGGGCAGGCCGGGCAGCGCCTCGTCAGCCTGCAGGTGAGCGTCCAGAGCACCGCGCGGGGCGAGCGCGCGGGCGGGTTCAAGGAGGAGGGCTCCGAGCAGGCGCTGTTCGAGCTGGTCGGCCGGGCCGGCAAGCGGCTGCGCGAGGAGCTCTCGGGTGCTGCCGGCGGCGTCTCCGCCGCGACGCTCGGGGCCTCGTTCGGCGGCTCGCAGGAGGCCGCCCGGCTGTACTCGGAAGGCCTCGCACGACTTCGCGAGTTCGACCCCCAGGCGGCACGGGACCTCCTCGAGGATGCCGCCAGGCTCGCGCCCGAGGCGCCGCTCGTGCACCTCGCCCTGGCGGACGCCTACGCCTCCCTGGCCCAGGCCTCGCGGGCGAGCGAGTCGGCGGGCCGGGCGCTCGCCCTGGCCGACCGGCTGACGGCCGAGCAGAAGCGGCTGGTGGAGGGCCGGGTCGCCGAGCTGGCGCGCGACTGGCCCCGCGCCATCGCTGCCTACACCGGCCTGGTGCGCGACGTGCCCGACAGCATCGAGTACGGCCTGCGCCTGGGCGACGCCCAGCTCGCCGCCGGCCAGTCCGCGCAGGCGCTGCAGACCACCGAGCTGCTGCACCGCCAGCTCCCCCCGCCCCTGCGCGACGACCCGCGCCTGGACATCCTGGAGGCGCGGGCCGCGTACTACCTCTCCGACCACACGCGGCAGCTCGAGGTAGCGCGGCGGGCCGAGCGGAAGGCCCGGGAGCTGGGAGCGAGGCTGGTCGAGGCCCGCGCCCTGGACGTGGCCGGCTCCGCCCAGCGCATGCTCGGCGACCTGGACGGGTCTATGGAGAGCCTCCAGAAGGCTCGTGCCATGTACGTGGCCGTGGGCAGCCGCCGCAACGTCGCCCGCGTCCTCAACTCGATCGCCAACGTGCTCTACGAGCGGCACGACCTGCCCGCGGCGATCGATGCCTACCAGCAGGCCACCGACGAGTTCCGCGCCGTGGGGGACCTGCAGAATGTCGGGCTCGAGCTCCACAACATGACCTGGGCCGTCCTGACCACCGGCGACGCGGCGCGGGCCCGGCGGCTCGGCGAGGAGTCGGTGGCGATCCTGCGCTCACTCGGCGACACCAAGGAGCTCACGCACGCCCTGCACAAGCTGGGCAGCGTCCTGCTCGACCAGGGGGACCTGGCCGGCGCCCGGGCGGCGATCGAGGAGTCGATCCGGCTCGCCGCCGCGAACGGACGCAAGGGGAGCGAGTCCGCGGGCCATGGCAAGCTGGCGGACCTCCTGCTTCACGCCGACGAGCTGCCTGCGGCCCGTGAGGCCTACACCAGGGCGGCCGAGATCCTGGGGCAGCTTCCAGGTCTCGAGACGAGTGCGAAGATGCTGGCCCTGCTGCCGCTGGGAGTCGACCTCGAGGACGGTCGCGCCGCCGAGGTGGTGAAGCTGATGGCGCCGGCGGTCACCGCGATACCCGACGACACCGACCCCGACGACCTGCTGTCGGTGCTCGCCCTCCTCGCGCGAGCCCAGGCGGCGGCCGGCCTCCCCGACGAGGCGGAGCGAACGCTCGCCCGCGCCGCCGCGACAGCCCGGCGCAGCCCCAACCCCCGCTGCAGCATCCGCGTCGAGATCGAGCGGTCGTTCGCCTTCCGCCAGCGGGGGGACCCTGCCAGGGCGCGCGAGCTCGCTGCCGACGCCCGGCGGAAGGCCGAAGCGGGCGGTTTCGTGCCCCTGGCGCTGGAGGCCCGCCTCGAGCAGGGGCTGGCCTCCCTTGCCGCCGGCGACCCGACCGCGCGAGCCGAGCTCGAGAAGCTGGGGAAGGACGCCCGCTCCCGCGGCTTCCTGCTGATCGCCCGCAAGGCCAGCCCGGCCCCGCCGGCGGCAGGATCTGCACGACCCACGGCCCGCCTCTCGAGATAGCGCCCGCTCGACCGGTTCCGGGCTCCGGATCGCCGGAGTCAATGTGCCGATCGGAACGAAGAGTCCCTGTCACCCTGGGTGCTCGGCCACCGGCAGACGCAAGGTAATGTGCGGACGCTGCTGCACGCGTTGTCGATCAGGTTCCGACGGTCACAGTCGTGCGGCCGGGGCCTCATGTCCACTGGGCCGGCTCTCGGGGAAGAGCGCATGGATCCCCTCGATCTTGCGCCAGAACTCACCGTCCAGAGCAACGTCCAGCAGGTAGGTTGGGACGGTCTCTACCAGAGCGAACACGTTGTCGAGGCGTCGGCGGTTGAAGAGTCGGATACCGTCGATGTCCAGGTGGTGGCGATCTACCTCCCACAGGCGCCGCGAGGCCTGCAAAGACAGCTCCATCAGCAGGGCCACGGCCTCCGCGGGGGCAGCCGGGCTCACGTCATCCGCCGCTCCCTGCTCCAGGATGAAGGCCGCCTGCAAAGGGACCCCGGCCTGCACATCCCAGTGGTCGTCGAGGTGGTGCTCGAGGATTCTGCTCCAGGTGGGCCAGGGGTGCGCCCAGTACTGGCCGTCGGTTCGGCGCACAACCAGGGTCGTGTCGTCGGACAACGAGCGCCATGGCGGAGGCAGCCGTTGGCTGGCGGTGGACTTGCCCACCCCCGAGCGCCCGCCGAGCAGCACGCCGCTCCCTCCTCTCGTCGAGAGAGAGCCCGACCGAGACGGAAGGAGAGCCAGGGCAGCATGCAACAGAATCCCGCCGCGCGCTTGGAGCTGCTGCCCGATGAACGCCGACAGGCGCGCGAGCTGCCGCCAGAGCCACTCGGACTCGCTGGCCGGCGTGTCCATGGCCTGCCTGTCCGGGTCACCGTCACCAACCGACCCGAATGGCCGGGTCCCAGGTGGGTCGAGCAGGAGAAGCGGCTCGCCCTTCGCAAATGCGGGGTCCGCCTGGTCCCGGGTCGCGAGGAAGAGGGTCTGCCCGGCAGCGTCGCCCGGGGTCGTCAGGCAGGCCGCCGCAGCGAGCTGCGCGAGCACGCGCCAGGCGGGTTCATCCAGAGCGACGAGGTGGAAACGAATGCCACCTGCCACGGAAAGGTCCAACGGGGCCGAGGGCCGCGCGGCCCCGTGCACCACCGGCGGCGCAGCTCGAGGGCGGGTCGTCTGCCGGCAACGCTCCCCGGCCCGGTGAGACGGCGCGGACTCCATTACCACGAAGCCGTGGCGTTGCAGATCGTCGAGGAAAGCCGCCACGTCGCGGGCGATGTCGGGTGGGGCCTCCTCGCACTGCTTCTTCACGAGCGCGGCGATCTCGGCCACGCTGCGCTTCCCGTCAACTTCACGCCAGATCGCAAAGGCCACCGGCGGCAGGGCCGCCACCTCACCAAGAAGCTGGTGAAACAACAGGACCGGGTCTCCGAAGTCGGACCGCTGGAGGACCTCAGGGCTCGGGACAGGGCGATCGGCCAGACGCATCAGGTGTCCATGGTATCGGGCGGCACCTCTTTTGCTCCACTGAGCCCCCGCGCCAGGCGCGGATGCAGCGGGGGAAGGCCCACGGCATCCTGCCCATGAACTCGTCTGGCAGGATGCCGATGCGACGGCGGCAATCCCCCGCGGCTGGCCAGGAGTTCTAGAGACTCCCGGCCCTGACTGCCGACCCCACGGTGCAAGCGCCTGGAGCGCCCCCTGTGCCGAAGGCGCACTCTTCCGCCCCGGTTGCGGCCGCGCCTGCGAGACAAGTGAAGTCCGCGCTTGTTCCGGCGGCGCAGTCTCCTGTAGCATTTCCGCTCTGGCAGCCCGCATTCCATCTCGCAGCCGAGCCTGTTCCGCAGACTCCAGCTTGTCCTGGGGAAGTACCCGCCATGCACGAGAGCATGTCATCGCCCCTGGCTATCGCCCTGCCACTCAGCGGCACCATCGTCGGCCTTGTGTAGCGCATCGTGCCTCCCACCGTCCAAATGCGATCAGCTGCAAGAACTGATGTCGCCTTCTGGCACCGACTGCAATTGAGCACCGAGGGAAACGGCTATCAAGCCCACTGGATCGAGAGTACATCATCGGAGGGCGCTGTCAACCGATTTCTCGGCCCTTGGCGCCCACCTCGAGGTTGACCACCAGGCGGTGCGGGCCACGGCGCCGGCAATGAGCCTCCAAGAATGCGCCAGGAACGCTTCTACAGCGTAAGGCAACGCCTGGCGAGGCTGCGGGCCTCGAGAGCACCGTGATGTCGCAGGCTTCCATGGAGTATCACTGGCATCCGCTGGTGGTCCAAGTCAAGGTTCTGGCGAAGCCACACGACTACTTCCCCTCCCGACGTCATGGCCTGGCGCTTCAACTCCTCATCGCAGACGACGACAGATCGCGGGAGGTCCTGCTACCCGACGAGCCACCCTTCTCCCAGCGGCCAACCCAGATCAGCCGGCGCCCGGAGCCCATCCGTGGGGAGCTTGTGTTTCACGACCAGCTTCTTGAGCTGACTGGACAGCGAACCCCTGCAAACCGCAAGGAAGACGGGCAAGAGAACTAGTAGCGGCTCGTGTAGGCCCCCGTGGTCAAGATAAGGTGCTTCGGGGACACAAGCCGGCGCACCGTGGTGAGCTTCCCAAAGATCACACCGCCAGTTGGTCGCTCCACTTCCACACCCGTTCCAGCCTCACGCGGTTGAGGCACACGCGCACGCACTGGTTCTCGAGCCGCTCCTGCCAGTTGGCGATGATCGGCCGGTCGCCCTGGTCGGCCGGTTAGCCGAGGACCAGCCGGCCCGAGAGGATCTCTGACTGGCCGATCAAGCGGCCCATCGCCTCGGCCTCGAAGTCCGCGATGGCCCAGGTCCAGACGGACACGTGTGCCGGCGCGACGCCCGCCACGCCTTGACAGCGGACGCGCAGCCTCCTAGGGTGTTGGCGGAGGTGTTACATGTCATCACCACAACGAGCACACGTGGTTCGCCGGAGCGTGGCGATTCCGGCCGAGGTGGTGGCCTCGGCGCTCGACGCGGCACCTCCGGAGCTCAGGACGAACTTCAATCGCCTGACCATCGTTGCCCTCCGCGAGTACACCGAACGGCAGCGGGCGATCCGGCTCGAGCAGGCGATCGCGGAGATGGGCGCCGACCCGGCAATCCAGGCGGCCTGCGGCGCGATCTCGGCGGACCTCGGCCAGACGGACGCAGACGGCCTGGTGCGCTGATGCACCCCGAGCGAGGCTCCATCTACTTTGTCAACCTGGACCCGGTGCAGGGCCGGGAGCAGCAGGGCGCGCGGCCCGTGCTGGTGGTGTCCATCGACGCGATCAACCGTCAGCCTCTGGTCGTGACGGTGGTTGTGGGGACAGCGGCCGAGAACGTCGTGCGCGACTACCCCACCAACGTGCGCGTCACGGCTCGGGAGTGCGGCCTGGCGAAGGACACGGTGTTTCTGTGCTTCCAGCTTCGCTCGCTGGACCCGCAGCGCTTCGTCGACGCGGCGACAGGCCACCTGCGCCTGGCCGGGCGCGTGGGCCCCGAGCGCATGGGCGAGGTGGACGAGGCGCTGCGCCTTGTTCTTGGGCTCTGACTCGCCCGGGTGCCGGACGCGTTGCCTCGTTGCGAACCACTGCACCCAGGTGGGCGACCTTCCCCGCAGCGTGGTGGCCTTTCGTGTGTGGAGTGGCGGGGCTGAGAGGACTCGAACCTCCGACCCGCGGTTTAGGAGCTCGTTCCGCCTGGCTAATGAGTGTTACGGTGTGTCAGCGGGTATTGCAAAACAACAAGTTACGAGACGCAGCGTCTACCGTGTGATACCGAACGTTACCCCAACTGCGGTACAAATTGCGGTACAACTACGCGACGCGATAGGGTAGGGGGGCACTGCCGCTGAGGGTGCGTTTTGCATTGCCCCACGTTCACCACCACGCGCGGCCAATTGTCTGACGGGCCTAGTACCTTAGCGGTGCCTCGTTCACGTAGACGTGTCCGCAGTCTTCACGCTCCGAGAGCCCGACGCTCTGGATCACGTCAGAGATTATCCCAATCAGTTTCGACCGCTTCAGCGATCCCAGACGGTTGTAGGTCTCTACGCCAAAAGTGCCCCTCTTTGTGCCGAAGAAGAACTGAGCGACCATGGCCTTCTCGCTGCATGTCCACTCGATCTCGGCCCACTTGAGTTCAAAACTCTCGAACTTCCTGTAGCAGCTGTACCCCGCGCCCTGCGAGGACACTCCTTGTTCGTTGAACTCAAGGGTCGCAAATGGACAAGAGCTCCTACTGTCTCTCGACATTGTGAAGGTTATTGAGTGCTCTGTCGACGCGCAGAGGTTCTCGTACGACGCGCAGGCGGCGCGCAGCGCGGAGAACCCGCTTGGTGGGAAGGGAGCTTTGGGGGTTGGCGTCGGTTCGGGTTCTGGTGGGCCCGACGACTCCCCTT
>JALOLB010000188.1 GCA_025456225.1 Thermoanaerobaculaceae bacterium
CAGTTCCACGCCGCCCGCTGCCGCGAGTACGGGACGAAGGTCGTGGCCGGCGTGACGCCCGGCAAGGGCGGGCTGGAGGTGGACGGGACCCCGGTCTTCAACACCATGGCCGAGGCCAGGCAAGCCACCGGCTGCAACGCCTCGCTCATCTTCGTGCCGCCGCCGATGGGCGCCGACGCCATCATGGAGGCGGCCGACGCCGGGGTCGAGCTGATCGTCTGCATCACCGAGGGCATCCCGGTGCGGGACATGATCGCCGTCAAGCGGGTGCTGGCCGGGACCGGGTCGAGGCTGATCGGACCCAACTGCCCGGGGATCATCTCACCGGGCAAGGCCAAGCTCGGCATCATGCCGGCGCACATCCACCGCGAGGGCGCGATTGGCGTCGTGTCCCGCTCGGGAACGCTCACCTACGAGGCGGTCGACCAGCTCACCAAGCAGGGGCTCGGGCAGTCCACCTGCGTGGGCATCGGCGGCGACCCGGTCAACGGCACCAGCTTCGTGGACGTGCTGCGCGCGTTCCGGGACGACCCCGGCACCGAGGGCGTGGTGATGATCGGCGAGATCGGTGGCAGTGCCGAGGAGGATGCCGCGGCGCTCGTGGCGGGCGGGTTCGGCAAGCCGGTCGTGGCGTTCATCGCCGGGCAGACCGCGCCGCCGGGGCGTCGCATGGGCCACGCAGGCGCCATCATCGCCGGCGGCAAGGGCACGGCCAGCGAGAAGATGGAGGCCCTGGCGGCGGCCGGCATCCACGTCGTGGCGACCCCGGCCGAGATCGGGGTTACCATGGCGAAGGTGCTCGGGCGCGCCTGAGCGCCCCGGCGTGCCGTACGGCCGCCAGCACAAACTGAGGAGAGATCATGCAGAGGACCTTGACCATCCTGAAGCCGGATACCGTCGCCGCCCACCGGTGCGGCGCCATCATCGACCGCCTGGAACGCGAGGGATTCGCCATCCTGGGGGTGAGGCGGCTGCACCTCGAGCGGGCCCAGGCCGAGGCGTTCTACGCCGTGCACCGCGAGCGGCCGTTCTTCGCTAGCCTCGTGAAGTTCATGACCGAGGGACCCGTGTGGGTGATGGCGCTGGAACGCGACGAGGCAGTCGCCCACCTGCGCGCGGTGATGGGGGCGACCGACCCCGCCAAGGCGGCGCCGGGCACCATCCGCGCCGACTTCGCCACGTCCATCGAGCGCAACGCCATCCACGGCTCCGACTCCCCCGAGAACGCCGCCATCGAGCTGGCGTTCTTCTTCACCGGCAGCGAGCTGGTGTGAGTACAGCAGCGTGACAACCCCCCAGATTCCGGCCCGACATCCCGCCCGGGTCGCGGCAGACACGGAGCCGACACCATGACCGCCCGCATGCTCATCAACGCCCAGCGACCCGAGGAGCTCCGGGTCGCCATTGTGGTCGACGACCGTCTCGAGCTGTTCCAGACGGCGCTGGCGGAGGCTGACCTGCATCGGGGCAACATCTACCGAGGGGTCGTCGTCAACCTCCAGTCGACCCTCAACGCCGCGTTCATCGACTTCGGGGCCGAGAAGCACGGCTTCCTGGCGTTCCACGACATTGTGCCCGAGGCCTACCATCGGAAGGTCGCGGCGGGGGCGCGCCCCCACCGCCTGGACGAGGTGCTGGAGCGCGGCAAGCCGATCCTGGTCCAGGTCACCAAGGACCCCGGGGGCCAGAAGGGCGGCGCTCTCACCACCAACATCAGCATCGCCGGGCGCTACCTCGTGTTCACGCCGTTCGACGACATGCGGGGCGTGTCCCGCAAGGTGGAGGACGAGGACACCCGCCGCGAGCTGAAGGAGCAGGTCGCCGGGCTGGAGCTGCCGGCCGGGGCGGGCGTGATCGTGCGCACCAACGCTCTCGGACAGACCAAGACCGCCCTGTCGCGGGATCTCACGGCGCTGGTGAGGACGTGGAAGAAGGTGCAGGCGGGGATGAAGGAGGGCAAGGGGTCCCGGCTCCTGTACTCCGACCAGGACCTGGTGGTGCAGGCGCTGCGCGACTTCCTGGACTCCAACATCGCCGAGGTGCTGGTCGATGACGACCAGGCGTTCGAGAAGGCCGAAGGCTACATGAAGGCCTTCATGCCGCGGTCGAAGACCAGGCTCCTGCGGTACACCGAGCGCATGCCGCTGTTTGCGCGGTTCGACATCGAGCCGCAGATCGAGAGCATTCTTCAGCGCACCGTGGCGCTCCCGGGAGGCGGCTCGATCGTCATCGACTCCACCGAGGCGCTGACCGCCATCGACGTGAACTCCGGGCGGGCGAAGAGCTCCAGCCAGGACGAGGCGATCTTCCAGGTCAACAAGGAGGCGGCTCGCGAGGTGGCGCGGCAGCTCCGGCTGCGCGACATCGGCGGCCTCGTCGTGGTGGACTTCATCGACATGCGGATCGGGCGGCACCAGCGCGAGGTCGAGAAGACCATGCGCGAGGCGCTCAAGCCCGACCGCGCCCGCTGCTCGGTGGGGAAGATCAGCCCCAACGGCCTGCTGGAGATCAACCGCCAGCGCATCAAGCAGAGCCTCGGGCTGCGCACGCGGCGCACCTGCCCGACCTGCGGCGGCGCGGGCTCCATCGCCAGCGCCGAGGCGGTGGGGCTCGGCCTGCTGCGCCACATCGAGGCGGAAGCGGCCGGTGGCCGTCTGGCCGGCGTGCGCATCGAGCTGCATCCCGAGCTGGCCGATGCCCTCCAGAACGGGCGTCGGCAGGAGCTCGCGGCCCTCGAGAGCGAGTTCGACCTCAAGGTGGAGATCATCGCCGCGGCCGGTTTCCACCGCTCCGAGCAGCGGGTCGAGTGGCTGCACCGGGAGCGCGCGCCGCTGCATCCGGTGGCGGCCCCGGAGCCCGTGGCCTCGGCCGCCGAGATGGCGCTGCCGGAGCCGCCGCCAGCCCCGTCCGGCCGGCGGCGACGACGCGGGCGCGCGAGCGAGGCTCCGGCGGAGCCTGTCGAGGCGACCCCGGTGCCGGCTGTCGAGGTGCAGGTCGAGGAGACGGCCGAGCAGGCGGCGGAGCCCAAGCGCCGTCGCCGGCGGGGCGGCCGCCGTCGCAAGGGGCGTGACGCCGGGGGAGCCCCTGCGCCCGGCGAGGAGACGGCCGAGCGGGCGCCGGCGACTGCCGAGACGGCCGCGCCCAGGGAGCCTGCCCCCAGCGGAGGGCCGGAGGAGGCGGAGGCCGGGGGGGAGGCCAGGCCCCGGCGACGCCGACGCAAGCGTCCGGCGCGGGAACGTGAGGCGGGTGCCGGGGGCGGCGGCGGTGCGGCGGAAGCCGAGACGGCGGGTCAGCCGCCGGCGGAATCTGGCGAGGCGGGCGGCGAGGACGGCAGCCAGGGTGCCCCGGGCACGGCCGGCGGCCGGTCGCGTCGTCGCCGGCGGCACCGGCGTCGCGCGCCCGGTCGAGGTGACGAGCCCTCGGCATGATCATCCTGCTGCAGACGGCGTCCGCGACCACGACGGGAGAGGGGTCGTCGGATCGGGGGGCAGCCCTGTCCGTCCGGGGCTTCCGGGTCCCGATGCGTGTGCCGTCGCGAGATGCCTCCGGTTTGCGGTATCTTTGGCAGGCGATGGTGGGCGGCTTGTCCATACCGGGGAGGGTCTGCACGCGGGCTGGGTTCCTGGAGGTCCGCCGTGGCCATTAGCGGCAACCTCCGCAGCATGCCGTTCGCCGATCTCATGCAGTGGATCGCCATGAGCCAGAAGGGCGGCACCCTGGTCATCAAGGGCCGGCGGTTCACGAAGAAGATCCTCTTCCGGCAGGGCCTGGTCGAGGCGGTGACCTCCAACAATCCCCGCGAGCACCTCGGGTACTTCCTGGTGGGGTGGGGGTACATCAGCGAGGAGGAGCTCACCAAGCTCCTGTCGCTCCAGCAGACCCAGAAGGTGGCCCTGGGTGAGATGCTCATCCAGTCCGGGCGCATGACCCGGGACGAGGTCGACCGCATCATCAAGATCAAGACCGAGGCCACCGTCTACGACCTCATGCTCTGGGAGGAAGGGGAGTTCTTCCTCCTGGACGACGACGTGCCGCGCCGCGAGTTCCAGGGCCTGGCGTTGCCGGTGGACCACTTCCTCTTCGAGGGCGCCCGCCAGGCTGACGAGATCCGCCGCATCCGCGAGCTCATCCCGGACCCCTCCTACATCCCGCGTGTGGCGCAGGCGGTGGACGAGACGAGCCTCTCGCCCCAGCAGCTCTCGATGCTCTGGGAGGTCAACGGCGAGCAGGACCTCGAGAGCATCGCCCTGCACTGCCGGGTCCCGGTGTTCGAGGTGCTGTCCTTCGCGTATCACGGCCTGCGGGCCGGCGTGTTCGAGCTCCTGCCCCCGGTCGAGCAGCAGGCACGGATCCCCGGGGCGGCCGGTGCCTCCTGGCGGGAGCTCATCCGTGAGGCCGAGAACAGCTTCACGCTCGGCGACCTCTACGAGGCATACCGGCAGCTCGGGACGATACGGGAGCGCTTCTCCAGCATTCCCGAGGCGGTGGAGCAGGCCAACGCGCTCGAGCAGCGGCTCGAGGCCGACCTCGCCAGGACCCCGCTCAACGCCGAGGTCATCCTGGAGCTGGCGCTGTCGATCCACGAGATCGGATATCTCAACTGTGCGCCCGAGGAGGGGTTCGTGCTGTCGCGCATCAACGGCATGTACACCCTGCCCCAGATCCTGCCCCAGCTTCCTGGCCCCAAGCTGAAGAACCAGCTCATCATCCACAACCTGATGCAGCGTGGCATCGTCAAGATCCAGGAGTCGCGCGCCGTCCTCCGCAAGGAAGGCAGCGGCCCCTACCGCCGCGCGTAGGACCCCCGCCCCCACCCGCCCAGGCTTCAGGCCTCAGACCTCAGGCCTCAGGAAAGACAGGGGCCTCAGGCCTCATGAGAACGACCTCAGGCCTCAGACCTCAGGCCTCAGGAGAGACAGGGGCCTCAGGCCTCAGACCTCAGGCCTCAGGCACTACAAGACAGATCTGGGAGGGTGGGGGAGCTGAGGTCTGAGGCCGGCAGGTTGGGCGGGTGGGAATCCTGAGGCCTGTCTTTCCTGAGGCCCGAGGCCGGGTGGAGGGGTGGGTGGAGAACCTGAGGCCGGCTGGGGGTGGGTGGGGTAGACTTGCGCGGCGCGGTGCGGCCGCGCGGGAGGATGCCCCATGACAGTGCTCCACCTGGACACCAACGATCGCCGCGAGCTGCTCGCGCGGTTCCTGCGCTACGTGCAGATCGACACCCAGTCGGACGAGGCGTCGACCGCGAGCCCGTCGAGCGAGAAGCAGAAGGATCTCGGCCGTGTCCTCGCCGAGGAGCTCGTGGCCCTCGGCTGTGCCGACGCGCGCATGGACGAGTGGGGATACGTCTGGGCCTGGGTGCCGGGCAACCTCCCGGCGGACCACCCGGCAAGCGGCAAGGTCCCGGCCATCGGCCTGATCGCACACGTGGACACGTACCACGCGACGCCGGGCGGCGGGGTCAAGCCCCAGGTGATCGAGGCCTACCAGGGCGGCGACATCGAGCTGCCAGGCGACGCGCGCCAGGTCATCCGGGTGCAGGACAACCCCAACCTGCCGCAGTGCATCAACCACACCCTCGTCACGAGCGACGGCACCACGCTGTTGGGCGCCGACGACAAGGCCGGCATCGCCGAGATCATGACCGTCGTCGCATGGCTGCAGAAGCACCCGGAGTTCGTGCACGGACCGGTGCGCGTCGCCTTCACCACCGACGAGGAGGTGGGGCGGGGGACCGAGCACTTCGACGTGGCGGCGTTCGGCGCCCGCTACGCCTACACCCTCGATGGGTCGGACCTCGGGGAGATCGAGGACGCGACATTCTGCGCCGACACGGCGATCGTCACCCTGGCGGGGTACGACGTGCACCCCGGGTACGCGAAGGGCAAGATGATCAACGCGGTGCGGTGCGCGGCCGCGATCGTCGAGCGGCTTCCGGGCGGCTTCCTTCCCGAGACCACCGAGGCGATGGAGCCGTACCTCCACCCGTTCGACATCAAGGGCGAGGTCAGCAAGGCGACCCTCCGGCTGCTGGTCCGCGCCTTCTCGGAGACGGAGCTGGTCGCCCGGGAGGACAGCCTGCGGGCGGTCGTGGCCGAGGTCGAGGCGCTGTTCCCCGGGCTGCGAGCCACCGTGGAGATCCGGGAGTCCTACCGCAACATGGCGCTCAAGATCGCCGAGGAGCCCCAGGTGCTCGAGGTGGCCCTGGAGGCGGTGCGCAGGCTCGGCGTCGAGCCACTCCGCAAGGCGATCCGGGGCGGCACTGACGGCGCGCGGCTCTCGTTCATGGGTCTGCTGACCCCCAACATCTGGGCGGGCGGCCAGGCGTTCCACTCGGTCCAGGAGTGGGTCTCCCTCGAGTGGATGGCCAGGGCCTCCGAGTGCTGCCTGCACATCCTCGATCTCTGGGTCGAGCGCTCCGCGAAGTAGGGACAGGGCCTCAGGCCTCAGACCTCAGGCCTCACGAGAAAGGCCTCAGGCCTCAGACCTCAGGAAACAGGCCTCAGGCCTCAGACCTCAGGCCTCAGGCACTACAAGACGGACGCGGGAGGGAGGGGGAGCTGAGGTCTGAGGCCGGGTGGATGGGAGGGTGGTGAACCTGAGGCCTGTCTTTCCTGAGGCCCGAGGCCTGAGGTCTGTCTTTCTTGGAGGTGGGCATGGCTCCAGTCATCTCGATTGTCGGGCGGACGAATGTCGGCAAGACGACCTTCCTCGAAAAGCTGATCGCCGAGGTCAAGCGGCGCGGTTGGCGGGTCGCGGTGGTCAAGCACGACGTGCACGGGTTCGAGATCGACCACCCGGGCAAGGACACGTGGCGGCACGCCCAGGCCGGGGCGGACATCGTGTGCATCTCGGGACCCGACCGCATTGCCTTGATCAGGAAGGTGGAGCAGGAGCTGACCCTCGAGGACGTGGTTGGGCAGTTTCCGGAGGTGGATCTGATCCTGACGGAGGGGTACAAGCGCGAGGGCAGGGTCCGCGTGGAGGTGTACCGCAGCGCTGCGGCGTCCGAGCCCCTGTGCCGGCCCGAGGATGTCGTCGCCGTCGTCTCGGACGTGCGCCCCTACGACGACGTGCCGACCTTCGGCCTCGACGCCCCGGCGGCCCTTGCCGACTTCCTCGCTGTGCGCTTCGGGATCGGCGGGGCATGACCGGGATCGTCCTGGCCGGGGGGCGGAGCCGACGCTTCGGTCGGGACAAGGCGACGCTCCCGTGGGGCAACGGGCACCTTCTTGGAGAGGTTGCCGGGAAGCTCTCGACCGTCTGTGACGAGGTGCTGGTGGCGATGGGTGACCGGCATCTGGCCCTGCCTGCCGGGGTCCGGGGTATCGCGGACATCTACGCCGGTGCCGGTCCGCTGGGGGGCATCCACGCCGGGCTCCGGGCGGCGAGCTTCCCCGTTGCGTTCGTGACGGCGTGCGACATGCCGTTTGTGGCCCCGGCTGCAGCGGTGCTCCTCGGGGATCTGGTGGTGGGGTACGACGCAGCGGTCCCGCGGGTGGCAGGGCGCTGGGCCCCGCTCTTCGCCTGCTACGCCACCTCGTGCCTGCCGGCGATGGAGAAGCTGCTCGACTCGGGGGTGCGCCGGGTGTTCGATCTGTACGGGCACATTCGGTGCAGGGTCGTCCCGGAGGACGTTTTCCGGGCGTTCGACCCCGAGCTGCGGATGTTCGAGGACCTCAACACGCCCGGCGACTACGACCGCGCCCACCGGGACGGCCCTCGGCACGGGGAGACGTGAGCGTGACCTGGAGTGCGGTGGCGTCGGCGACGGTGGAGGACGCCCGGTCGGCGGTCCTGGAAGCTCTGGCCGGGCCGGTTTCCGAGGAGGTGGCGGTCGACGGTGCCAGCGGGCTGGTGTCGGCAGAGAGCCTGACAGCCTTATCGCCGTGGCCGCCATTCGACAGCGCGAGAATCGATGGCGTGGCGGTCCGGGCGGCGAGCTTCCCCGTTGCGTTCGTGACGGCGTGCGACATGCCGTTTGTGGCC
>JALOLB010000189.1 GCA_025456225.1 Thermoanaerobaculaceae bacterium
TCGACCCGGCTGGCGGATATGCCGCGTGGACGCTGATGGCGTACGCCTTCGCCTCGGCCCAGAGCACCGTCACGGACTTCCGCTCGAACCTGCTGCTCGTCAACCTCGACAGCAAGGAGATCACCTTCACCATCACCGCGGGCGGCAAGGAGAAGACGAGCACCGTGGCCGCGGGGGTCAACACCCAGATCAACAACCTGGGGGCATTCCTGGGCACTTCGAAGGGGTTCGGATACGTCCAGGTGACGGCAGACGGCCGCTGGTACGCGGTGGTCTCCACGGTGGACCCGGTCACCGGCGACCCCACGACGGTGCGCGGCCTGCCGCCGGTGGCGCCGGGCGAGCGGCTCTACCCTGGGGTGGCCAAGCTCGGGGGCTCCAACCAGACCGCGTGGCGCTCCGAGGCGACGTTTGCCAATCCTGGGACGGTCCCGGTGCAGCTACGGCTGGGTCTGATCCCGCGGGGGGCGAGCCAGGAGGCGGCGACCCGCACGATGACGCTGCTGGCCGGCGACGTCCTGCGCATCCCGGACCTCTATGCATACCTCAACGTGGCCTCGGGCGCCGGAATGCTGAGAGTCACTGGCGCCGCCCTGGCCTGGGTGCGGACCTTCAACCAGGGTGCGACCGGGACGTTCGGGCAGGACCTGGCGGCCGTGGAGGAGGCCGACGGCATCTCGGCCGCCGAGCCGGTGCTGTTCCCGTTCGAAAGCCCGGCCGACCCCAAGACCGGCTTCCGCTCGAACCTGGCGGTGCTCAACCTGGAGACCCGGGACATCACGGTGACGATGCGCTCCGGCGACAGGCTCGGGACCAAGGTCGTGCCGGCGCGTGCCTACGCGCAGGTGGACAATCTCGGCGCGTTCCTCGGCACGCCGATCGGCACCGAGCCGGTGTGGATCTCCGCCGACGGGCGCTGGGCCGCGACCATCTCCACGATCGACCCGTTCACCGGCGACCCGATGACGGTGCGTGGGGAGGATGTGTTTGCGCCGCCGTCCAGCTACGACCTCATCGAGCAGGCGCGCGCCAGCCGGACGGTGTCCGACGAGCAGGCGCTGCTGTACGGCGTGTACGCCGACTACAAGGACCCGCGGCTGCCGGCCGCCTACCGGGGCGACGACCGCTTCCTGGACGAGTCCGACACCCTGGACGACGCCGTGGCGCGATGGGCCTCCCTCTCCACGACGACCCGCAACGCCGTCGGGCCATTCCTGGTGCCGCCGTTCGTGTCCGGGAGCTGGTGGGACCTGCGGCGTGGCGGTGCCGGGGGCTTCGGGGTTGCCGCTCCCCCCTGTCGTCCCTGGGAGGTGGGGTGCCCGGTTCTTGCCGACTGGGAGTTCAAGCAGGGCGCCAACGTGCGGGTGTGGTACCTCAAGGACAACGCGGCCACGGACGCGAGCGTTGCGACGGCCCTGGTCGCCGAGGCGGAGGGGAAGATCTGGCCGGGGCTGGCCACCGTGATGCAACGGTGGCCGTTGCCGGACGGCGAGAAGGGCGGCAGCCCCCACCTCGACATCGCCCTGGTCGACGGGCTGGACGTGCCGGCGCGCACGCGGCCCGCGATCTGGGACGCCTGCAAGCAGACGCCGGCCTACATCCTCCTGTCGCGTGCAACAGGCAACATGCCCTACCTCAAGTCGCTACTGGCACATGAGATGATGCACGCGGCGCAGTTCGGCTACAACATGGCGGGGTGCATGGACGAGTACCGCTGGCTCGGGGAGCCACTGGCGACGTGGTTCGAGGACTACCTCTACCCGACCGTGGACCGCGAGCACTCGTACGCCGACAACTACCTGGACGAGCCCGAGAAGCCGATGGACGCCTTCGCGAGCACCAGCGACCAGCTCCACGCCTACGGCGCGTATCTGTTCTTCCAGTACCTCACCCGCATCAGGGGGACGAGCCCCGCCTTGATCCGGTACATCTGGGAGGCCACCGAGTCGGGCGACGCCTTCAAGGCGCTCGACGCCGGGCTCAAGAAGGGCGGGGCGCCGCTCGACGAGTCGTGGCCCGCGTTCGGTGCCCACGCCTGGAACACCTCCCAGCCGTACGCCAAGTACATGGAGAAGGACATCCTGCCGCTGCGCGCGGCGATCCAGGACACCTTCCCCATGAGCGTATCGGGCGGCCAGGGGTTCTTCGAGCTCGCGAAGGGCGACGAGATCAAGCTGCCGCGTCTGTCCACCCGCTACTTCGCCTTCGAGTTCCCCGACGACACGTCCGCCGTGGTGGGATTCTTCAACGGGCTCAACTTCGCGGTCCGCCTGCAAGCCGTGGATGAGTACGGCGACGTCTTCTCGGCCCAACCTCCCGGTTCGGTGCCCAAGGGTGCCCACGTGAAGGCGCTCCTCAAGATCGGTGGGAAGTGGAAGGAGGAGGACTGGACCGGCCGCCGGTTCGTCGCGTTCTGTCGGCAGAAGGGCTCAGAGAAGCTCGAGTCGCTGATTGTGATCCTCTCCAACGCCAGCATCGACAAGTCGAATGACCTGATGCCCCAGGGCAGCTTCTCGCCGCTGGTGTGGACCTCCAACTTCGGCTGCGGAGCGTGGGAGGGCAGCGCCAACCTGAGCTACAGGTGGGGGTCGGGGGTGACCGAGACCATGACCGTGGGTGGCATCGGCTTCCTGAACATGGGGGACGGTTACTACGACGAGGGCACTCCGCTCTTCCGCTCCTACATCCCCTCGGCGGGGAGCTGGTCCTGGAAGATCAGTGGTAGCGACCAGGGCTGCAGCCACAGCGGCCAGGCCGCTGGTCCGATTGGGCTCTGGCCGGGCTCGTCGCTGTTCGTGCACCCGTGGGTGGTGACCGGGCCCGGGAACCGGGCATTCGTCTCCGGCCTGTTCTACGAGTGGACCAACCCGGTGACGATCACCGAGACCTGTGGCAGCCCCCCGAAGTCGACGCAGATCCAGTACGCCCCCGGTACCGTCTTCCTGGGGACGATCTTCGACGACGCCTGGAGGAAGGTCTCGCGGGACGGGCGGACCTGGAACGTCGACGCCAGCAAGACAGGTGTCCAGGGGGTGTCCGGCACCTGGCACTTCGCGGTCAAGCCCACCCCGTAGCAGGCCTCGGGCAAGACAGGCCTCAGGCCTCAGACCTCAGGCCTCAGGCAAGACAGGCCCCAGACCTCAGGCAAGATAGGCCTCAGGCCTCAGACCTCAGGCCTCATGAGACAGGCCTCAGGCCTCAGACCTCAGGCCTCATGAGACAGGCCTCAGGCCTCAGACCTCAGGCCTCAGGCACTGCAAGACAAGTCGGGTTGGGAGGGGGACCTGAGGCCTGAGGTACGAGGCCCGGGCGGGCGTGTGGGGGTTGAGGCCTGCCTTCCCTGAGGCCTGAGGCCGGGTGGTTGGGTGGGCGGAGAACCTGAAGCCGGGTGGGTGGGGGGGGGGAGTGGTAGCATCCCCGCCCTGGAGGATCGATGCACCCGGTGGGTCTCGGCGCCTGGCTGCTGGCCGGCGCGCTCGCACGGCAGGTGCACGTTCACGAGGTGGTGACGGTCACCGCCAGCAGGCTGCCGGCGGAGGCCGCGGCGCCTCGGCGCACGGTGGTGCTGGAGCGGGAGGAGATCGCCCGCCTGCCGGTGGGGAGCGTGCATGAGCTGGTGGCGCACGTGGTGGGGGCGGGTCTGGCGCGGCGGGGGCCGATGGGGGTGCAGGGCGACCTGCAGCTCCGGGGCTCGACCTTCGAGCAGGCGGTGGTGCTGGTGGACGGGGTCCGGCTCAACGACCCGCAAACCGGTCACTTCAACCTGGACCTGCCGCTCGACCTGGATGCCGTCGAGCGCATCCGAGGTGGGAGGCCGGAGCGTCGACCCGGGTGGCGCTGCCGGCCCGCGTCTCGGGCGACCTGGCGTGGCGGTGGCGCCAGCCGCGTTCCGGCAGCCCGTACTCGTTGCTGGACGTGCGCCTGACCCGTGCCCTCGGTCGCGGCCTCTCGGCGGAGCTGTCCGCCACCAACCTCCTTGGCACCCGCTACGAGGAGCTGGACGGGATTCCCATGCCCGGCCGCTGGGTCGTGCTGGGCCTGGAGTGGTCGCGGTAGGCGGCGCAGCTCGATCCCGCTTCAGCGGGCGGCGTGGCTGGCAAACCGGAGCAGCGCCACGGTCTCTCCCATCTGCTTGAGGAGCTCGCCCAGCTTCGCCGGCTTGACGAGCAGGCCGCAGTCGACGACGAGGAGGTTGTCGCCGCCCTCGAAGCTGTACATGCTGGCGTGGTAGCGCAGGAAGTGGGCCCGCAGGTCGGCGGTGAAGAGCCGTCTCGTGGCCTCCGGGTCCTTGCCCCGGAGGACCATCTTGCGGGAGAACTCCCGGTCCTCCTCGAAGTCGATGTCCTGACCCTCGACGGCCTCGACGAGGCGGTCCAGAAGGGGTACCTCGCGCCGCAGGGTGAACTGCGGCAGGTCGAGGTCGGAGGCGCGGAGGATGCAGACGGTCTTCAGGGTGGTCGTGTGCGAACGGACGCCGTGTGTGATGAATCGGTAGTCGAAGACGCACGCCTCGGCGTGCCCGATCGTGCCGACCATGAGGTTGGACGCCCGCTTGTCGGTGCCGCGGGAGAACGTCTCGAGGTGGGAGTAGCGCAGCGGCTGGGTGTCGTCGCTGGCCTGGAAGGTGAGGCCCATCGCCGGCGCCATGGCCTCGAAGACCTTCCGCCGCCGCTTCTCCTGCGTGACGCTGTACACGACGAGTGAGATGACGAGCGCGAAGAACGCGGCCACGAGGGCGAACGCCACGACCATGCTGGTGTCCATGGCAGCAAGCATACCCCCGACCCCCGCCCAGACCTCAGGGTCTCCGTCCACCCACGCCACCGGCCTCAGACCCCAGCTCCTCCGCCCACCCTTGTCGTTCCTGAGGTCCGAGGCCTGAGGCCTGAGGCCGTGTCAGGGAGTCAGGGTGTGACCGGGGCTCGGTAGCCGGCGTCGCGCAGGGCGATCTGGCCCTGGCGGGCGAGGTTCATGGACTCGCCGAGGATACGCGCGGCCTCGGCCGGGGCGTGGAATCCGGTGGAGTTCTCGGCCTCCACGAAGTCGAGGCGGAACTGCGCCTGCCGTTGGAGGGCCTGGGCCGGGGCGAGGGCGGTGTCCGCCATGCCGGCGCCTCGAGCCGCCCCGAGGTCGCCGATCAGGGCCACCACCGCGTCCATCGCCTGGTTGCGGAGGGCGAAGGTGCGCTCCTGGTTGCCCTCGGCGCGCGCCATGAGCTCGGCCTCCGGGACGTTGTGGCAGGTCTGGCAGGCTTTCGAGATGTTGAGCAGGGGCGAGCGCACGTGGTGGTCGGAGACCTTGTAGGCTCCGGAGCGGGTGTAGGGCATGTGGCAGTCCGCGCAGGCGACACCGGCGCGTGCGTGCACGCCCTGGTTCCACATCTCGAACTCCGGGTGCTGGGCTTTGAGCGCCGGGGCGCCGGAGTCGGCGTGCACCCAGTCCTTGTGCCCGACCTCGTCGTAGTACGCCTGGATGTTCTCGACCTTGAGGCCGTTCTTCCAGGGGAAGACGAGGCGCTTCTCGGGTCCCTTGAAGTAGTACTCGACATGGCACTGGCCGCACACGAACGCACGCATCTCCTGGCGGGTGGCGTCCCGGTTGACGTCGAAGTCCGGAATGCCCTGGGCGGCCTTGGCGGCGCGGATCCCCTCCATGAAGGCCGGGCGGGTGACGCGGAGCTGCATGGTGACGGGGTCGTGGCAGTCGATGCAGGACACGGCGTGCGAGACATGGGTGAGAGCCTCGGCGTACGGCATGGCGTTGAGCTTTTCGAAACCCGCAAGGAGGTCGCCGCCGCCCAGCTTCTTCATCGGCACGTAGGTGGAGGCGTGGCAGTTGATGCAGGTTCCCGGCTGCTTGGTGGCCTGCTGGCGCTCGGTGAAGGTCTGGTCGTCCAGCATGTAGGCGTGGCCGCGCTCCTCACGGAAGTCCCTGGCAAAGGCGTAGCCGGCCCAGATGACCTTCAGGCGTGGGTCCGCCTCGAGGCGGGACTGGGCAACCACGGAGCGGGGATCGGCCTGCGAGGGGGTGCGCTGGATCGCTTCGGAGCCCCCGAAGCGGGTGCGGATCTGGTCCGCGGTCCGCTTGTAGAGGTCGTACTGAAGCGGGAAGTTCCGGCCCCAGACGGCTGGGTCCTCGGTGTCGTCGGTGAGCTCGACGACCCGGAAGAAGGGGTTGCGTGCCTCCACCTGCTTCTCGAAGATGTTGACCAGAAGCGCGGTGACACCCACCGCCACCAATGCCACGACCACCGCGAAGGCGGCCATGACGGTGACGAGCCGCTTCGTCGTCCACTTCCCCTCACCCTTGCTGATCATGTCTCGCCTTCTTTCTGTTCCGATGCGATCGTCTCGCAGTCCCCTGTCCCCCGTCATCTCATGTGTCCAACCTGGGCGTGACATCGGACGCACGAGACCCCCTCGGCGCCGCCGCCGTGACGGTCGATCGTCTCGACGACGGGCTGATGGCAGCGGCGGCATGCGTCCTCGGTCACCACGCGGTTGCGTGGCTTGATGCGCAGGGGATCGGGGAAGACTCCGCTGGTGAAGGCGAACGAGTGCCAGAAGCCGTTGCTCGCCTTGACCGCGTACTTGCCGACGAGGTTGTGGGGCGTGTGACAGTCGTTGCACACCGCCACGTGGCGGTGGGGGCCTTTCAGCCAGCCCTCGAAGTGCTCCCGCATGATGTGGCAATTCGCACAGGCGGCCGGGTCGTTGGTGAGGTACGAGCCACCCCGGGCATAGACAAAGGTGTAGAAGCCGAGCCCGCCCGCCAGTCCCACCGCGGCAGCGGCTACCAGACCCACCCTCACCATGGCGTCGACCTTCACGCTGCCACCCTCCCGTCGGCTCCGTGCCGGCATGCGCAGTGTGGATTCTACCCTGGCCCGTCTCCTTGACCGCAGTCAAGCCCGCAAGGACACGGCAGGGGAGAGGGGAGAGGGGAGAGTGGGGAGTGGGGATCTGGGAAGGCGGGAGAGTACGCCCTTGCCATGCCCCGACTACAGGTGGACCTGCGATCCGAGCTCTCGCCAGCGGCCCGAAGGCATGGCCTGGCTGAAGCGTGTCGGCCTGGCACCAGAGGGCATGAGGTTGGACAGGCCGAGACCAGGTGCAAGTCCGGTCAGGGCGCCCACTGGCCGCCTCCCCGGGTGGCTGGGCCTCTCTCCTCTCCCCTCTCCCCCCTCCCCTGGGCGGGAGGGTGGAGATTCCGCACTGCCCAGCGAAGGTAGAGGAACAGGAGGAGCGGCGCGACGAGAACGACGAGCCGGTTGTGGGCGAGGGCGCCCGCGAGGTCGCCGTGGAGGAGGTGCCAGCAGGCGCGGGTGATCCCGCACCCCCAGCACCAGTCGCCCCCCAGCAGGCGGACGGGGCAGAGCACGGGCCCCTGGTCGAGGAGGCCGACAGGAAGCAAAGCGGCGGCCACCAGGGCCGCCGCGCTCAGGAGCACCGACAGACGACGCGTGGTCTACTTCTTCTGCAGGGGACGCCCCATGGCGTCGGTGAACTTGTCGGTGATGATCATGATGAGGTCGATGAGGGCCCAGATGCCGCAGCCACCCAGGGTGAGGAGCTGCGCGATGCCGATGCCGATGTGTCCCGTGTAAAAGCGATGGACGCCGAGGCCTCCCAGGAAGAGGCACAGCAGCAGGGTGACCAGCCAGTCCTTGGGCGCATCAGCGCCGGGTTGCACAGGGGGTGGGGGCGGAACCGAGCTCATATCTCTCTCCTCCTTCTGTGGCGCAAGCCTGGCGTGAGTATAGCAGGATGGGACTGTGTCAATGGCAGGTCCCATCCGGGCCTCATCAAGGATCCGAGCTGCTCCGAAGACCACCCCCCTCCATGAGCCGGGTAGCGCGTCTGGTGATAGGCGGTGTCACGTTTCACACTCTCCAATGGCCAGCAATCGACAGCGGCGTGTATATCATCGTACTCAGGCTT
>JALOLB010000028.1 GCA_025456225.1 Thermoanaerobaculaceae bacterium
GCAGGTCGCGGTAGGTGAGCGGTCCGAGGAACAGCTCCCGCGTCGGCCGCGCCCGGCTCGACATGAAGAAGAAGTACTTGCCGTCGGGCGAGACGTAGGGCGAGTACTCGTTGTCGCCCTCCGTGTTGATGCGCGGCCCGAGGTTGATCGGCTCGGTCCAGGTGTCGTCGGGGTTGTGGAACGTCACGTAGTAGTCCGTGCCCCCCAGGCTGTCGGCGCGTCCCGCCATCGGCACGATGAGGTAGCTCTGGTCCGGGGCGACGAAGGCGTTGAACTGCTGGGGCGCCGCGTTGACCTGGGCCGGCAGCTTCTCGGGCTCGGCGTAGCGCCCGTCCACGAGGCGGGCGCGGTAGATGAAGTGGGCGCGCTCGCCCTTGGCCTGGCGGGTGAAGTAGAGAGTGCCGTCCCGGGCCAGCGACGGGAAGTACTCGCTGCCGTCGCTGTTCACGGGCGGCCCGAGCGCCACCGGCGCCGCCCAGCCGTCTTCCGTCCGCCTCGCGGCCCACAGGTCGTTGGGTGCCATGAGCGAGCTGGCGGCGTGGCGGCGGGTGGAGAGGAAGACGAGCTGGGAGCCGTCGGGCGCCACGCACGGCTCACCGTTGGTGGCCCCCGCATCGACGGAGAACGGCGCCACCTCGGGTGCCGTCCACTTGCCCTTGACCCGCCGCACCACGACGATTGCCGAGTAGGCGTAGCGGGTGCCCGCGACGGTGAAGTAGATCTCGTTGCCGTCCGGCGTGATGGCGATGTCCCGCTCGAACATCCCGGTCGACACGATCCCCGGGGCGAAGAGCTTGGGCTCGGGCCCGGGCGGGGCCTGGCCCAGGTAGTCGCCGGCCGGCGGCTGGCCCGCGGCCGCGAGGCTCGCGCCCGCGGCCAGGAGGACGATCCCGAGAGACTGGTGCCTGATGCGCATGTCCAACTCCATTTCTACCTGGTGGCCGGCGGCTCCGGAGGGCCAGGAAGTGCTCACGCATGGATGCTTCCTGGGACGGTATACGCGGCGTGGCCCGCCCCGGGTTGCGCCCTGGGACGAACGCCGGCTGCGCGGGACGAACGCACGGGCTCGAGCGGCTCAGGTCCGCGCCGATCGGGGGAGGGTGAAGGCGCGGCCCTCGGCGGCGAACGGCCCGCGCACCATGAGGTAGGACGGCCCGTCGTGGTCGAGCAGGCGCGGCACGGGTCGGGCGTCCACGCCGAGCCGGTCGGGGCAGAAGTCGATCTCGACCTCCTCGATCTCCCAGGGGAGGCGGCTGACCAGCTCGGCCAGGTTCGGGATGCGCGGCCCGACGACATCGAAGAACGTGAGGCGGGTGCCGTCCAGCTCCAGGCAGACGACAACGTCGAGGCCAGCGACGTGGTGCAGCGGGCGCCGGCCCTCGTTGAAGAAGAAGACGGCCTTCTCGTCGACGACGCCCACCACCTCGGAGACCGGCGTCCGGGTCTCCAGCAGACGGTGCAGCAGGGTGAGGTCGTCCGGGTCTTGCAGATCGAGCTCCCGGACAGCGTCGGTGCCGCCGGCCGGGGGCAGCGCTGCGGTGAACGCGTGCTCCCGGACGTGGCGGAAGCCGAACGGCGCGAAGTACTCCGGGTGCTCCGTGGTGAGGATCACGGTCTCGTACCGGCTCGCGCAGTGCCGAAGCGCCTCGCCCATGACCTGGCGATACAGCCCCCGGTGGCGGCAGTCGGGGTGGGTCGCCACGGCGTGAATCGAGCCGACCTTGGTGAGCTGGCCGCATACGACGAGCGACAGCTCGATGACGCCGACGTGCGAGACGGCGCGGCCCCCCTCGAAGCCGACGAACGGCGTCGACACGGACTCCCAGGCCGCGCCGAGCGCCCGTGCCTGGCGCGCACCCTCCCGCAGGCCGGGGAAGACCGTGTCGAGCAGGTCGAACAGGGTCGGACCGAGACCGGGGTCATCCGAGAACGAGCACTTCATCCATCCCTCCAGCTCCTGCTTCGTCTGGTCGATCGACCAGCCCGTCCGGTGATGCGAGCCGCACCGAGACCAACATCTCCGGGGGATGCAGGCCGCGAAGAGCTCCCACGCGCAGAGTGCTCTCGCTGCCGGCCTCGAGGCGGCCCCGGCAGCGGAGCTGGACGACCGCGTTGCGGGGCAGTCCGCCCAGGAGCTCGCCCAGGCGGCGGGCAAGGGCGTCCGGCCCGAGGCCCGCTACCGCCACTTCCACCACCGCCATCGGGCGCGCCGGCAGCTCGTGGAAGGCGAGACCCGCCAGGCGTCCTTCCCCGGTCGGCGACGGCTCGATCTCGAGAACCACGAACCCCTTCGGCTCGAAGCGCTCCGCGAAGCTGGTCCGCTCGGTGGAGCCGGGGTAGACGACCGGGGCAGCCAGGCGCCGGCCGGCGAGATCCCTGGTCAGGACCTGGTGCCGGTGAATGTGACCGGCCAGCACGGCCGCGAACCCGCGCGGGATCGACCCCGCCGGCAGCACGTCGGGTCCGCCGCGGAAGACGAAGCCTGTGGGACCGACGGAGGCCCCCTCCACCGTCTGATGCATGCAAAGCAGGTGGACGTCCGCCGGCGCCTGCCACCCGGTCGCCGCGAGGAGCTGGGGGAAGCGGGCGCGGATGTCGTCCCGCTCGCAGGGGAACCCGCTGACCGCGACGTCGAGGCCCGCCAGGCGCAGCCGCACGGTGCGCGGCCGGTCGAGGACGTGGAGGTGGTCGTGAGCCGCCAGGAGCGGGCAGGGGAGCGCCGAGCGCTCGTGATTGCCCGGCACCAGCACGACCGGCACGCCACGGTCCGCCAGCTCGAGCAGCGGCTCGAGCGCCGCCGCCACGAGCGACGCCGGCACCCGGCTGCGGAAGAGCAGGTCCCCGCCGTGGACCACGAGGTCGACCTCGCCCCGGCGCGCGGGCTCGAGCGCGTCCCGGAAGCGGGCGAAGAAGTCCGGGCCCCGCCGGAGCCGGTCGGAGCGCGGCCTGGCCGGCAGGTCGAACCCCAGGTGCGTGTCCGCCACGAGCAGGATGCGCAGCACGGCGGGAGTCTACCCTCGGCCGGGCGCCTGCGACCGCAGCGCCCGCGGCTCGATGGTCCACGACGACGCAAGGCAAGAGCGCCGGCGCCGCTTCGTCCACGGCACGAGCGGTTGAGCGGTTGCCGGCGGGGGCGATTCCGCCTACCATCCCGCCATGGCCAGAGTCATGAGTCTGCTCGAGAAGCTGGGCCTGGTGTACGGCGGGCCTTCCGAGGCTGCACCCGACGCGGAGGCTGGCGAGGCGGCGTCCACGCCATCCTCGGCCACCACGCCGGACATCTCGCCTGGCCACCCGCCGAAGTCCCCGGCGGGACCTCCGGTGCCCGAGGTGAAGCTCGACACGGCTGCCATCGAGCAGGCGCCGGGCGACCAGGAGTGGGCGCTGGAGCAGGTCTACGCCAGCGCCGGGATCCAGCCGCCGGCCCACGGCTTCACCGTCTACCGGCTCATCGAGATGCTCGAGGCGGAGGAGTTCCGCTCCCTCGACGCGCCGACCCGGGCGAAGGTCATCGCCGGCATGCTGCGCCGGCTCCCGACCGGGGCCGTCGAGGTGGACGACATCGTCCGCGACGCCGCGGTCCGCGACCGCGCCCTCGACGCCTTCGAGCGCTTCCTCGCCGACCGCGTGGGGCGCCTCACGGCCGAGGCCGAGGAGAAGAACCGCGCCCTCCAGCAGGAGATCGACGAGCTCACCGTCCGCAACACCGAGCTCATGGACGCCAACCGCGCCGGCGTCGAGGGGGAGAAGGCCAAGCTCGAGCGCTGGCAGGCCCGCAAGCGCACCGAGGAGGACCGCCTCTTCACCGCCGTCCAGCCGTTCGTCGAGCACAACCCCGTGACCCGGGACGACGCGCCGCCCGCTCCGCAGACTGCGCCCAAGTGACCTTGCCGCAACGCACCGGGGGCCTCTGCTTTTCTACTGAGCGCAAGAAGTGTCAAGAGTGGACCCAACACCCAACGCCAGCGGCGTGCCGGATACAGGAGGACACGTCCGGCATTCCCTGGTGGGAGCCATGAGCGGGGTGCGCAGATGAGCCGGCTGGCCAAGCTGCATTCGTCCCTGAGGAAGATGAGACCGTCCAGAGTGGCCCGGCTCCTGCGGACCGTTTGGATGGCGACTTTCCTGCTGGTGCTGGTCCTGGCGTACCGGGTGACAGCTCTCTTCCTTTTGGCGCTCCCGGTAGGGCTCCTGCTGCTCAGTAGCTTGGAGAAGACGGTGTTGGTCTGTCAGAGGTGTGGTCGGTACCCTCTGGCCACCCTGAGTGGGACCACTATTCGCTACTATCCGAAGAACTGCCCCTGCTGCGGTGAGATGCTGTAGCGAGGCACGCCCCACCCTGTCGAGACGCTGATTTCGATGTCGGACCAGGTCCGTCACTCTTGACATTCTCTGGGTCGGTGCGGGGTGTGGGGACGGGGAGCACGTTGCTGGAGGGGCCAGCCGCGAAGGTGGCAGGCAAGGGAGTTCGCACCGAGACGCTCAGGGCATGGCAGCCCGAGCCGAGGTGGCAGCCTGAACCGGAGCGAAGTGGCGGAGTGTCAAGAGTGACGGACCTGGCACCGCCAGCGTTCCGGGGGCAAGAGCTGTTTGACTAAGGCCATGACTAGGTCCATATTTGCTGCGGAGGCATGCATGACGGCGGTGAACGTTCATCAGGCGAAGACGCACCTTTCACGGCTGCTCGAGCGCGTCGCCACTGGCGAGGAGGTCGTGATTGCCAAGGCCGGCCGGCCGGTGGCTCGCCTCGTGCCATACGACGTCCATCCAGCCCACCGGACGGCGGGGCAGGACGTGGGGATGGTGGTGATCGCCGAGGACTTCGATGCGCCGCTTCCCGAGGAGCTGCTCGCGGAGTTCGAGTCGTGAGAGTGCTGCTCGACACCCACGTCTTCCTCTGGTGGTTCGCGGCACCGGAGCGCCTGGGACGGCGCGCGAAACGGCTGATCGGCGATGGACGCAACGACGTGCTGCTGTCCGCTGCGAGCTGCTGGGAGCTGGCGATCAAGGCCGCGCTCGGGAAGCTGGTGCTTCCGGAACCGGTCGAACGTTACGTGCCAGCGCGCCTCGCGGCCCAGGGCATGGGAACTCTCGCGGTGGACCCCGCCCACGCCTTGCGGGTGGCGACTCTCCCGCCACTCCACCGGGACCCGTTCGACCGCCTCATCGTCTGCCAGGCCCTCATCGAGGAGCTGCCGCTTGTCACGGCCGACACCCAGCTCGCCGCCTACGGCGCCCCGGTCATCGACGCCACGAAGTGAGCGCCCAGCGAACGACGCCCCCACCTGCGCGGCTCACAATGAGTGGTATGGCGTACCAGGTACCGATGAGGTACCGATGCGGCTGTCCCGTCCCACTGCCAGGCAAGCACACTGCCTTGACAGGCACCGGACTTGTCTCGGCGAAGCTGTTCGGCGAAGACAATCCCTGCAGAGGTGTTGCTGGCAGCCGGTGGGGCCTCAAAGAAGACCCATGCGCCGAAGGCTGGATTGGTCCTCTTGCACTCGACGACTAGGAGACGGTGCCCGTGCTTGTGCCGGACCAGAAGGTCGATTCGTGAGTGCAGACCGCCGACCTTGATGGGAAACTCCATGATCGGGTCGTACCAACGAAACGACGCGTCGGTGCTTAGTTCCCGGATCCGCTGGCCAACGGCATGCTGAAACGCGTAGCCATGGCTGTCGACAGAATCGCACACCGCCCTTCCGATCGATTCGACATCGGTCATCACCCGCTTCTCCCCATTCCAGTCAGTGTACTAGCGTTGCCGCAGGATCTCCGGCGCTAGTCGCCTCCTCGACAGGATGCAATAGCAGTGATGTGGGCAGTGGGCAGGGTTGTCCTACTACCGCATTCTCGGCCGTCCGCCCTGGTCTGCGCCTGTGGATGCGGGCCCAGACCTGGTACCGGAATCGGTCTCTCCGACCCTAGCTTTGGCACCCACTGGCTAGGACCGCAGGTCCGGCGACCCACCCAGGACCTGCACGAGTCTTATCGCACCCGCGTGCTCCGGATTCAATCTGAGGACTTCGTTCGCATCCCGGAGAGCCTCGGGGTTTCTGCCAAGCTCCGTATTGATCCGAGCCCTTAAGAAGATCGTCCTGGAAGACCGAGGTTGGAGAACGAGAGCCTTCTCAACATGTTGGAGAGCTTCGGGATACCTCTTGAGGTTCATGTAGGCAAAGGCGAGAGCATAGAGGAACTGGCTTGTGTGTTCGGGGTTCGACGTTGGCAGTCCCACTCCGCAATTAAGGGCGTCAACTGCCTCTTCAAACCGACCAAGGTGATTGAGAGCGAAACCTAGATACCAGTACGCCCGCTGGAGGCCTGGCGCTTGTTCAATGGCACGGCGGTAGATTCCGACTGCTTGCTCCCAATGTTGCTCGCGAGTCAACTGGAACCCACGTTCAACGAGAGTATTGGGGTCCTCCGGCGATTCGCCGCCTGTCTCGGAGCCTCCGTTCTCTCCCTCTTCAGGTCTCGAATCCAGTCGCAAGCCACACGAACTGCAGAAGCGATCGCGTTCGCGAAGGCGCTCACCGCACTGAGGACACTCAACGAAGGGTTGCACAGCCTCAAGAGCGAGAATCGCGTCGCGAGCCGAGCCAAAGCGAGATGCGCGCTCGCGCTGTAGCATCCGCACGACCACGGCCGCATACTCCCGATAGTTTCGCTGTTGAACCGCAGTAAGACTGGAGGGTGGTCTGGGCACATCGGGCAGGTACTCAGGGTTCTGTATGAGTTCAGGGATCTCGAACAGTCCGCTGGAATGAGCAAAAGGGTGTCGCCCAGTGATGAGAAGGTAGCCGACAATCCCTACCATGAACAGGTCCGACAGAAAGTCGGCTTGTTCTCCTCGGGCCTGCTCCGGTGACATGAAGATCGGATTGCCGGTTCCTCCATGGGTCGATGTCTGGGCCACTCCCGGGGAGTTGCTCTCCTGCAGGACTCGAGCGATGCCGAAGTCCGCGATCTTGGGTGATCCGGCTGAAGATAGCAGGATGTTGAGTGGCGTGAGGTCCCTGTGGCAGATGTTGCTTGAGTGAGCGTAGGCAACTCCCGCCAGGATGTCGCGAAGCAGTGAGATGCCTTGGTCGAGAGGAAACACCTCCGATCTCATCGCCTTCTCACGGAGGATCTGATGAAGGGACCTCCCATCGACGAATTCCATGACGATTAGGGACTCTGGGGGCTCGGGGGGTGAGCTAAGATGAACTATGTCATAGACCTGGACGATATTTGGGTGTACGAGTCGAGCGCTCTTTTGTGCTTCCCGGATGGCATCCGCCTCGCCGTCAGGACTGCCGAAGCCCTTTCTTAGCAGCCGTTTGATGGCAACATCGCGATTTAGCTGCTTGTCAGAAGCCCGCCATACCGATGCAAAGCCGCCAGTCCCAACGTGCGAGTGAATGACATAGCGTTGACCAACCTCGACTCCAGTCCGAAACTCGATCATCGGGAGCCTCCGGCTTCAGATCGCTACCTGATATCACACTCGTGCAAGTCCGAGAGTCACGCTCCTGCCTCACCCCGTCCCCCAATCCTTCGGTCTCCACGCCGAGAACGTGCGGGGGAAGAATCGGCCGACGCGCCAGGCGGCGGCGAGGCGGCGGAGGGGGTTTCGGGCGTGGAGGAGGTCGAGGAGGGCGCGGATGCCGGCGTAGACGTCGGGGCCGTGGGGGTACCAGAAGAGGTCGCGCTTGACCATCGGCATGAGGTCGGTGACCACGCACTGGGGCTGGGTCATCTCGTCGAAGCCCATGCGGCCGTGGGTGCGGCCGATGCCGGACTGCTTGAAGCCGCCCCAGGGGGTCTCGGCCAGGCCGTGGCTCATGAGGTGGTCGTTGACCGTCACGACGCCGGCCTGCAGGCGGCGGGCGAGCCGAGTCGCGGTCCCGCTGTCGCGCGCCCACACCGAGGCGGTGAGCCCCAGGTGCGAGTCGTTGGCGAGGTGCACCGCCTCGTCCATGTCGGCCACCGGCATGACGGCAACCACCGGGCCGAACGTCTCGTCCCGCATCACCAGCATGTCGTGGGTGACGTTTGTCAGCACCATGGCCGGCAGGAACAGCCCCGCGCCCTCGGGGCACGCCGACTGGGCGTGGATGGTGGCGCCCTGGGCGACCGCCTCGTCGACGTGGCGGCGCACCGTCTCGAGCTGCGCCCGGGTCGTCATGGCGCCGATGTCGACGCCGAAATCGGTGTCGCGGCCGACGCGCAGCGCCCGCACGATGGCGCCCAGGCGGTCCAGGAACGGGCCGTAGACGTCCCGGTGGACGTAGATCCGCTCGACGCCCCCGCACGACTGGCCGGCGTTCTGGAGGCCGGCCCAGGCGGCGCCGGCGGCGGCACGGTCGAGGTCAGCGTCGGGGCACACGAGCATCGGGTCGTTGCCGCCCAGCTCCAGCACCACCGGCGTCAGCGTCGCGGCGGCCTTCGCCATGAGCTGCTTGCCGACCGCCACCGAGCCGGTGAAGAAGAGCTTGTCGATGCCGGCGGCGAGAATGGCGTCGCCAGCCTGGGCGCCAGGCAGGTTGACGTACGCGAAGATCCCCTCCGGCAGGCCGGCGGCCTGCACGGCGCGCTCGAGCCAGCGGCCGACCATCTGGGTCTGGGTCGCCACCTTGAGCACCACGGCGTTGCCCGCCAGGAGCGCCATCACGACCTCGGAGAAGGGGATGGCGAACGGGTAGTTCCAGGGCGAGACGATGCCCACGACGCCGAACGGCACCCGGGCGACGCGGCTGCGCTTGTTGGCGAGCAGGATCGTGCCCATGCCGAGCCGGCGGTCGCGGAGGAAGCGCCGGGCCGTGCGGGCGTAGTAGTCGGCGGCGAGGACGGCGGTCAGCACCTCGGTGGCAATGGCGTCGACGCGGGTCTTGCCGTTGTCCCGGGAGATCGTGGCGGCCAGGTCGTCGGCCTGGTCGACCACCACCTGGCGGAGGCGCCGGATCGCGGCGGCGCGGCGGCGCACCGGCAGGGCGGCCCACGCGGGCTGGGCCTCCCGGCCGCGCGCCACGGCGCGGCGCACGTCCTCGGGGGTGTCGACCGGGGAGTGGCCGATCACCTCGCCGGTGCACGGGTCGGTGCAGACGGTGGGCTGGGCGCGAGGTGCGTCAGTCATGGGCCTACTCCCCGGCCGCGCCGTCGCGACCCACGAAGTGGTCCATGGACGAGCTGACGCCCAGCAGGCGCGCGAAGGCGTCGAGCCAGGGGATCGGCAGCAGGCGCAGCAGCGGCACCAGCCGCACGAACGCGGGCAGCACGAGCTTCGGGCGGTCCTTCTCGATCGCCTCGACGATGCGCGCCGCCACCTTCTCGGGCTTGAGGATCGGCAGCAGGAACCCGAGCCGGCTGCGCGCGCCGGCGAACATGCCGGTGGACACGTAGAACGGGCAGACGACGGTGGTCCTGACGCCGGGCGCGGTGCGCCGCAGCTCCATGCGCAGCGCCTCGTCGAACCCCACCGCGGCCCACTTGCTGGCCGAGTAGTCCACGAGGCGCGGCACGCCCACGAGGCCGGCCGCCGAGGCGACGGTGACGAGGTGCCCGCGGCCCTGCTCGATCATGTCGGGGAGGAACGCCTTGCAGGTCCAGAACGGCGCCATGGCGTTGACCCGGAAGGTCCGCTCGATCATGTCGTCGGGCAGCTCGGTGAACGGCTTGCCGCTCACCACGCCGGCGTTGTTGATCAGGATGTCGACCGTCCCCACCTCGGCGCGCACCCGGGCGGACATGGAGTAGACGGCGTCGCGGTCGGTGACGTCGCAGATGTAGCCGCGCACGTCGGCGCCGTGCTGGGCGCGCAGGTCCTCGACCGTGGCGCGCAGGCTGGGCTCGTGGATGTCCCACAGCACCAGGCGCGCCCCGCGCCGGGCCAGCAGCTCCGCCATTCGCCGGCCGATGCCGCTGGCGCCGCCGGTGATGAGGACCGTCGAGTCTTGAATCACACTCATGGGCAACCCCCTGATCCGCCGCCATGGTAGCCCGGTTGCGCCGCGCCGACGATAGGTGGAGAGAGGCCAGGCCGGTCGGACACGACCGAGCCAGAACACGCAGGGCCGGGGAACGTATGAGAAGCATGCTGCCGGCGTCCGCGGCCGCGCCCTCCTTGCGGGATCGGTTCTTCCTGGAGAATCGGCTGGTCGTGCAGCAGCGTGACAGCCGGGTGGCGCATGCCGGGTAGCTCGGCGCGTGCCGGCGGCCGGGCCGATCCTGCGGAGATCCTGGCCCACACGGTCCGGATGCTCGCTCCAGACTCCCACGACACTCACCACGCCTTCGAGACGAGCCAGATCGTGTGCTCCCCCGGAGGCGTCCCAGCCACGAACAGGAAAGGAAACAGGTCGTGAAGATCAAGCTCGCGTTGTGTGTCCTGTTGACGGCCGCCGTGCAGGCGGCGGCCCAGCAACCCGGTGGCCAGGCCCCGGGAAAGCCCGTCCAGCCCAGTCCCGGGCCAGGTGTCACGGCGGCGAACCCGTTCTTCGAGGAGTGGAAGACACCGTTCGGCGTGCCGCCGTTCGACCGCATCAGGCCGGAGCACTTCAAGCCGGCGTACGAGGCCGCCATCGCCGCCCAGCGGAAGGAGATCGACGCCATCGTCGCGAACCCGGCGAAGCCGACGTTCGCCAACACGGTGGAGGCGCTCGAGGACAGCGGCAAGCTGCTCGGCAAGGTGAACGGCGTGTTCTTCAACCTCGTGGCGGCCGAGACCAACGAGGCGATCCAGGGGGTCCTCAAGGACCTCACCCCCGAGCTGTCCCGTCTGAACGACGACATCTCCCTGAACCCCAAGCTGTTCGAGCGGGTGAAGGCGGTCTGGGCGGACCGCGACCTCCTCAAGCTCACCGGCGAGCAGCGCAAGCTCCTGGACGAGAGCTACAAGGGCTTCGCGCGCGGCGGTGCCAACCTGGCCCCGACGCAGCAGGAGCGCTTCCGCGCGATCAACGAGGAGCTGGGCCTGCTGTCGGTCACGTTCGCCGACAACCTCCTGGCCGAGACCAACGCCTACAAGCTGGTCATCGACAAGAAGGAGGACCTCGCCGGCCTGCCTCCCGACGCGGTGAGCGCGGCGGCGGAAGCCGCGAAGGCGGCCGGCCTTGCGGGCAAGTGGGTGTTCGTCCTGCAGCCGCCGTCCATCCGCCCGTTCCTGGCCTATGCCGACAACCGCGAGCTGCGCCGGCAGATCTGGACCGCCATGCGCACCCGGGCCGACCACGGCGATGCCCACGACAACAACGCGATCGCCGCCCGCATGGCGGCCCTGCGCGCCGAGCGGTCGGCGCTGCTGGGCTACAGGACCTACGCCGACTACGCCCTCGAGCAGAACATGGCGAAGAAGGCGGACCGGGTCTACGACCTCATGCACAAGCTCTGGGCCCCGGCGGTGGTCAAGGCCGCCGACGACGAGAAGATCCTGCTCGGCATGGCCGATCCCTCCGGCACGGGGATGCAGATCGAGCAGTGGGACTGGCGCTACTGGTCCGAGAAGCTCAAGAAGGCGAAGTACGACCTCGACGAGGAGGCGTTCCGCCCGTACTTCTCCATGGATCGCGTGCTGGACGGGGCGTTCGGCGTCGCCACCAGGCTCTGGGGGGTGACGTTCATCGAGCACAAGGACATCCCGGTCTACCACCCTGAGGTGCGGACGTTCGAGGTGCGCGACCGCGACGGCTCGCTGCTGGGCATCTACCTCATCGACTTCTTCCCGCGCCCCGGCAAGCGGGCGGGGGCGTGGTCCGGCGAGGTCCGCTCCCAGTGGATCTCGAACGGCGTCGACATCCGGCCGATCACGGTGAACTGCGGGTCGTTCACCCGGCCGACCGGCGGCAAGCCTGCCCTGCTGTCCCGCAACGAGGTCGAGACGGTCTTCCACGAGTTCGGCCACGCCATGAACAGCCTGTTCACGCGGGTCCGGTACCAGACGCTGGGCAACACGCCGTTCGACTTCGGGGAGCTCGCCTCCCAGACCATGGAGCACTGGGCGTGGGAGCCCGAGGTGATGAAGGGCTACGCGCGCCACTACCAGACGGGGGAGCCGATCCCCGACGAGCTGATCGCCAAGATGAAGAAGAGCGAGACGTTCAACCAGGCGTTCGACACCATCACGATGGTGTCGACCTCGCTGCTCGACATGGACTGGCACACCCTGACCGAGGCGAAGGAAGTGGATGCCGCGGGGTTCGAGAAGGCGTCGTTCGCGCGCATGGGGCTGCCGCGGGCGATCCCGTCCGGGCACCGGACACCGCAGTTCTACCACGTGTTCAACGGCGGGTACGCGGCGGGCTACTACTCGTACCTCTGGTGCGAGGTGCTGGACACCGACGCCTTCGAGGCGTTCCAGGAGAAGGGGATCTTCGACCAGGCCACGGCGGCGTCGTTCCGGACGAACATCCTCGAGCGGGCCGGCACCGGCGACCTCATGGAGGCGTGGGTGCGCTTCCGCGGGCGCGAGCCGGTGGTGGAGCCGCTGCTGAAGCGGCGCGGCCTGCTGCCCGAGACCGGAACCACGGCGCAGGGTGCGGCGCAGAGGTAATCGACACACGGGCGGCGCCGGGGCGTCCCGGCGCCGCCCCTGTCCTGAGGACATCCGGACGGGAGGTGGTTGTGAGCCGATCGATGGTCCGACTGGCGGCTGTGATCGTGACGATGACCTGTGCGGGGCGTGCGGGCGCCCAGACACCGTCCACCTCGGGTCCGGTGGCGAGGCTCCTCGAGGACTGCGTGCGGGCGAGCGGCGGCCCGGCGCTGGAGGCGGTCCAGACCGAGACCCGGAAGGGCACCCTCACCCGCGGCGCCGACGGCCCGGCGCCGTTCGAGGTCGTGGCGAGGCCGGGAAAGTGGCGCTACAGCCAGGTCTTCGCCTGGGGCGACCAGCAGAGCTTCGGCTTCGACGGCACCCGGGGATGGGTGGTGGACACCAGGAGCATCGAGCCCATGGAGGCGCGGCAACTCGTGGACCTGCAGGTGCTGTGGGATCCCCGGATGCCGCGAAACCTGGGCGAGCTGTTCACCACGATGGAGGTGACCGGCACCGAGAAGACCGAGGCTGGTGGGATCACGAAGGTCCGGGCCACCTCCCGCGACGGGGTCGCGGTCGAGCTGGGGTTCGAGCGCCCGAGCGGCCTGCTCGTCCGGGCCGGTGACATGCGGCTCGAGGACTACCGGGCCGTGGACGGCGTGATGCGACCGTTCCGGGTGCGCCTTGGTGAGAACATGGTCATGACGCTCAGCGAGATCCGCCATGGCGAGACGGTCGACGACGCGGATTTCGAGCGGCCGTCGTGCGTGCTTCAGGTCGGGGAGCCGCCGCTTTACCGGCCGGAGAAGCACATCCAGGTGACCACCGCCGCCATGGACGCCTGCGTCGGCGAGTACGAGACGCCGGACGGCCAGACGCTGCGGGTGTACCGCAAGGACACCCACCTCATGTACCGCAGCCCGCGGACGAGCTTCGAGCTGCTCGCCAACTCGGAGACCGTGTTCGTGCGCGGCTACTCCAACCTCGAGTTTCACTTCGTCAAGGATCCCGCGGGCGCCGTCACGAGCATGGTGCTCGTCATGCCCGACCGCCGGATCGATGCGAAGAAGGTCAGGTAGGCAGACCGGCCGAAGGGAGATCGACATGGACCGCAAGGAGTTCCTCACGCACCTTCTCCAGGCCGGCACGGCGGTCTGCTGCTGCCAGGCCTCGCTCGGGCGGAGCGAGGCCGGATCGACCACCGCCGCCGCTCCCTGGATCGAGGGCCTCGAGCAACGGATGAAGGACGGGTCACGCTCCCCGGCGTGGCGCCGCATCGAGTTCGCCGAGGGGTGGGTGCAGCGCCTGCTCGACACCATGGACACGATGCTCGACCCCCAGACCCGGTCGGGGCTCATGCAGGCGTGCGGGCGCGCCTGCTACGCGCAGGCGTTCGGCGTCGCCCCCGACGAGAAGCCCGCTCCCGAGGTGCTGGAGCGGTTCCTCGAGGGCGGCAGGGACCGCGGCGTCCGCCGGGAAGGCGACACCGTCTACTTCCAGTACGACACCGTCAACCCCCAGGGGATCGGCATCCCCGACGGCGTCTGCCTCTGCCCGTTCGTCGAGTCCGGCCCCGAGCGCCTTTCGGCCACCTACTGCCAGTGCTCGGCGGGCTATGTCAGGGAGATGTTCGAGCGCATCGCCGGCGCCCCCGTCGCCGTGGAGGTCCTCGAGTCGGTCCGCACCGGCGGCAAGCTCTGCCGGTTCAAGGTGAACCTGCGGCCGTAGCCGCCCGCCCGCCCGGTCGAAAGTCGAAAGTCGGGAGTTGAGAGGGGGCAGGCGGGAGGTGTCGATCAGGGGAACGGCAGGGTGGTGGGGATGCGGGGGGTGGACGCTCGGGTTGTTGCTGTCAAGTCATGCTTCTATACTGATAGCGTGAGGTGATGATGGGTGCCATGACGATCAGGGGGCTCGATGATGGGGAGGCTGCCCGCCTCAAGCAGGAGGCGGCCACTCGGGGCGTGAGCGTCAACGCCGTGCTCAAGCAGCTCGTGCGGGAGGGGCTGGGCCTTGAGCGGCGGCCACGGGGCCGAAGGTTCACGGACCTCGACGTCCTGGCTGGGACCTGGAGTGCCGAGGATGCGGATGCGTTCAGGCACGCCGTGGAACCATTCGAACAGGTCGAGCCCGAGCTGTGGCGATGAAGCGCGTTCTCCTCGACACAAACGCCTACGTTGCCTTCAAGCGCGATGACCCGAATGTCGTGGGGCTGCTGCGGCTGGCCGACGAGATCGTCGTCTCGACGGTCGTCCTGGGCGAGCTGCTGGCGGGATTCGCGGCTGGCCAGCGCGAGGCACGCAACCGCGAGGAGCTGGCGCAGTTCCTCGCCTCGCCCAGGGTCCTTGTCGTGCCGGTCGATGAAGGCACCGCCGACTGCTACGCCAGGGTGTTCGCGCTGTTGCGCCGGAAGGGACGGCCGATCCCGGTCAACGATCTCTGGATCGCCGCCACGGCGCTCCAGCATGGCCTCCTTCTCATCACCCACGACGAGCACTTCGAGGCCATCGAAGGTCTCATGACCGCCACCGCTCCTGCCCAGCTTCTCCCCTGACCGCCCACGCATCAGAGGACCGGTGAGAAATGCGGGCTAACCGCGGAGCAGGTCGTTGAGCTCGTCGATGCTGGTGTACTCGTCGATGCTCCGGACCCGGATGTCCGCCTCCGCCACGGCGTGCCGCCTCGCCAGTCTGGCGGGTGCGGTCTCCGGCGTGATGAAGTCGAACGTGGCGATCTCGGACCTCCACGCGCCGCCCGAGCCCCGGACCTGGTAGTCCACACGGTACATGGTCACCTCTCAGGGGAGGTCGTTCTTGCTGAGGCGCTGCACGGATCCGATTTCGATCTGCCGGCCGGCGTTCCGCATGCGGATCGTGGACGTGGCGTCGCCCTCGCTGCTCGCGCCCTCCGTGTAATCCACGCGGGTCTCCCATCCCGTCGGCGTCCTGAGCCGGTAGGTGATCCGGTAGACGTCCTCGTCGTTCATCCCTACCTCCAGTTGGGTTCTCACTCTAGCAGGATGGGGCTGCCGCCTGGAGGCCCGTTCGTGCTGAGCGGCTGCGACCGGGCCCTCTTCCGGCCGAGAACGCCTGGCGACCCCCGGCATGGCTTTCTCTGGAGAGGAAGGGGCTTTTTGACAGGTGACGACCGGGTGCTTGCGCTCCGATGAGTCCCTGGTTTTACACTCATGCGGCTGTCGGAGTTCCTGGCGGGCCTTGGCCAAGGTGGCGCGAAGCGGGCAGCGACCTGGCGGAGCAGAGCTGAGAGCGCGCTGTTCGTGATGACTGGTGCCCATCTTTCCCCTCGCGGCCCGGCTAGACGATCATCTCGTCCGGGATGGTGTGGTTTCGGGGACCGACCTCGGTTCCACCGATGTTCGCGAACCCGGGAGGGCGCGGTTGCGTTGAGTCAAAGCAGAGAGTGCTCCACGTTGGAAACGAACCCGTCGTCACGAGGACCCGGCGCATCGAGTCTCGAGGTGTCGGCAGCGGATCAAGGAGGCAGGGCCATGGACTCGCTCAAGAAGACCGCCCGGATCGCGGGGCTGCTGTACCTGGCCGTCGTGCTCACCGGGCCGTTCGTCCTCATCTACGTGCCCGGAAAGCTGTTCGTGACCGGGGACGCCAGCGCGACGGTCGCCAACATCCTCGCGCATCAGCCTTTGTTCCGGGCCTACATCCTGGTGGGGCTCGTGTCCGAGCTGTTCTTCGTCGCGACGGTGCTGGCGCTCTACCAGCTCCTCAAGGGGGTGAGCCTCCCGCTCGCCGCCAGCATGGCGATCCTGGTCCTTGTGGATGCGCCGCTGGCGTTCCTGAGCCTGGCGAACCAGGTCGCCACCCTCGCGTTCGTGCGCGGCGGCGAGTTCCTGTCGGTGTTCGACACGCCGCAACGCGACGCCCTGGCGATGCTGCTGTTCAACGTCGACAGGCAGGGGACTCTCGTCTCCGAGATGTTCTGGGGGCTCTGGCTCCTGCCGCTCGGGCTGCTGGTGTGGCGATCGGGCTTCCTGCCGCGTTTCCTGGGCGTCTGGCTCTTCGTCAACGGCCTGGCCTACATGGCGATCAGTTGCACGGGGTTGCTGTCGCCGGAACACCTCAAGCTGGTGTCGACGATCGCCACGCCGGTCCTCTTCGGAGAGGTCGCGTTCACGTTCTGGCTCCTGATCGCGGGCGTGCGCCGGCGACCCGCGACGGCCACGGCGCCGTGAGTGTGCCCGCCCGGTTGCGGCGGGTCACCGATCCGGCTGCGGCTCGAGCTGCGGTGAGATGAGAGCGCTCCGGGTGGTCAGCGGCCGGCGAGGAAGTCGAGAGCGAGCATCGTGAACAGGGCCGGCTTTCGGGACACGATGAAGTGGTTGCAGTTGGGGACGATGCCGAGCTGGGAGCCGGCGATGAGGCGGTGGATCTCCAGCATGTGCTCGGGGGTGAGGTCGTTGGTGTCGCCCGCCAGGAGCAGCACCGGGATCGTGATCCGGCGCAGCTCGTCGGCCCCGATGTACGGGTCGCGGAGCCAGAGGTCCTGGGATCGCTTCAGGAACGACGCGAGATCGCCTCCTGCCGGGCCCCGCGCGGCGTAGCTCGCGACCAGGCCGGGGACGTCCTCGGCGATGGCGGCGGTCGTCATGCGGGTCCTGATCCAGTCGATGGTCGCCGGGGTCATCCCGTTGACCCGGTAGTTCGCACCGCTGGCCAGCAACCGGGTCACCCTGCCCGGATACGCGCTGGCCAGGTGGTAGCCCACGACACCGCCGTCGCTGAACCCGACCACGGCCGCCGAGGCAACCCCGATCGCGTCCATGAACGCCCTGGCCTCGGTGGCCATCGCAGCGTAGACGAACGGCTCCGGGGTGTCGTACGACCGGCCGTGCCCGCGGCGATCGTAGAGAATCACCCTGTAGTGCGCAGCCAGCGCCGGGATGACCGGTGCGAACTCCTCGCTCGATCCCAGTCCCCCGTGCAGCAGCAGCACCGGCTCGCCACGGCCGTGGATCTCGTGGTAGAGCTTCACCCCGCTCACCTCGACGTAGCCGCTCGCCACCGGCCCGGCGGCGTACGGCTCGGGAAGAACCGTCGGCTCGACCGCCATCGCCGGGATCGCCAACCCGAGCACCATCCCCACGCACCACCACGTCAGACCCATCGCTCGCATCGGAACCCTCCATCCGGGCTGCGCCGACTCGTGCCGCTCGGGGCGCGGTCGCTGTGCCAGACGGCATTTCTACGGCAAGGGGAGCCGCCGGTTTCGATCGGCACCCCGGATTCGCGCCCGGCCTCTGCGGGTCGGCCCTCACTCCGGTCGGATGTGTGCCCGCGACCGCGCCGGCATCGTGCGTTTGGATCGCGGGCCTCCAGGCCCGCTCTTGGGTGGGGGCGGGAAGCCCAGGGAGCTCCCGCCCGCCCTGCGGGGCTGGAGCCCCGCGATCCGCCGGGCCGGGATCCGCCGGGCCGGGGTCGGCAGGGGAGCAGGCTCGACGTCAGGGCCGGAGATGGGTGGCAGGCGTGGAACCGCCCACCCCCTGTGCTGCGGGGTGGGCGGAGGAGGAGGCCGGGTGGCAGTGCTGTGTGGGAGGGTGGGGGAAGACTCCCGACTCTCGACTCTTGACCGGGCGGCCGGAGGTCAGACCCCCGCCACCACCACGTCCTTGAACACGAGGCTCGGGTAGCGGTCGCCGCCGTACAGCCACGGGTCGTTGGCGACCTCGACGAGGTTCGACCAGAACGCCAGGGTGTTGCCCGCGATGTTCATCTCCGACACGGGGTGCGCGATCTGGCCCTTGTCGAAGAGCTGGCCGGAGATGCCGACCGAGGCGTCGCCGGTGGTGGAGTTGGAGTTGCCGCCGATGAAGTCGGTGATGAGGATGCCGCGGCCGAGGTCCTTCATGATCTCGGCCACCGAGCGCTTCCCAGGCGGAATCAGGAGGTTGAAGGAGCCGCCGCTGGTCGGCTCGCAGCCGAGCTTGCGGCTGTAGTACCAGCTCACCCAGAGCTCCTTGAGGACGCCGGCGTCGATCATGACGCGGCGCTTCGCGGTCATCCCCTCGCCGTCGAAGAGAGAGCTGCCGAGCCCGCCCGGCACGAACGGGTCGTCGACGAGCGTGAGCAGCTCCGAGGCGATCCGCTGGCCCTTCTTGTCGGCGAGGAACGACTGCTTCTGCTGCACGGCGCGACCCGACATCGCCTCGAGCAGCGAGCCGATGACGCGGTCCACGCCCCGGTTCTCGATGATGATCGGCAGTGTCTCGGTCTTGATCTTCTTCGCGCCGAGCAACGCCAGCGTCCGGTCCGCGGCGACGGCGCCGATCTCCTCGGGGGAGGGCAGCGCCTTGCGGCTCATCGCGACCGCGAAGTTGAAGCCGTTGGGGCGGCGGTCGCCCTGGTCCTGGGCGGTGACGCGCAGGACCGCCTGGTAGAACGTGCTCTCCTCCACCCCCTCGAAGCCGTTGCTGGCGAGGCGCAGGTGATCCACGTGGCTGTCGGAGACCTGGGTCGAGACCGACACGAGCCTGTCCTTGCCGCGGGCGAGGCACGCGGCCTCGAGGGTCTTCGCCCACGCGTGGCGGTCGGCGGCGGTCCAGCTCGAGTAGGCGGGATCGACGAGCCCGAGGTCGCGCTCGACGCGACCCTGGTAGTACTTCGGGTCGGGCAGCGTGCGCATGGGGTCGGGCGCGATCAACCGGGTGGCGGCCACGGCGTCGGTCACGAACCTCTTGAGGGCGGCGGGCCGCAGGTCGGAGGTGCCCTGCGCCGAGTAGCGCCCGTCCACGTAGAGGCTGAGCTGCAGGTCGCGGGTGCTGGACTCCTTGATGGTTTCGGGCTTGCGCTCGCGGTAGCCGATCTCGACCCGGCGGCGGGACGTGATGTCGGCGGCGGCGGCCCAGGCCCCGGCGTCGGTGGCGATCTTGATGGCTCCGGCGGCGATCTCTCGCATGTCCTTGTTCATGTCGTGCCTCCCCTTACGCCTTCACGCCACCGACGGTGAGCGACTTGACGAGGATGGTGGGCTGCCCGAAGCCGACCGGCACGCCCTGACCGCCCTTACCGCAGGCGCCCGTGCCCTGGCGCGCGAACTCGAAGTCGTTGGCGACCCCGATGGTGTTCGCGAGCATCTTGGGGCCGTTCCCCATGATGTTGATGTCCTTGATCGGCGCCCCCAGCTTGCCGCCCTGGATCATGCGACCCTGCGAGACGTAGAAGGCAAAGTCGCCCTCGCCGATCTTGACCTCGCCGTTGGCCACGTCCTGGACGTAGATGCCGGTGCCGGCCTGGCGGATGAGCTCCTCGGGCGTCGAGGGTCCGGCCAGCATGTAGGTGTTGCGCATGCGCGGCTGGATGTAGTGCTGGTAGCTCTGCCGGCGCCCGTTCCCCGTCGGCTTCACCTTGTAGTGGCGGGCCGAGATCCTGTCGTGCATGTAGCTGGTGAGGATGCCCTTGTCGACCAGGACGGTGCGCTGACCCGGGGTCCCCTCGTCGTCCACGTTGATGGCGCCCAGCAGCTCTGGCACGGTGCCGTCGTCAAGGATGGTGACGAACGGCTCCGCGACCTTGCGGCCGAGCATCGTCGCGTAGGTCGACATCCCCTTGCGGTTGAAGTCCGCCTCCATGCCGTGGCCGATCGCCTCGTGGAGCAGCACGCCGGTGACGCCGGGGCCGAGCACCACGGGCACCTCGCCGGCCGGCGCGGGCACCGCCTCGAACATGATCAGGGCGCGGTCGGTGGCCTGCCTGGCGATGTCGGCCACGACCTCCGGGGTGAAGAACGACAGCGAGCGCCGGCCGCCGTAGTTCCAGCCGGCCCGCTCCCGCTTGCCGTCCTTCTCCGCCACCACGGTGGCCTGCAGGTACACGCGCGGCTGCAGATCCTCGACCTTCACGCCGTCGCTGGTGACGATGAGGATGCGCTTCTGCTGGTCGTGGAGCTGCGCCGTGACCTTGGCGATCAGCTTCGAGCCGGCGAAGCACCGTTCGTTGAGCGTCTGCACGAGCTGCACCTTCGGCTCGAGCGGCACCTCCGAGAGCAGGCGGTCGAGCGGGTAGAAGCTGCCGACCTTACCCCAGGCCAGCGCCGCCGCCGGCGTCGTGGCCGACCCGCTCGCGATCGTCGCCGCGGTGGCTGCGGCCGCCAGCATCGACGCCTCGTCGAGCTGCTGCGTGAAGCCGTAGCCGATCTGGTCGCCAGCGACGGTGCGGATGCCGACGCCGAGGTCGACCTGGCCGAACGCCCGGTTGACCTTGCCGTCCTCGAGCCCGAGCCAGTTGCTGACCGTGTGCTCGAAGTAGAGCTCGGCGAAGTCGCCACCCTTGCCGAGAGCCTGAGCCAGCACCTTGCGGCAGAGCGCGTCGGTGATGCCGAACTCCTTCTCGAAGTAGGCGGCCTCCGCCCCCCCAGCCAGGGCGTACCAGCCCTTGCCGAGGGAGGGCAGCGCCAGTGTCGTGGCAGCAGCCGCCGTCGTCTGCAGGAACGTGCGTCGCGTGACAGGGTCCATGCGTGCCTCCAGTAGCAGCGGTCCGTCTACGGTTGTCCGGCGTCAAGGGTTGCGCCGCCCGACCTGCCGCGCCCTCCGTTCGCCCCGGGCTACCGCGCGGAGCCCGGCAGCGCGCTCCACGTGAAGGGGCGCCCCTCCGATGGTGGGACGGTGGCCCAGCGGACCCGGTAGAGCGGCGCGGGGGTGAGCTCGCGTCGCAGGGCCGCGGCCACGTCGCGGGGCTCCGGCGGGGTCGACGCGTGGGAGCGCGGCAGCGCCAGGAACGTTGCCAGGGGGAACTCGGTGCCCGGCGAGGCGAGCGAGTGCTCGACCATGGCGACCACCGGGTCCGGGGCGACCCAGGCACCCGCCAGCCGGGCGAGCGCATCCCACAGGCCCTGGACGGGCACCCGCAGGCGGCCGTCGCTGGCCACGACGAAGCCCTCGACCTCGTCCGGCGCCGCGGGCAGAACGACCGAGACCGGGGCGGGAAAGGGGTCGAAGACGCGCCGCGACAGCTCGTCGAGGGTGTACGCCTCGCCTGACTCGACCTTGAGGACCATCACCACCTCGCCCATGGCGTCGTTCACCGCCTTGACGAGCCGCGCCTCGTCGCCGTCGAGGTCCGCGCTCCCCTCGGGCCGGGCGACGCTGAACAGCTCGGCCATACACCGCTCGGCGCGCTCGGGTCGCTGGTCCAGATACCGGTACAGCTCGCCCGTCACGGCCAGGTAGCGGGCGAGGATCTCGCTCCAGCTCTCCAGCTCCCGCTCGACCCGGCGCCGCTCGGCGGCCGTGGCGCGGGATGCGCTCCGTGGCGCCAACTGCAGCTCGGCCTCGCCCGGCTCCTCGGCGAGGACGGCATCGACATCCGTGAAGGCGAAGAAACGCCGCAGCCCTTCCGGCTCGCGGGCCAGGGCCTGGCGGACCACGCGCTCGACATCGCCCATGCGGCGCTCGACCTCGAGCCGCTCCCGGGCCGGTTCGAGCGCCTCGAAGCGCGGGTCCCAGGACGCCCAGCCGGCCGCGAAGTCGGCGCGGGCCTCGGCGATGCGCCGCTCCAGGGCCGGGTTGGAGCCCTCGCCCCGCGGCGGGCGCACCTCCGCCCTGGCCGTCACCACGAAGCCGCCGCCTGCCAGGAACGCCAGCTCCACGCGCTCCGCGACCGGCTGCTCGAAGCACCCGGCCAGGACCAACGCCAGGCCGAGGACACCGATGCGCCAGCGCGGCCGGGCCCATCTGCGGAGCGACCGCTGCCAGGGATGCTGTGAGAGTCGGAGGTCCATGTCCCGGGCTCCTCTCAGGTGCTGCACCCGATTGTCTCACCCGGCGAGGATGATGAGCAGCGCTCCGACAGTGGCCACGGCCAGGCCGAGGACCTTCCTCCACGTCAGCCGCTCGTGCAGGAAGACGACGCCCAGAATGAACACGAAGACGTTCGACAACTGGTTGAGAGACGAGGCGATGGAGGCCAGGGTGTGCTTCATGCCGAGCACCCAGAGGATGCTCGAGCCGTACATCCCGAGGAACGAGCCGGGGATGGTGAAGCGCCAGTGGGCGCGCGATGCGGTCAAGGTGGCGAGCGAGCGGCGCCCGGAGCGGCCCACCAGGCCGACCGGCAGCAGCGCCAGGAAGCCCGCGCCGATGCGGAGGGTGACGGCGTCGAGAGCGCCGACCCGGGCCAGGGCGCCCTTCATGAGCACGATCGACAGCGCCAGCGAGGCCATGGCGACGACACCCCACGCCACCCCGGCCAGGATCTGCCGCCGCTCGTGCTGCTGCCGGTCCGGCTCGTGCACGGCGACGGCGATGGCGGCGGTGACGAGCACGACGCCCGCGAGCTGGCCGGCTGCCAGCCGCTCGCCCAGGAAGAGGTAGGAGGCCCCGACCACGAACGCCCCGTACAGGCAGACCACGATCGAGTACAGCCCCGCGCCCAGGAGCTGCAGGCTGCGGAACAGGTAGGTGTCGGAGACGCTGATGCCGAGGATGCCGGAGGCCACCAGGGCGAGGACGTCCCGGGTCGTCATCGCCTGCCACCCGGAGCCTCCGACCAAGAGGACGGTGGGGACGAGCAGCAGCAGGCCGAAGAGGTTCTTGAAGAGGTTGAGGCCGACCGGGTCGACCGTGTCGCTCGACCGCTTGTAGAGGATCACCGCGCCGGACCAGACCAGCGCGGCGAGCAGCGAGAAGACCTCGCCGGCGTGGGCGAAGGCAGGTCCGTTCACAGGACCACGAGCCCAGGAGCCTGTGGGAGGAATGGGAAGGGCTGCTGCGCACTCGCACTCACGCGTGAGGGGTCAGCGCCTGTGGAGCACTCCCGAGAGCGCAACTGGTCGGTCCCCGGGCCCCAGGAGGCCAACCTCGTCCCGGTTCCTGGCCTCTGGTCGTTTCGAGGGCAATGAGCAATCCAGCGAGACACTTCGGTGAGGATCCCTCCGAGAATGTGAGGCGCGCGGCATCTCGGTCCAGGTCCAGGTTGCGGACGGTGCCGATCGGCGCTGGGGGCGCCAGCGCGCGTCTGCTTCACCACCTCTCAGTCCTTGTCGACGTGCTTGGCGACCGCGAGCTGCTCGGCGCCCCGCAGGAGGTGGACGTGGCGCCGATTGCGCATCCGCAGGTTCAGCATCTCGACCCCGACCGAGAACCCCATGGCGAAGTAGATGTAGCCCTTCGGGATGTGGCGGCCGAAGCCCTCGACGACGAGGGCGAAGCCGACGAGGAGCAGAAACGAGAGTGCCAGCATCTTGACAGTCGGGTGGTGCTCCACGAAGTCGGCGATCGGGCCCGCCGCGAACATCATGACCCCGACGGCGATGACGATGGCGGCGATCATCACCGGCAGGTGGTCGGACATGCCGATCGCGGTGATCACCGAGTCGAGGGAGAAGATGATGTCCAGCACGACGATCTGGCTGAGCACCCCGGCGAACGAGGCGACCTTCCCGGCGACGCGGTGCTCCCCCTCGCCCTCGAGGTTGTGGTGCACCTCGAACGTGGCCTTGGCGAGCAGGAATAGCCCGCCCCCGATGAGGATGAGGTCCCGGGCCGAGAAGTCATGGCCGAACATGGCGAAAAGCCGGACGGTGAGATGGGCCAGCCACGCCACCGAGGCCAGGAGCCCGATCCGCGTGAGCATGGCGAGGGCGAGGCCGAGCCGGCGCGCGCGGTCGCGCTTCGCCGCTGGCAGACGCCCGGCGAGGATCGAGATGAAGATGATGTTGTCGATGCCGAGCACGATCTCCAGGGCGGAGAGGGTGAGCAGGGCGATCCAGGCCTGCGGGTCCGAGACGAATGACATGGTGTGCCTCTCGTGGCCGGGGAGCGCACCCGATCAGGATCCCTGCCTCCCCACGGCCAGGGGCGGATTGTGATGCCCCGCGGGCCGGCTGGCAAGAGAGCCCGGCCGGCCGCGGGCACTGTCTTGTCGATGCCGACCTCACCCGAGCAGAGGCTTGAGCGCGGTGCGGGCAAACTCGTCGAAGGTCGTCGCGCCGCGCAGGTCCGGCTCCACCGGCAGGCCCTGGACGATGCGCCCGTTTCCGAACGCCTCGTACAGCTCCAGGTACTGGCTCACCATGTCGGGGGTCAGGCCCATGCCGAGCATCGCCTCGCGCGCCTGCCCGGGCGTGACCTGCACGTGGTTGACGGGCTTGCCGAGCTCCCTGGTGAGGATGGCGGTGAGGTCGTTGTAGCTCAGCTCCACGGGACCGTAGAGCATCACGGAGCGGACCCCGGACCAGCCATGGTCGAGGAGGATGGCGGCGGCCGCGGCGGCGATGTCCCGGGTCGCCACCATCGGCACCCTGGCGTCCCCCGGCACCGGCAGGAACGTCGCGCCGGCGGTCTTGAGGGTCTCGATCGACATCAGCGCGTTCTCCATGAACGCGCCGGGTCGCAGGTGGGTGACGTTGGACGCCACGGCGTTGATCGCCTTCTCGATGTCGTGCAGCCCATTGACGGGACCCACCCCCCAGCCGAGCTGGGCGCCGACGCTCGAGAGGTGCACGACGCGCGGGATGTCGTTCGCGGCGATGGCCCTCGCGGCGATCGCGCCCAGGCGTCGCTGGTAGGCGCGGAAGTCCGTGGTCTGGAAGTTGGGCGGGGTGAGCCAGAAGAGCGCCGACGCGCCGCGCGTGGCCGCGACGACGAACGCCTCGTCCTCGAGCGAGCCCTGCAGGACCTTCGCCCCGCGGGCGGCGAAGGTCGCAACCTTCTCGGGGTTCCGGGCGAGGAGCGTGACCTCGGCGCCCGCGTCGAGGAGCTTCTCGGCGAGCTTCGAGCCGATGTGGCCGGTGGGTGTGGTGATCACGATGCTCATGGGGGTGTCTCCCTTCACGCGTGGCCTCGCGGCCACCAGCCTGGCCAACCAAGCGACCCGGGTGGCGATTCCTGGCACGTGACAGGACCACGCGCTCGGCCCGTCAATAGTGCGTGAACGAGGCCACTGCGAGCATGACGGGCATCGACGCCGCGGATCTCCCCCTGGTTGCCAGCGCCGACGTGACACGGCTGCAGGCCGCGCTGGCGGCCGTCGACAGGGGCGAGCCGGAGGCTCTGGGCGAGCTGTTCGACGCCTGCGCGGAGGACCTCTACGGCCTGGCGCTCTGCCGCACCGGGCACGTCCAGGATGCGGAGGACGTGCTGCAGGAGGTCTTTGTGCGGCTGGCACGCACCCGGGCCAGGCTCGGC
>JALOLB010000190.1 GCA_025456225.1 Thermoanaerobaculaceae bacterium
TGGACCTTCAACATGTTCAACATCATCTACCTGGTCTCGGCGGGCGAGCCGGCGCACTCCACCGAGATCCTCATCACCCAGGCGTACAAGCTGGCGTTCGAGCAGTACCGCTACGGGTACGCGGCCGCCTACTCGACGGTGATCTTCGGCATCCTGCTCCTGTACGGGACGTGGCAGAACCGGGTCACCAGGGCCACGGAGGGCATATGAGCACGCGCGGCCTCGACACCGTTCGCCACTGGCCGCTGCACATCGTGCTGGGCATCATGGTGATCATCACGGTGTACCCGCTGCTCTGGGTGTTCACCGTGGCGTTCTCCGGCCAGCAGGGCCTGGCCATCGTGCAGACGCCGCAGGACCCGTCGGTCCTGGACCGGCTGCGCGCCATCACGCCCTGGCCGGAGCACCTGACGTGGTCGAACTTCACGGCGGTCTTCGCCGACCAGCCGTTCGCCCGCTGGCTCGGCAACAGCCTGGTCGTGGCGGGCGCCACGACGGTGCTCGGCGTCTTCCTGGCCTGTACGGCGGCGTATGCGTTCTCACGGTTCCGCTTTCCCGGCCGGCGCGCCGGGATGATGTCGTTCCTGGTGGCGCAGATGTTCCCGGGCACCCTGATGATGATCCCGCTGTACATCATCATCGTGAAGTGGCTGGGCCTGGGGTCGAGCTGGCTGGCGCTCATCCTGGTCTACTCCACGACCTCGATCCCGTTCTGCGTGTGGATGCTCAAGGGCTACTTCGACACCATCCCGAAGGAGCTCGAGGAGTCGGCGCTCATGGACGGGGCGTCCGTGCAGACGGTGTTCCTGAAGATCATCCTGCCGCTCGCCAAGCCGGCCATCGCCATCACGGCGCTGTTCTCCTTCATGACCGGGTGGAACGAGTTCATCCTCGCCGCCACCTTCATGAACAAGGAGTCGATGTACACCGCGCCGGTGGGCTTGCGGTTCTTCGTGGGCGGCTTCCAGCAGCAGTGGGGTTTCTTCGCCGCCGGAGCCATCATCACGGCCATCCCGGTGGTGGTGCTGTTCCTGATCCTCCAGAAGTACCTGGTGTCCGGCCTCACGGCCGGCGCCGTGAAGGGCTAGACCTCGAAAGGAGGTGTGGCGGACGCCTGGGCAGCTCTAGAGACCAAACAGGTAAGTTTGACTGTGCAGCGAGAAGAGAAGGGAGACCATTGATGGTGAGAACGTGGCGTTGTGCAGCTCTGGCAGCAGTGGTGGTCCTGGTCGCCGGGTCGGTACTGGCGCAGGAGGTCGTGCTCAAGGATCCTGCGGGAGACGACTTCGGGCCTGGCGCCTACACCTATCCGACCGACGCCGTCTACAAGGCCGGGTCGTTCGACCTCCGCCAGCTCAAGGTGGTGTCGAAGGGGGACAACGTGACCTTCGAGGTCACGCTCGGGACCGACCTTGACGACCCGTGGCGCATGGGCGGTGGCTTCTCGGTCCAGATGGCGTTCATCTTCATCCAGACGGACCCGGCGGCCGAAGGGCTCACCAAGACCTACCCCGGGTTGAACGTGCAGTTCGCACCGGAGTCGAAGTGGCAGAAGTGCATCATTCTGTCCCCGCAGCCACCCGCTCGCGTCAAGAACGAGGTGGAGACCAAGGCCGCCGATCTGTTGGCGGCAACGGTCATTCCCACCAGGACTCGCGGATCGGGACGCGTCCTCTCCGCCACGGTGGCGAAGGCGGATATCGGCGGCGGCGACCTGACGAAGTGGGGCTATCAGGTCCTGATGCAGTCAAACGAGGGCTTCCCCGACAAGGCGGATCTCCTCACCCGCAAGGTGAACGAGTACGAGGGCCAACATCGGTTCGGCGGCGGCAATGACCTCGACTGCGATCCGCACGTCGTCGACCTTTTCGCCGGCGCAGCGACCGGCGACAAGTCCGAGGCCGAGGAGCAGAAGAAGATGCTGGCCTACGAGTGCAACCCCGACGGGACGTCGAAGTCGCTGGCCACGATCAAGACGGTCGGAGTCGCGGCAAAGTAGGCTGATTGGCTCAGGCGAGGTCCGGTGCCTCGTGCTCGGGCTGAATGCATAGTGGGCCTTTGGGCCCTGGGAGAAGGGGAGAGAGATGAGACATAACCGATGGGTGATCGCGGCCATGATCCTGGCCGCCCTGGCGTTCGCCGAGGGGATGGCATTCGCCGAGTTCACGCTCGACCTTGGCGGCCGAACGTATACCAAGTGGCTGTGGGGCAATGCCCGGCGTGAGGGCAGCTCGTACATGTACAGCGACATCCCGAACGACGGCGCCGGCGACAACGGCCAGTTCACCGAGATCGAGCTCTTCGTCAACGCCAAGGTGTCGAAGTACGTGGAGATCCAGTCACGTCTGCACAGCCGGTTCAACCAGAACTACTGGACGAACTACAGCGGCTTCGGCGGGCGCCCCGAGGGCGAGGACCCGTGCATCGCCGGCGACTGCGGTGAGTACAGCCCGCTCTCGAACCAGTACCTCAAGCTCCGCGGCATGACCGTGTTCATCCGCCCGGGCTACGGGTGGCTCGACCAGGTGGTGCTCGGCTCGAACGACATGGGTGGTTGGGATCCGTGGATCGTCGGGCAGGCACGCTACATCGACCGCGACAACCCGGCCGGCATCATCGCCAGCGGGTCGCTGTTCGGGAAGGCGCTGACCTGGCGAGGCCAGCGGCTCTCCCTGCCGCGCCTGTGGGCCGGCCCCGGCTTCAACACCGGGAGCTTCCACTCGGCGGACGGGGCCTACACGATGCTGTTGAGCTACTCCCCGAGCAGCAAGGTCGACCTCGTCGGCCTTTACAACTACGTGAACGACATCGAGATCGACCCACTGGACGTGAACCCGGACAACGGGATCGACACGAAGACCCGCTACCGCGAGGGCGTGTACGGTCTGCGAGTCGCCATCCGCCCGACCGACAACATCGAGGTGCGGGGCAACTACTACCACTCGAGCTCGTCGACCGACAGCACGCTGGGTGCTGGCCATACCGGGTTCTCGCCGGTCATCTACGGGGACCTCAGCGACAGCGCCTGGAAGCTCGCCGCCGACTTCAACGATCCGTTCGAGGTCGGGCTCTCCTTCAAGGCTGAGTACTTCGACATCGGCGCCGACTACGTTGCGGTGCTCGCGGGGCGTCGCGAGGTCGACGTGCTCCTGACCGAAGGCTGGGACGCCACCTTCGCGATGCCGGGACCGGCCAACCTGCGGTACGCGGTCTACCGCGACGCGCAGCACCTCCAGGGCGAGGGTCTGGCCCAGAACATCGGGTGGGGCGGCTGGGACGGCACGACGCAGCAGGTGGTCTCCCTCGGCGTCGACAACAACATCACCGACTTCAACGAGCCGCTGGCGCAGGACGTCCACGGATGGAAGGGCTTCACCTTCGTCCCGCAGTACCAGGCGGGCGACCTGACCCTCCAGGCCGAGCTGAGCTGGATCGACTACAACACCAACTGGCAGACCGCATGGGGTGGCGGCGGCGGCAGCAAGTACCCGACCTTCGAGTGGTTCACTGGAGTCAACACCACTCGCCCGGTGTACCAGCCCTACCAGGATCGCGAGACGAGCATCTACGCCCTCAACGCGAAGTACATTGCACCGTTGGGCAAGGGTCTTGAGATCACCGCCAAGATCAAGCAGATCGACGAGACGGACAAGCGCCTGAACAACCCCGCGCTGGTGCCGAACATCGTACCCACGACTGTCGGTCCGGCTCAAGGCTACGAGGCGACCGGCTACGCATGGGCGCCGTTCGATGACGTCTCCGACGACGACCGCGACCTCGACTACATGACCTATCAGATCGGACTGGGCTACCAGTTCCGGGACGAGCTGTGGGCTGGTCTGCGATACGAGCACTACGACGTCGAGCTCAAGGACGGCAGCACGGCCATCTACGGCGCGTGGCCCGGCAACTGGTACGGCTACGGCGACCAGGCGAATCCGAGTGGCGATTACAACAAGAACAAGGTCAGCGTGTTGGCGCGCTACACCCTGGGCGGAGCGGAGATCGGCTTCCAGTACCAGTACAATTTCGGAGACTTCAAGCCGGACTTCGGTGACGGGTTCGTCGCCAAGGTCGTCAACGGCAAGCGCTACTTCCAGAGCGTCGACTACCGCAACCCGCAACCGATGTTCACGCGCGACTTCAATCAGCAGCGAATCGTGTCGTACCTGAAGGTCGCGTTCTAACTTCACGTAGATGACCCACGAAGCCCGGCGGCAGATGCCGCCGGGCGTCTTTCTCAACACAGCGACTCACGGGGCCGGTTGGCTGTCTCCATGTCCTTGTGGAGCTGGCGCGCTGCCTCGGCGTCGGGGGCGGGCAGGAGTGTCCGCCCCACTCCTGCCCAGTGGGAGGCGGACCCTCTCGGTTGTGCTGCCGAGGTGCCGTGCCCATCGTCGGTTCACCGCCGTGCCCACGGCGTGCGTGCTCCAGCGCGCCGGCGACTCTGCAGGGACGGTGCAGTGAGAGCTTGTGCGTGCCGCGACGGGGCTCTTGTCTTTGGTCCGGGGAGGCGTCATTCTTCGAGCTGCGTGGCCGGCACACGAGAGGCGAACGGTACCAGGTGCTCGTCCCCGGTCCTGGAGGGAGCATGATGAAGCGAGTGCTTCGCGTCGCAGTGTTGGCGGTGCTGGTGACCGTGAGCGCCGGTGTGCCGGTGTCCCCGGTGGAGGCTGGCGAGCAGGTGGTCTTCAAGCTCACCGATCCCCGGGGCGACGACCACGGCTCCGGTAGGCTGGCCTACCCCCTTCGCGACGACATGCGGCCCGGGGATCTGGACCTCGTGTCCCTGGTCGCAAGGGCGCAGACCAACGGCACGCAGTTCGAGGCGACGTTCGCCAGGGCCATCACCATGCCAGCCCGGCGCACCATCGATGGGGTTGGCACCACGCTCGATACGCTGGCTCGGTTCGGTTTCTACACCTTCAACATCGACATCTACATCGACACCGACCGGGTACCCAGCTCGGGCAGCACGATCACCCTTCCGGGACGGCGAGCCGTCGTCGCGCCCCAGGATGCGTGGGAGAAGGCCATCTGTCTGACCCCTCGCCCGTTTGATGCGCGCGAGCAGCTCAAGGGCCTGCTCGAGCGGGAGGCCAGGAAGGAGATTCGCAGCGCTCAGGGCCGGGTGGACAGCACCGACAAGGAGCGCATCGAGGCCGGCGTGGCGCAGGACATCGCCGACGGTGTCTTCTTTCCCACGCTCATCTGGGTGACTGGTGCGAAGATCAGCTTCTTCGTGCCCCAGTCGTTCCTGGGTGGTCCGGCGAGCCCGAGCTGGGGGTACGTGGTCGCCGTCACGGGAGCGAAGATCGACATGAAGATCGACGTCGGCCCGGCCCTTGGCATCACAGAGCCCGGGGAGGGCAACCTCATGGTCATCCCGCTTGAGCATGGCAAGAGTCAGGACGCCTTCGGCGGTGGGCAGGATGAGGACCATCTGCAGACGCCCTTCGTCGACATCATGGTGCCCCCGGGGAAGAGGCAGGAGGACATTCTCAACGACTACGACCTGCGGAACGGTCGCCCGGTCCAGCTCCTCGCCGTTGTCCCCGCGGAGCTGAAGTAGGGGACCCCCACCCACCCAGGCCTCAGGCCTCAGACCTCAGGAACGGCAGGCCTCAGGCCTCAGACCTCAGGCCTCAGGAACGGCAGGCCTCTGGCCTCAGGAAAGACAAGGAACTACCTGGGAGGGAGGGGGAGCCGAGGCCTGTTCTTCCTGAGGCCTGAGGCCGGGTGGTCGGTCGGGTGGGAACCCTGAGGCCTGTCTCTCTCCCTACCGGAGCCGCCAGATGCCGGTCGTGCGCGGGGGCATGCCAACGGACCAACTGCCGCTGCTGCCCGTTGGTGGATAGACCCCGGTGTCGGCGAAAAGCGTCTCGAAGCCCGAGGCGTCGAAGACGAGCGTGGCCTGGGTCACACCGACTCCATCGCCGACGTTGTGCACGACCAGCACCCGCTCGCCGGCGCTGACGCGCAGGAAGGCGAGCAGCGGCGAGCTGCCGGAGGAGGGCGTGAGGACCTTAATCTCGCCGGTCCGCAGCGCCTCGGAGGCGTTGCGCACGTGGATGAGGGAGCGGTAGCGGGAGAGCAGGGAGGCGGGGTCGCCGGTCTGCACCGCGACGTTCGCGGTGTCCCGCCCGGGGGCGAACGGGAACCACGGGGTGCCGGTGGTGAAGCCCCCGCCCGGCGTCGCGTCCCAGGGCATCGGCGTGCGCTTGAGCTCGTCCCCGCCGCCGGAGCCTCCGTTCTGGATGCCCACCTCCTCGCCGTAGTACAGGAACGGCGCTCCCGGCACGGTGAGCAGGATCGAGGCAGCGGAGCGCAGGCGGCCGGGGATGGTGCCGAGCTGGGTGGCGAGGCGCACCATGTCGTGGTTGGTGAGGAACGGCGCGTCGTTGACGCCGCGCGGGTAGAGGGCCGCCATCTCCGCGTACTTGGCGGCGATCCCCACGGAGGATCCGGTGCGGGCAGCCTCCAGGATCCGCTCGGCGAGGGGGAAGTTGAAGTTCATCGGCATCTCGTCGCCCTCGGGAATCGTGGCGGTGGAGCCGAAGTAGGTCGCGATGATCGGGGTGTCGGTCCAGTTTTCGGCCACGAGGGTGGCTTGTGGCTTGGCGCCGCGGACGTGCGCGGCAAGCTCCTTGAGAAACGCGTGGGTTTCGGGGGTGTCCTGCTGCCCCGGTCCGCCTCCGGTCTCGATCAGGTAGCGAGTGGCGTCGAGGCGGAACCCGTCGACGCCACGGGCGAGCCAGAGGGAAGCCAGGCGCTTCACCTCGTCCCGGACCGCCCTGGTGGTGTAGTTGAGGTCGGGCATACCGCCCCAGAACACGCCGTAGAAGTACTGCCCGTCCGCTTGGTTGCGGTGCCAGGTCTCGGAGCCGGTGTACGTGTTCCAGGGCTGCCGCCACCCCGGGTTGTCGGGGCGCCACAGGTACCAGTCGCGGTAGGGCGAGGTCGGGGAGGAGGCCGAGGACTGAAACCACGGGTGGCCGGAGCCGCTGTGGTTGATGACGAAGTCCACGATGATCCGGATGCCGCGCCTGTGGGCCTCCTCGCAGAGGGTGGTGAAGTCCTCGTCGGTGCCGTAGGCCGGGTTGATGTGCTCGTAGTCGGTGGTGTCGTAGCCGTGGTAGGAGGGCGAGGCGAAGACCGGCATGAGCCAGAGCGCGGTGACGCCCAGGTCCGTGGTGGTCGCAGGGTCGCCGTCGTTGAGGTAGTCGAGCTTCGAGATGAGCCCTCTGAGGTCGCCGATGCCGTCGCCATCCGAGTCGGCGAAGCTGCGCACGAAGATCTCGTAGAAGACCGCACCCTGGGACCAGCCGTGGCTCCACGGCGGGGCGGCCCGCTGCAGGACGCGGCGCGGCGTGCTGGCGTCCCCCGAGGACGCGCAGGCGGAGAGCACCAGGGCCGCGAGGCCGGCCGTCAGGAGGTTCCGGAAATGGGCGCCGAGGCTCCGCAAGGTTCTCATGCTACCCATCCTACCCCCGGCTGGCGCCTGCGCCAACGCTTGCTCCCCCGGGGCGGGTGGTGGAAACTGAGAACCGTGAACCGTGAGTTGCGAGCTGCGTGGACGGGCGGGCAACCGACCACCGATCACCGACCACCGAGCACCGTCCCGGCAGGTGGGCGGTGAGCCGCTTCGACGCGGCGCGCCGCGCCGCTTTGGTGCAGGATCTGCTGCGCCCCCTCAAGGGGTTGCCGGCGGATCTGCTCCCGTTCGACGCCGTCCGCGAGGGGCTGCGGCTGGGGCACCTCCTGGACCGCGGCGTGATGGAGGTGCCGCTCGACCGGATCGTCGGCAGCCTCGGCCGGGAGCGCGACTTCACCCGCGAGTTCCTGCCCCGCGACGAGGCGTTGCGTGAGAGGTGGGTGGAGCTCGAGGAGCTCGCCGTGGGGGCCGCGGGCTTCGCGATCGTCGAGCTGTAC
>JALOLB010000191.1 GCA_025456225.1 Thermoanaerobaculaceae bacterium
GGGCTGGACGGGCGATACCTACGTCACCACGGGCGGGCTCGCGGAGCTGCATTTCTTTCCCCAGGGCCAGGACGGTCGCTGGGTGGTGTCCGTGCTGTACAACAAGGTCGACTCCGACGCTGTCGAGACCCGCTACGAGAGCGTCGCACTGACCCTCAACCGACTGCTGGCCCGCAACATACGGTTGATGCTGGAGGGCGCCCGCGACCTCGAGCGCGACCAGACCCGGCTGAGCCTCGGGTTCATCGCGGCGTTCTGACCGTGCCGCCACCCGGAAGCGGGGGCGGCGGGGCGGAGCCGAGACCTGGGAGCGCGAGCTGCCTCGCCTTGGTTCGGAGCTGGCGGGGTTGCTATCCTCGGCAGGTGGCTATCCGGGTGACGCGTGGGCTCGTGGTGACCCTGGCGATCGGCCTCGGGCTCGCCGCGCACTCCGTCGAAGGCCAGCAGGAGCCCCCTGTCCAGACCGCTGCTGCCGTGGTCTCGCCCGCTCCGTGGATCGATCGGCTCTACGACCGCATCACCAGGTACTTCAACGGCAAGGTCGCCGCAGCCGACTACTACTTCGGCCTGCGCGACGACATCGGCCCATTCCAGGAGTCGCAGCTCCGGTTTCGCCTGTGGGTCGAGCATGATCGCTACCACACCCGGGTCGAGCCCACGATCTCGGCGGACGTGGCGATCCCCAGGATCGAGCGCCGCTTCTCGATCTACGCCGACAACGTGGCGTCCAACGTGATCCCCGGGCTCAGCCCGACCGAGACGAAGGACAACCTGAGGGTGGGGGTACGAGGCGCCAGCACGCATGGGCGCCGGTGGCAGTTCACCCGGGACCTCTCGGTCCGTGCGTCCGGCGGGCTGGTCCTGGAGGCGCTGGTCGCGGCCCACTACCAGTGGTACTGGGGTCACTGGGACGGGCACGCCAGTCAGTCCCTGTTCTGGAACAACCAGGACAGCCTGGGCAGCCTGACCCGTCTCGTGCTGGATCGCCAGCTCGCTCCAGCCTGGTACCTGCGCCTGCAGACCGGTGCCAAGTACACGCAGGAACGCGAGTACTGGACAGCATCCCAGGTTGTCAAGGTCGGCTGGGTCGTCGCCGAGAACCGGGACTACCTGCTCGGCAGCGTGGCGGCCTTCAGCAAGGATCAGCTCATGGACGAGTACCGGGCCGAGATGACCTACCGCCGGAGGGTCTGGCGCCCGTGGATCTTCATCGAGCTGACCCCCTCGCTGCGCTTCGAGCGGGACCGCGACTTCGAGAGCAACCCTGGCGTCCGCCTCGGCCTCGACCTCTTCTTCGGCGGCCTCCCGAGGCTCTAGCCCCCGCCCACCCGGTGGTCTGTTCCTCCGCCCACCCACCCGGTGGCCGGTGCTCAGAGACCACCCGGCCAGTGGCGACCTTCTCTTCCCCTCTGACCACCGACCACCGATCACTGATCACAGGGTGGGTGGGAGGCTACCTGTCCTTGCGCTCGATCTTGATGTCGACGCCTCCGGCGCTCCGTGCATCGAGGGCGATCTCGGCGACGGCGGTGCCCTTGATCAGCTTCCACTCCGCCTCGTCGGGCTTGTCCTTGCTCGCCGTCACCTGCCATCCGCCGGCCGTGATCGCGCTCGAGTAGAACGCCTTGATGGGGGCGATCGCGTCGGCCGAGTGCAGCTTGACCTCCTCGATCCGCACATAGCCATCCTTGTTGGCGGCCTGCTTGCGCTCGACTTGGGCGGCTCCCGGGTAGACCGGGATCTCGGCCACGGCCTCCACGACCGGCGGTGCGACCGGAGCGGCAACCGGCTGGCTGGACGGAGGTGCGGCGGGCTGGGCGGCAACCACCGGTTGCGACGGCGGAGCCTGGCGGCGGCAGCCGACGGACACGACCAGGACGAGGACGAGAACGGTGCAGGTGGCGACTCTCATGCTTCCTCCTTTTCGCCGGGAGGGGTGAGCACACGACCCGGCGCGCGGTTTCTTGGACCCTCAGGACCTCGGCGCTATTATTCCACACGGTGAAAGCACCGACGCCCGGAGTGGAGAGCTGCAAGGTGGGAGTACAGGAACGCGGCGGGCGCGCCGCAGCGAGGTGAGGCATGGCGGATGACACGTACACTCGACCCGAGCTGGCGAGCCCCGAGCTGGAAGCCGAGGCGGCGGCGTTCTTCGAGGACCTGCAGCGCGCCCAGAACGCCGGCTTGAAGGAGGTGGAGCGGCCGCTGGGCGGCGCCCAGTTCGGGCTCGTCCTGCCGCCCCTTGGGGAGGGCGACCGGGGCATGGTGTACCGGCTTCACTCCTGGTCGCTCATGCTGCCGCACGCCCACGGCGCGCTGTGCCTGAAGGTGGCCAAGCAGCAGCCGGTGTGCAGGGAGCGGCTGCTCGAGGAGCAGATGACCACCTCGTTCTTCCTGGCCGAGGGGATCAGCGTCCCGCGCATCCACTACATGGACCCGATGGGACGCTTCGCCATCAAGGACCTCATCGAAGGCGAGTCGGTGACGAGCCTGTACCTGCGCTTCGGGACGCTCACGGCCCGCACTCAGAGCCTCATCCTGGAAGGGCTGGAGAAGTTCCTGACGCGACTGCTGAACCTCTTCCGCAAGCGTCCGGACTGCCAGGTCTCGATCAGCCCCAACAACATCTATGTCCTCACCGAAGGCGGCCGCTTCTCGGACCCGGCGCAGTTCGTGCTCATCGATCCCGGCACCACCCTCAAGAAGAGTTACGAGGGGTTCACCTTCCAGAGCTACTGGAACGAGGTGCTCCCGGACCGCGTGCGCAAGTACCAGCGCACCGGCTACCTGCAGTGGCTGGTGCCCAAGGAGGTGACCCAGTCGGAACGGGACGAGGCCAAGGACTTCGAGATCTTCTCCGACCTCAAGCCATCGGAGGTCTTCCTGATCCTGAAGGTCGCGCGCACCATCGAGTTCGATGCCGAGGAGGTGATCTTCACCGAGGGGTCGATCGGCGAGAGGTTCTACCTCGTGCTCGAGGGCGAGGTCGAGCTGCGCCGCGGTCACTACACGAAGCCGGGCTCGTTCAACGTGCGCATCAAGCACGGCTCGGTGCTGGGCGAGATGGCCTTCCTGCTGCACGCCCCGCGCTCGATGACGGCAGTGGCGGCCGTGCCCTGCAAGCTCATCGAGATCGACCGGGAGCGCTTTGACGAGCTGCTGGAGGCCAATCTCACGGCGCCCTACAAGCTGATCCGCAACATCGCCATCGCCCTGGCGGAGCGCCTGCACGCGCTCGACAGCTCCCATCAGAAGCTGCTGGAGACCCGCGGCGGCGGGGCGCAGTAGGAGGGCATCGTGTCCAAGGAGACGACGCGGCTCTACGAGATCTGCCCGCGCTGCGAGGAGGCCATCCTCAAGCGCGTCGAGGTGCCCTACGAGGTGATGGTCGCCGGCTCCCCGGTGCGCATCCCCAAGGTGCAGGTGGAGGAGTGCCGGGCCTGCGGCTTTCGCTCCCTGTCGGGCAAGGAGGTGCGGCTCTTCGAGGTGCTCTTCGCGCCCCAGTACGCCCATGTCACGGATCTCGTGCAGGCGCTCAAGTCCGCGGGGTTTTTCGGCATGTTCATGCGCGAGCACCGCAGCGAGAGCTGCCTCGGGTTCGGCTCGCGCGAGTACGTGGCCGGCCTCGCCGACGACCTGCGCGACCTCTATCTCGACAACGAGTCCAGCCACGTCATCGAGGGGCTCGACGAGGGAATCGAGACGGTGCCGCTGGAGGTGGCCGAGCGACGCTACACCGTGAAGCTCCCCAAGATCGGCGAGGGGGAGAACGGTATCGTCTACGACTATGCGGAGAGCGACCGGGCGGTGCTGAAGGTCGCGAAGCCGCGCGCCTACAGCCGCGAGCACATCCGCCAGGAGTGCGAGATCACCGACTTCTTCGCGAGCCACGGTGTGCCGGTGCCGGGTATCGAGGCGTACGACCCCTACGGGAGCTACGTCGTGAAGCAGCGGCTGGCCGGGGAGTCCCTGGCCAAGCTCTACACGTCGCTGGGGCCACCCGAGTCGCCCCGCCACCGCGCCGCCAAGGAGGCCGTCCGGTCGTTCGTGGACTCCCTGCTGGAGCTCTTCGTCCGCCACCCCGAGGCGAAGACCTCGGTGAGCCCCAACAACATCTTCGTCATCGAGGACGGGGAGCGGTGCGAGTGCCTGCTCGTGGACACCGGGCCGGCCCCCTTCCACGACTACTCCGGGTTCGACTTCGAGGACTACTGGACGGTCGTCATCCCGAAGAAGATCGAGCAGTACCGGTCGGTGGGGTACATCTGAGCTGAGGGACCCTCGAAGGAACGCCCACTGCGTTCCTCGCACACCATCGCCAACGTGAGCGTGGACGTAGACGTGGACGTGGTCGTGGACGTGGACATTGATTTCGCCGGCCACTCCCTGGTCAACGGAGCTTCGCCCCGCGGTCTCGGCCACGCGCGGGGCAGGTCCGGCCCGGGCCGCGTCCCAAGCGTGCGAAGGGCCCACGACCACGGCCACGTCCACGACCACGTTGCGACGTGTCCGCCCGAGGGGTTCACAGGTTCCCGGGCACCGTTCCTCGACAACCGGAGCCGGACGCGCTAGATTGGGCCTGCACCGTCGACGGGGGCGTACCGGGTTCGACGGGGGACAGTTGGATCGCTGGCAGCGTGCCGTGGTCCGCCGCCACGCTAAACAGGCGGAAACACACACCTGCCAACACAGAGCTGGCACTGGCTGCTTGATCGCAGTCACGTCGTGATCGCCGGTCCCCGCCTGCGGGCCTGATCACGGCGACGACAAAGCAGGCTGGTCTGTCGCTGCGCCCGGGTGCGACAGATGAGACGTACGGGCTGGCCACCGGGAAGGGGCGCCAGCGCCCGCCCCGGTGGTGAGAACAAATCGCCGGCTGCGCACGGAGATACCAGCGGTCCAGGTCCTTCGGACGGGGGTTCGATTCCCCCCGCCTCCACCATCTTCCACGGCCCCGTTCCCCTGCGGGGCCTTCTCTTTCCTCTCCAGCACCCTCCCCGACTGTGAGGTTCATCACAGTTGTGACCCGCCCCGCCCCGAGACTGCATTGCCCTCTGTTACACTCTGGTCATGCACGCTTTCCAGGGCGTCGGCCGGTCGGCCGCGACCACCGTACCAGCCTTGACTCCGCTGGCGGATGGAGGAGTACGTTCATGCGCATGACGAAGCCACGCGAGATCACCGAGAGCTTCCGGCTCGATCGGGTGCTCAAGTCGAGCCGTTCGGGCATCGTCTTTCGAGCCACGGAGCTGGGCAGCGGCCGGGGGGCCGCGATCAAGCTGATCGCCCCGTCCTGCCCGGCCGACCTGCACATCTGTCAGGAGCAGTTCCTCGAGGCCATGGAGGCCTGGCAGGACCTCAAGCCGGCCGCGTTCCCCGAGCTGTTCGACTTCGGCTTCACGCCCGACGGCAGCGCCTTCATGGTGATGGAGTACGCCGAGGGGCTCGCCCTGGAGAGCCTGGCCGGGCAGGATCCCCGGCGCCTGCTCCGCCTTCTGGGTGCGGCCGCCAGCGGCCTCGCCAGCCTTGCCGAGCGCGGCGTGTTCCACGGCAACCTGACGCCGCAGAACCTGCTGGCGCGGCCGATCGAGTCCGGCGAGACCGCGCTCGTGCTGGGGTTCGGAACCGCAGCGTTCCGCGTCTTCATGGGTGAGCTCACTGGAGCGGTGCTTGCCTCCGACGCTCTCGAGTACGCCGCCCCCGAGCTGGTGGACCCCCACGCCGGGCTGCCCCGTGCCAACGCCCGGTCGGACATGTACTCCCTCGCCCAGGTAGCCTGTCGGGTGTTGCAGGCCCGGGTCGTGACGACCCCCGACGGCCACGTGAGGCTGGACCTCCCGCCAGCGGTCACGACGCCTCTCGGAGGGGCGGTGGGCCTGCAGGAGGTGCTGGTTCAGGCACTGCAACCCCGGGCCGAGGGCCGCGCGGCGAGCTGGCACGAGCTGCTTGCCGTGCTCGACGGGGTTCTGGCGGCCGAGGGCGGGCAGCCGCTGGCCACGGGCGGCACCCTGTTTCTGCACCTGGGAGAGGCGCCGGTCCCCGCCGCAACGGCACCGGGAGAGGTGCCCGTCGAGGCTGACGGGTCGACGCCACCCCGGGATCTCACGCAACCGATGATGGCCGTGATCGACGACGAGGAGGGTGTCCCGGCAGACGACGGAGCCGCGGCTGGCGGGGAGCTTCCGCCCCCTCCGACCGAGCCCGTGGCCGCGCCGGGACGTGGTCCCGACGAGGTGTTTCCTCCCCCGCAGCCTCCGGTCGAGGAGCCTCCCCGCCCCACGCCCGGGTACGAGACCGAGCGCACGATGGCCGTGCCGGTCCATCGCCTTGCGGAGCTGCCGGCCCCCGGAGAAGAGCCCTCGACCGAGACGGCCCCGACCCAGGATGTGCCTCCGACATCGTCCGTCGAGACCACCCAGCCGGTGGCGCCAGCGACCTTCGTCCCGTCGCTCCCGCCGTCCCAGCTCGTCTTCGAGAGCAGCCCGCAGCGCTCCCCGGCAGAAGCCCTGTACGACACCGACAAGGGGCGTGTGCCGGTGGAACCTCAGCTTCCGCCTCCGATTCCGGTGGTACCGACCCAGACGCCGGAGCCTCCGTCTCTGCCACCTGCAGCAGTCGAGACCGCGGCGGCGCAGCTCCAGGAAGCAGTGCTCGAGCCCCCGGCGGCGACCCCGCCTCCACTCCCCCAGGCGTCACCGGTTACCGGGAGGGTGCCGGTGGCGGCCGTCGTCCCCAGGAAGCGCGGACGCACCCTGTGGCCGCTCTTCGTGGTTCTGGCGGTCCTCCTGCTGGGAGGGGGAGGCGTCGCCTTCCTCTGGTGGCAGAGCCAGCAGGCCGAGCAGCAGGCGAGGCGGCGGTTCGTGCCGCCGACGCCGCGGCCGCCGACCCCGGCTCCCACGGAGGCGCCGAAGCAGCCGCCGGCCGTGCTGGCCCAGATCAGGGCCTTCGAGGAGGCCCTGGCAGCCGGGGATCTCAAGGCAGCGCAGCAAGCTCTCGAGACGATCACACCCGCCGACGAGCAGCAGCTTCCGCCGGCCGACCTCGACCACCTGCAGGGTCTGCGGACCAGCTATGCCGAGCTGCGGGTGCGCACCCTGGGCAACGACCTGACCCGGGCGGTGGAGGCGGGCAACCTTCGCGCAATGCAGCGGATTCTCGGCTCGATTACCCGCGAGGAGCAGACGGCACTGGCCAGCAACCCCGACAAGGCACAGACCATCGAGGAGGCGCGGCGTGCCCTCAACATCCTCAAGCTGGCGCAGACCGCCGAGCGGAGCGGGGCGTGGGGCGACCTCTTGCAGCAGGCGACAGCGCTGCGGGAGCTCATGCCCAAGGCCGATGCTGCGGCCGAGTGGCGGGAGAAGGCGGCCAAGGGTCTCGAGGCCGAGGCGGCCACGGCCGCCCAGGCTGGCAACTACCAGCAGGCGCTCGACCGTCTGGGTGCGCTTGCCAAGGCCTGGCCCGACCGCCCGGGGCTACGGGCGCGCATCGATCGCGTCGAGGCCGACCGGGAAGCCGACCAGAAGGTCACCGCGGTCCTGGCCCAGGCCGAGCAGAGCGAGCGCCAGCAACGGCCCGAGAGCGGTCTGGCGATGCTGCAGGCCCTGCGCCCGCCTGCTCGTCTCGAGGGAAAGGTCGCCGAGCTCCGCCAGCGGCTCCAGGCCCTGCTCAAGCAACTGGACGCCCAGCCCCCCAAGGTCGAGCTGCAGCGCGGGGTCAAGCTCGAGTTCGACAAGGGCAAGCTGGCCCGGATCCCCCTGGTTGTCTCGGACGACCATGGCGTCAAGTCCGCGAAGCTCTTCGCCCGGGTCGAGGGGAGTGGCAAGTTCGTCGAGATGAACTTGACGCACGGGACCGGCACCGAGTACGCCGCGGAGTTCACCGCGG
>JALOLB010000439.1 GCA_025456225.1 Thermoanaerobaculaceae bacterium
TCGCCTCCGTCGGGATCTCGGTGCCCTGCGGCCAGGGCGAGCGCACGCCGGCGTCGACGAGGCCCACGGAGGACAGGAGCGCCCCGAGCCAGAAGATCGCCTGCGCGGCCTGCGGCGCCCAGGTCCACTCCGGGAACGACGCGGCGACCGCCTCGAGGCCGGTCCCCAGGGCCATGAGCACGGCGCCCGTGGCCGTCTTGTAGCCCGCGAGGAGCCAGTAGAGCCGCTTGACCGGCTCCCCGAAGGAGCCCTCGGCGGCAGCGCGGAGAAGCCCCGGCAGGATCTTCCCGACGAGGCCCGTCTTTTTCAGGACGAGCATGAGCAGCTTCATCGATCGACCTCCAGCCACTTCGAGCAGGTGCGGCCGTTCGGCCAGCACGCGCGGATGCGCCCCTTCCCGTGGCCCGACATGACGGCCTTCCAGCCGGTGTCGTCGAAGTCCCAGGCGAGCGGGCCCTCGTCGACGGCGAGCTCCCACGTGGGCGCGCACACGGACAGCGCCACCCCCGTCATCACGAGGCACTCGCACCGAGCCCTCTCGGGGTGCTCGTCCGGCACCACGGGGCAGCAGATGCGATCTGGATACCCAACGGCCCTACAGCGGTCGGCGTCGCACAGCCGGGGGGTCGCGTCGGCGACGCGCTGCGGGCTGTACCAGTAGATCCCCATGTTCGGGGTGCCATTGAGCGGCGCCGAGCAGGTGGCGGAAGGCGGCGTGGGGGTGGGGCTCGGTGTCGGAAATGGGGCAGGGGCGCAGTACGGCGGGCGCCCGACCTCGTGGATGCACACTTGGTCGGGAGGACACGCGAGGTCGGCGCAGGACTGCGGGCCGGGCGTCGGCGTTGGGGTCGGTTTCGGGGTTGGCTCCAGGGTTGGCTCCAGGGTCGGCGTGGGCTGCGGCTGCGGCCAGGACACCGAGCATCGGTCGGCGCCGAGGAGCAGCGGCAGCGCCAGGACGACTACGGCCGCGGTCGGGCCCCGGCGCAGAAGCGCCAGGACGATCAGCAGCGCCACCGGCGCCCCGGTCAGGATCACCGCGAGGCCCCCGGGCCACCCGAGCACCAGGTGGGCAGTCAGGACGGCGAGAAAGAACGCGAGGGCGAGGCGCTCGATCACGGTGTCGAACCAGCGCCAGACGACGCGGCTGAGGGTCAGCCGCTGGTCGGTCCCGCGCTCGCGCAGGGCCGCGGTGACCTCGTAGACGAGGAAGAGCGCGAGCCAGCCGGCCCAGACGGCCTCGGCGCTCACCTGCGGCGCCCCCCGACCGGCGGCGGGCCGGGCTGGTGCGGGGTCGAGTCGAGGGGCGAGCGCCCGGCCGGGTAGGCGCCGGGCTTCTCGTCGAGCTGGATGTCGACGGGGCCCGCGGTGATCCTCGTCCCGCGGAAGAGGTCGAGGACCCAGCGCAGCCAACCGGGCAGCTTCAGCTTCCGGGCGATGTCACCGGCGGGGATCGTCGGGCGAGAAGACGGCGTGCTCACTGCGGACCTCCGATCGACGGCCGGCCCCCGGGAGCCCCCGCGCCGGTGGCGGGGCGCGAGGCGCTCCCGGGGGCCACGGCAGCACCCGGGGAATAGGGGCTCTGGGTGGGATGCCACGCGGCCCCGGCGGGCTGGGCCTGGGGCCTCAGGCGGCGCCCCCGAGGCGGCCAGCCTCGTCCGCGACGCGGAAGAGGCGGCACCGCCAGCCGTACAGGTACGGCTTGTAGACGGGCTTGGACGCGGCGAGGTCGGAGTAGTACCGCTCCCGCCGCTCGTTGAAGCGGGCGCGGAGCTCGGACCCGGGGCGGAAGGCCTTCGCTGCCGCGATCGTCTCGTGCCCCACGATCCCGTCGACGCCCACACCGAGCACCTCCTGTAGGAGGCGCACGGCCGGAGGCGGGCCGAGATTCACGGCCGCATCGAAGAGCAGCAGGTCCAGCCCGCGCGGGAGGCGGTCGGCCTGGATGGGAGTCCAGTACGAGGCGTGGTAGATCGCCATCGCCTCGAGGCGAGTGAGCGCGGCGACGTCGACGCGCGGGTGGGCCCGCTTGGAGATCCCGAAGCGGGTGAGGCCGCCGGTGTCGGTGACCGGCCGGTCGCCGCCCTCGAGGCGGTCGATGACGAAGGCGACGGACGCACCGAAGGCCGCGCTGATCGCGAGTCCTGGGCTTGCCGTCCCTGATGCCACCGCAACCCTCCGAGAGACGTCCTTCGTGTCTCTCGGCCTGTTGCTGCGCCGAGCACGGCGCTGGTGGCCTTCCTCGCCCAGCCTGATGCGGCGCTAGGGCTCGGGCCTAGCACGGTCGTCAACGGCTCGTCCGGCCGACGCTCGTACCGGGCCGCCACCTCGACAGCGAGCACCTCCCCGCACGGCCCGGCTTCGAGCGTCACGACCACCGGCCCGCCCCCGCGGAGGGCCGCTCGGTCGAGGGCGGCGAGGAGCGCTCGGACTCCATCCTCGACGTGGCGAAGACGTTCGACGAGCCGAGCGGTCGGGCGAGGCGTCACCGCTGGTCGCCCTTCCGCCTGACGGCGTCGGCCTCGCGGCGCCGGTGCTCCTGGCACACCCGGCACGTCGCCGGGTCGTGTGCGGGCTCCCGCAGCCGCTGCACCTCCGCGTCCAGCACTTTCGCGTGGTCGAGGGCCACCTCGATGCACGCGGAGGAGCGCAGGGACGGGTCCGTCTCGATCCAGTCCCCAGCCATGTCGGTCAACCGCCTCAGCTCGGCGCGGGCCTCGTCACGCTCGCGGGTCAACGTTTCCACCGCTGCCTCCAAGGTGTTGAGCCGGACCCCGATATGACGGCACGCAGAGCAAGCCCCATGCAGCGGGGAGTCGTACTCGATGCGAGTGACCCCGCCGCAGACGGGACAGTCCACTTCAACCGGGAAGCTCATTCGATCCCCTCCTCTGGCTCAGGCGCGATCCGCTTGCCGGTCAAGCGGTCGATCTCGCTCCTGTCTGGAGCGACAGTGATCCCGTGCGCCACGAGGGCGTCGGCGACCCGCATGCCCGCCTTTCTCTTGGCCTCGGCCCAGCCGTCCAAGTCGCCCGCATCTCGGTATGGCCCAAGACCGACCAGCCGATCCCCAGCCTCGATCAGGGCCTTGATGGCTGCGACATGGCTCGCAAGTTGACGCTCGGTCACAGCAGCGGAGGCGTTGCAGGCATCCAACTGTTTCCGCAGCCGCTCCACCTCGGCAGCAGCCTCTTCGCTCGTCATGCGGTGCAGCAAATTCTCAACCTGATCCCGCAGCCTCTCCACCTCGGCCTTGAGGTGCTCGTTGCGCTCGACCGCATCCGCGAGTTGCCGCAGCGTCTCGTAACGGGGACGGTCCAACTCGGCTCGCAGCCGCTCCACCTCGGCGGTGGTCTTCTTCCACTCATCGTAGTAGTAGGGATGCGACTGGTACATCCTCTTGTGCATCTCCTCCACCTCGGCGCGGGCCTCGTCCAACTCTTGCAGCAGCACCACTGGCTCGCCACCGTGACGCGCTACCAGAGCATCATGGTATTTCTTGACCTCGGCGCGGGCCTCGTCGCGTTCGAGGATGATCATGGTGTTCTGCACCTCGTTGCCCTTCATCCACGCCTCCTCTTCCACCTCGTCCAGCAGGGCGGTGAGGCTGTACACTCTGGCGAGCGGATGCCTTTCTATAAACTCCCTCGCACGCTCTCGGTTAGTCATCACAGCCCCGCCTTTCTCTTGGCCTCGCGGGCGATTGACCCAAGGCGAATCACAGTCACATCACTCGCGCTGCGTGTCTCCCTGTCAATCTGGTCAAGCGCGGCCCGCAGCCGCTCCACCTCGTCGTGATGCACCATGCAGGCATTCTCCAGATCGGAGACGCGGGTCCGCAGTCGCTCCACCTCGGCTCTCATTGCCCTCACGATGTCTACCGTTTTGAGGGGCAAGTCCCTTGCGTCGTACTTGCGAACCTCAACTCGGATATCAGCAAGCTCGGCGCGGGCCTCGTCGCGCTCACGGGTCCGCAGGACCACAGCGTCGAGCGCGGCCTTGATCGCCCCTACGGCTGGCGCTGCCACGCGAGCCTCCGCAGTAGGTCGGTGATCAGCCGCACGCCGGCGCCGGTGCGGACCTGGGTGGGCGACAGGCGCAGGACGGTCCAGCCGAGTCGCTGGGCCTCGCCGTACTTCTCCGCGTCGGCCTCGAAGCCGGCCACCCGCTGGTGGCGCCCGCCCGCGGGGGTGATGCCCTCGACCTCGACCAGGAGCCAGAACTCCGGCCAGGCAAAGTCGACGCGCCACCGGCGCTCGGGGTGGAACTGGTACTCGCGATCCGGCACGGGGAGATCTGCTGCGCGAGGCGGTCCTCGAGGGCCCGGCGCCGCGCGGCGGCCTCCTCGCGCGCCCAGAGCTCCCCGGGCGACGAGGGGCGGCGCACCCGGCGCGGGAGCCGGGGCACGTTCAGCCGGGGCGTCACGAGGGCCGCCCGTGCGCCACCCGGCGCTCTACGGCCTCCACCCGCCGGCGCGCGATGTCGGCGAGAGGCCTGTGGTGGTAGCACTCGACGCACAGGACCAGCTCGTACTGCGGCGCCACCGAACGGCCTGGCAGGGGCAGCAGGTGCCCGTCCATGTACACCGACACGGCGTCGCGGCCGCGCTCGCCCGCCTCGATGCGGTCGAGGGGCACGGCCTGCCGCGCCGCAGCCGCCACGACCTCGAGGGCGGCCGGCGTCACGAGGGCGCCGGAAGTGCGGACGACCTGGAACCACCGGCCCGGGGGCGTGAAAAGCGGGCCCCCGCAGCCGTCGCAGGGGCGCAGGTCGCAGAGCCTCACCGCCCACCTCCCCCGCCCGCGGCGGCCACGGCGGGCGGGCCGACGAGGCGCAGGGCCTGCGCGAGCTCGGGATCGTCGTCCTCGCCGTCGTCGAGCTCGCCGGGAGGCGCCTCCGGCTCGCCGGCGCCGGCCTCGGCGGCCTCCAGGGCGGCGATCTGGGCCTGGTAGCCGGCCCGGATCTGGGCCTCGGTCTCGCCGCCCAGGAGCCGCTCCCGCAGGCGCCGGCGCCCCGCCCGGTCGAAG
>JALOLB010000192.1 GCA_025456225.1 Thermoanaerobaculaceae bacterium
TCTCCGGCTGGCGGGAGAGGTTCTCCAGCACCAGCCGGTGCCGGGCGGACAGCCGCCCCGGCCCGGCCAGGCCCAGCTCGACCTCGCCCCAGACCACCACCCAGGCATCGTTGCGGGCGATGTAGCCGCCGGTTGGCGTGGGCAGCTCGAGGACGGGCCGCGCCCAGTCCGGCTTGCCGAGCGCCGACCCGAGGGACGCCATCACCAGGCACGCTCCGGCCAGCATCACCGACCGCCGACCACTTGCCCGACCGCAGTGGCTCACTCCAGCACCTTCTCACCGGCGAGGGTGATGATGCAGCGGTCCTGGCCCAGCTTGGCGACGGCGGCCTGGTAGGTGCGCCATGCCTCGTACTGGTCGCGGCCCACCGCGAGCGGCACGTCCATCTCGACCCGGGAGTGGATGGCCGTCACACCGTCCTTCTCGACCTTCTCGACGAAGGAAGTCGCGGACACGCCACCCGGTCCATCGAGCTTGACCGGCTGCGGCAGCTCGACCACGGCGGCTCCGGCCGGGAGCGCGAGGGTGCCGTCCAGGACCATCCTTCCGGCGCTTCCATACCAGATCGGCTCGGTGCGCCGCTCGGCCGTGAACGGGCTCGAGAACCCGGCCAGCAGCGGGTGGGCGAAGACGAGCCAGCGGTCACCGGCGGGCTCGGCCAGGCCCTTGGCGGTGACGTCGGCGGCCAGCTCCAGGGGCTCGCCGGCTCTGACCGGTGCTGCCTTGATGCGGCGGTTCGTGAGCTGGAGCTTGCTGCCCGGGACGGTCAGCTCGTCCTCGATGGCGGTCTCGAGCTCCTGCTTGCGGTCTCCCTCGCCGACCTTCTTGTCCTCCCTGGTCGGGTGGGCGTTCCTGAACTGGCGCCACCTGTACCAGCGGGCGAACGGCTCGCCCGGCACCCCCACCTCGGCAAGCTGCAGGGTGCCGGCGGCGTCGCCAGCGGCGTCGAGCTTCAGGTCACACGTCATGGTGGCCCGATCCACGCCCTTCTGACTCAGCGGCGTGGTCTTGTACGACACGTCCTTCTCGCCGGCCGGGTAGAACGCCAGCGATTCCTGATAGGCCTCCGGGAGCGATCCAAACGGGATGTCGAGGTACCCGGGCATCATGTACACCGGTCCCCGGTCGGGCACGTCCACCACGACCGCGAGCTGGAAGCCGTAGATGAACTCGCTGCGAAAGACCGGCGAGAACCGGAGCGACCGCCGGTTCACCACCCAGGCGAGCTGATACGGGATCGTCGAGCGCTTGAGAAGGTACGCCAGCAGGAGCGAGCCATGGGAGCGGTACGCCATCCCCTTGCTCATCAGGCCCGACAGCGTGTCCACCTTGTCGGCGTCGGGGTTGTAGGAGAGGTTCTCCTGGGTCGCGGTATAGAGGGCGGCCAGGCGCTCGCCGAGTGGCATGGAGGCTGGCGCGATGGTGAGAATGCCGATCCCCGCCGCGTCCCCCGGGGACTTGAGGAACTCGTCTGCGGCCTTGACCTCCTCCTGCAGGTACTTTCCCCAGAACTCGCGATGCAGGGCGGTCGGGAAGAATGCGCTCCGCACCATGCCGCGGGGGTCAACGTACGCCGAGGACTGGTACGCCACGCCGACCGGGGCCGTCTCCGTGCGCAAGCCACCAAAATCGAGGTACACCAGCAACATGGGAAGCCGATGCCAGTCCGGGAGACCGTAGGGCTCCGGCTTGCCGGGGTTGAGAGCCTTGACGTGGACGGCGATCGCTCCCGAGCCCTTGTACTCGATCGAGGCAGCGCCGGTGGTGTCCCCCGTGGTCATCGAGGCCCACTGCACCTTGAACAACGGCCCCGAGGCAATGGTGAGGTCGAGCTCCGAGCCCAGGGAGGGGGTCGAGGCGAAGCCCAGCGGCTGCAGGAACTCGTAGACCTCCCCTTCGATGTTGGTCACGAAGTGCGCCTCGAGGACCGACCCCACGGCTGCCGCCGGAAACGACACCGTGGCCAGGCTGACGATCGGGTCGGTGCGCCGCCGGCCGACGACGTCGAGGCGCTTGATGTCCCGCTTCTCGTCGACAGCCGTCACCGTGCCGTCCGCCGCCACCGTCCGCCCTTCCAGCACCTCGATCCCGGCCTGCTCGTCGCCGGTGACGTCGAGCTGGGCGTTGCGGACGCCCGCCTCGTTCACCACCAGCATGCGCACCAGCTCCTCACGCTTCACTCCCATCGGCTTGACCCCGAACGACCGGATGTCGATGCGTCCGCGGCGCTCGAGGACCACCAGCCCGGAGTCGGAGGGCGTGGCTCTGGCCCTGTCGAGCATGCCCTGCTCGGGACGGGCGGGCCACGCGTAGGGCACCGCCGGCGTGGCCGCCTGGGCCGGAACCGTCGACAGGAGAGAGAGGGCAAGGCTCCACAAAGCACGTCGCATGTCGGCCTCCGTTTCGCAGTCGGGCGACTGTAGCAAGTACGAAACTCCCGCGCAAACCGTCTGTTCGAGGCGTGCGCAGGTCCTCTGGTCCACGGGGCACCCTGCGGCCGCGCGATGGAGAGGCCGGCCAGGGCCTGCCTGATGCGGCGAGGCTCAGGGTGCGGTGCTCTCGCCGGCCCCCCGGGAACCCGGTCGGAAGCTCGCGGCATCGGCAAGCACCCGGGCATGAGCGCCGGGGACGACCACCAGGTGATTGCCGAGCGGGTGTCGCAGGAGCTCGCCGACGGCACTGGTGTGGAGGACAACGTCGAGCCGCGTGCGGCAGGAGCTCTCCGCGGGCGGAGCCGGCGCGGCGACGCCCTCGGCGAGCCACACCCGGTCGAGCCCGACGCCGCCGACGCGCAACAGCGTCACCGCGCCCGCCGGCAGCTCGCCGGCCACAGCGACCGAGCGCCCGGACTCGAAGTGCGAGCGCAGGGCGAAGCTCCTGGTCAGGCTCGGCGGCACCGTGCAGTGGGCCAGCCGCACGGCGTTGGCGCTCTCGTCGAGATCGATCGGGTTGGCCATCCAGGCGACCTGGCCCAGCCTCAACCTCACGAGCAGCAGGCCCAGCGTGGCGCACAGGTCGCCCTCGCACCCGGCCACGATGCCCTCGTCGGCCAGCTCGGCGAGGGCGAGGCAGCCGCTGGCGCCGCTCGACAGCAACAGGTCGAAGCAGCGGACCGTCACCGCGTCGAGACCGCCCTCGGCGACGATCGCGTGGAGCGCCGCCCAGATCCGCCCGGCCGCCACGACATCCCCGCGCGGCGGTGACGCCTCACCAGGCGTCGCCCGGGCCAGCCACCTCGCCACGAACCCGGCCGCCTCGTCGTCCGCCACGCCTGCCATGCGGTCCAGCACGCTCTGGAGCGGGACGCGCCGCACCTCCGGCCCCCACTGGGCGCGCACCACCTCGACATCGGGGGCGCTTGCCACCAGCCAGTCGGAGGGCTCGCCCACGAGGCCGATGCGGGCGGCCCTGAGCGCGTGCCAGAGCCGCAGGTCGGCGGCCGCCGCCGCGAGACGCGCGGCGCCCGGGGAGTCGTCGACGCCCCGCAGGAGGCAGATCCGGCCCCGGGTGCCGTCCTGCTGCAGCCGCGCCAGGACCTCGAGGGAGGCGGCCAGGGAGTTGTTGCCGGGGTGCGCCACGAGACACACCGGCTCTGGACCCACTGCCCGCTGTCGTCGCGCCACCAGGTCGAGGACCTTGCGCTCGGTGCCGCCCGTGGCCACCAGGACCATGAGTGGCGCCCGGGCATCGACCGCCGCGTCACCGGCCAGCGAGCCGCCGATCCCGGCCACGTCCGGGAGCAGCGGCCGCAGCAGCGCGTCGAGCGCCGGCGCGTCCAGGAACCCGGACTGCACCGGAACGACGGCGATTCCCTCGGTCATCTTCCGCGCGGCGTGGCTTCCCAGAGATCCCATGCAGTCATTGTCCACGATCCGGTGCGTGCTGTCCCGCGGAGCTTCGCGGACACCCCATTGCCGAACGCCCGAGCAGCCGCTACCGTGAGACCATGATGCGGCGAATGCGGCCCGAGAAGCCCGCTGTGGTGGCCCAGGCAGCGGTCGTGGAGCTGCCCTTCGAAGTCGACGTGCCAGGAGAGCCTGCGCAGCCCGCAGCCATCGCCCTCGTGGTGGTCCTCCCGGACGGCCCCTACGTCCCGTCCAGCAGTGTGCGTGTTTGCGACGCCGGGCCTGAGCTGGTCATCGAGGCCCTCAACTACCTCGAGGAGCGCGACGGGATTGTCCCGGAGGTCATTCGGGTCGCCAACGTAGTGCTTGCCGGCGACCTCAGGCGTCTCCTGGGGCCGTCCACCACCATCGAGGTGGTAGACGAGCTTCCAGAGCTGGACGAGGCGGTCGCGGGCCTCGCCGAGATGGCAGAGCACCAGCGCCTTGAGCTCCCCTCGCCTCTCGTCGTCCCGGACGTGACCGAAGCCGACCTGCGGGCGTTCGCTGAGGCAGCGGCGCGGCTCTGGGAGGCGGCGCCCTGGCGGAGGATCGACTCCGACCATGACATCATCGTCATCGAGGCACCCCGGCTGGATCCCACGCTGCGAGCCGTCTCGGTCATGGGCGGAGCTGGAATCGAACTTGGCCTCGCCCTCCTCGCCGATCCCGACGATTTCTCTGTCATGGCCGATGCCGGCTACCTCGAGGAGCATGCCCTGTGGTCGGTCTCGTTGCTTGACGAAGACCACGCTCCGGTCGACGAGATTCGGGTCTGGGAAGAGCTCGGCCTGCCGCGGGTTGGCGGCAGCATCCCGGTGGCGTACTGCCTCGGTCCCGGAGCCCGGATCCGCCGCGCCAGCCGCCGGCTGCTGGCGTTCTTTTCCGCTCTCATGGACACCCTTGCCACAACCACGGAGGAGGAGCTGGACAGCGGCCGCTGGTCGAGGACCGCGGAGACCCGGCTGGGCCGGCAGACGGTAGCCCTCAAGCTCCCGTCGGTTCTGGCCATGGACCGGCCGCAGCCAGTGGAGAAGGCCATGAACCCGCTCCGCATGGAGCAGCTCACCCGCGGCATCGGCCGTCTGCTTGCCGGGGGAAGCTTCGCCTCCCTCGACGAAGCCAATGCGTTCCTGGAACGCGAGGTCACGGGCAAACCGTTTGTGGCACCTCCACCCAGGACGAAGGCCGAGGAGGCTCAGGAGCTGGCGTATCGCGCCATCGAGGAAGGCGGACGGGTCCGCATCATCCTGGCGCGTCGGGCGCTGGCCGTGGACCCGGATTGCTCGGACGGCTACCTCGCCCTGGGGTACGCCGCATTTTCTGCAGCCGAGGCGCGCTCGTACTTCGAGCAGGCGGTGGCGGCCGGCGAGCGGGCTCTCGGCCCCGAGGTGTTTGCCGAGCAGGTTGGCAGCTTCTGGAGCGATCCCGACACACGCCCCTACATGCGGGCCCGCCTGGAGCTCGCCGGCGTTCTGTGGACTCTCGACCGTCGCGACGAGGCAATCGCCCACTACCGGGAGCTCCTTCGCCTCAACCCGAACGACAACCAGGGGGTGCGGGACATCCTCGTCCCTGCCCTCCTGTCCGAGGACAATCTCGACGGCGCCGAGGAGATCCTGAAGCGATACAGGGAGAAGGGCACGACATTCCGCGACTACAACCTCGCGCTCCTGCGCTTCGCCCAGGAAGGCGACAGCACCCGTGCCCGCCGCGCGCTGTCGGAGGCGCTCATGACGAATCACCTGGTGGCTGAGCTGCTCCTCGATGACGAGCCACATGAGATCCCACCGAGCTACGGCCCCCGCTCGTTCGAGGAGGCTGAGGCATACGCCAGCCTGGCCACCGAGGCGTGGGACACCGTACCCGGCGCCCTGGATTGGCTGGTCGATCGTCTTGCGAGCACGACCCCGCGCCACCGCCCTCAGCGCAAGGCGTTGCCTGACACGCCAATCCCGTTCTGAGGCTGAAAGATAACGGTCACAGGAGGGGGGTCGCAGCAGACGACGGCCCAGGGTCCTGGGCGCACTTGGCCAGCGCTCCTGCAGCTTCTCGCGGTCGTAGTCCGAGGTGGTGTCCTCGATCTGCTTGCGGATCTGCTTGATGCGGCCCGCGATCGCTTCCTTCTTCTTGGCGTTTCGGGGCCGCTGCGCCGCACTCCGGCTAGGTAACCTCCCTGGTTCCCAGTTTGCGAGCCGACGCGGGCCGCTGTAGGCTCGCAGTCGATGACATGTCCGGCCTCTGCCGCGCCTCGCAAGCTCCGGTGGTCCAGGTGACAGCCCACCTCGGCGATCGCGTCGTCGTGCGTGACCGTCCCTGGCGTGTGATCGGGGTACAGACCGTGACCGGGGGGGCGTTGCTGGTCGAGCTCGAGGCGCTCGATCAGGAGGAGCCTGGCTCACTTACCGTCGTTTCGCCCCCTGATGAGGTCACGACGCTCCCCTCTGCCGACCTTGCCTACGACGAGCGGGGGTTCGTGCCGTGGTCACACTGGCGGCGGTGGCATCAGGCGCTGGCAGCCACACTCAAGGCGGAGGCCGGCGTGCTCACCGGCTGCCGGTACGGGCGTGTCCAGCTCGAGGCGTACCAATTGGCGCCGGCCTTGCGGGTTCTGGCGCAGCCGCGGCCGAGCCTGCTGGTCGCGGATGACGTGGGCCTCGGCAAGACCGTCGAGGCCGGGCTGGCGCTGCTCGAGCTTGCCGCGCGCGGGCGAGCCCACCGCGTCCTGATCGTCACGCCCGCCGGGCTGTTGCTCCAGTGGCAGCAGGAGATGCTCGACAAGCTCGGCCTCGAGTTCACGCTGATCGAGAACGCCACCGGCCTGGCGCGCGTGATGAGCGACCTGCCGGCAGGCGTGAGCCCGTGGGACGCTCTCCCAAGAGTGCTGACCTCCGTTGACTACATCAAGAAGGACACCGTGCGCAAGCGCGCCCTTCGCAAGCGCTGGGATCTCGTCATCGTCGACGAGGCACACGCCCTCGCCGAGTCGGGCTCGCCGGCAAGCCCGTACGCCACCCAGCGGACCAGGCTGGGGCGCGCGCTCCGAGAGGGTTCGCGGGGCCTGTTGCTGCTCACTGCCACGCCGCACAACGGCTACGGCCACAGCTTCCGCTCCCTCATCGAGCTGGTCGAGCCCACGGCAGCGACGCTTCGAGGCGACAAGGTCGCCCTCCAGCGGCGCATCAGTCGCGCCATGGTCCGACGCCTCAAGGCGCAGATCACCCGCACACAACCTGACGGCCCAACGACCCCGCTGTTCCCGCTGCGTCAGGTCAAGCCGATCCGGGTCGAGACCACGCCGCAGGAAGCGGAGCTGCTCGCCAAGGTCGCGTCCTACTGCTCGCGGACTGCCAAGGCCGCCCGCGGCACCGACGACGAAGACCTCGTCACCTTTGCGATGCAGGTGATCAAGAAGCGCGCGCTGTCGAGCCGCCGCGCGCTCGAGTCGACGCTGGCGCACCGCATCGAGGCGCTCCGCAAGGAGGACGTGCGGGAGGCTCCGCCCTCCCGCGCCGAGCTTCGCGATCTCCAGGCTGACTTGCCACTTGGGGACGCGCAGCTCGATCGGACGTCGTGGCAGCTCCTCCGATCCGCCATGCCTCCCGACGAGAAGCGGCGGCAAGCCGAGCTCAAGGCGGTCAACAGCATCCGCTCGCTCCTGCGCAAGCTCCCGAGCACCGATCCGAAGATCGAGGCATTGGTGGCGGAGATCGAGAGCGTCACCGCGGATCCCACCGAGAAGGTCATCGTCTTCACCGAGTATCTCGACTCACTGAGGGCCATCGGTGACCGAATCGAGCAGTCACCCTCGCTCCGGGGGCGCTACAAGGTCATGAAGGGCGGCATGAGCGGTCCCCAGCGCCTCAAGGCGCAGGAGGCGTTCGAAAGCCCCGAGATCAGCGTCCTCCTGGCCACCGACGCCGCGAGCGAGGGCCTCAACCTCCAGCGCGCCTGCCGGCGTGTCATCCACCTCGAGCTGCCCTGGAACCCCAACCGGCTTGAGCAACGCAACGGGCGCGTCGATCGCTATGGGCAGGAGCGCGAGCCGATCATCCGCTACCTCTTCTTTCCCGGAAGCCCCGAGGACGACATCCTTCATCAGCTCGTTGCCAAGATCGAGGAGATGCAGCAGGACAGGGTCTCGACCCCCGATATTCTGGGGATCGTGCAGGGGCTCGACGCCCTCGGCGCGGGTCTGGTGACTCTCGACCCGGAGAGCCCCGATGTGAAGCAGACCTCGCACAGGCTGATCGCAATGTTCGAGGACCGCACCGCAGAGTTCGTACGCACCGTCCAGCCGCTCCTCGCGCTCGCCCGCGGTCAGACTGGGGAGACCAAGCAGCTCCGCACGCTCCTGTCCAAGGCAGTACCACTGCTGCCGGACGAGGACGGCATCGAGACGCTCGTCCGCAGCGCACTCGGTGGTCGCATGATCCCGATCAACGGGGCACTGGGCCTCTTCCGCCTCGAGATCCCCATCGACCTCCGTGGGCCAGGGGTCAAGGCGAGCTACCCGCAGGCCACATTCCGGCGCTCGGTGGCCGTGCGCACCAAGCCCCGGGACGTGGAGTTCATCACCCCACTGCACCCCCTCGTGCGCGCAATGGCCGCCGAGGCCCGTCGGCAGTTGTTGCAGGTGTACCCGGGCGCAGGCGGCTTCACCCCGCAACGCCTGGCGGCTCGGCGGGTCATCGGGCACGAACGCCCCTCGGTCGTCGTCACGTTCCTTGGCAGCCTCATCGGGGTGGGCGGCGTGATCGAGGAGCGCCTGCTGGCGATCCGCCTTGCCCTCGACGGCCAACCCGTCGGTTCCCCGTCCGACGCGCTCGAGATCCTGGCCTCGGCCGACCACCCCGGCGAGGTCCCGCTGCCTCTTGCCCGCACCCTCCTGGGCGAGCGCTTCCCCGCGCTCTACGAGAGGGCCAAGGCCTGCGCCGAGGCCGATCTGGCGAGACGGTGCGAACAGCTTCGCGCCGAGCGCCTCTGCCAGACCGAGCTGCTGCTCGTCGAGCTGGAGGCCGACGTCGCCGACCGGCGCCGGGAGATCGACTATGAGGAGAAGCACGCGGCCGGCCTCGTCGAAGAAGCCACCGGCCAGCTCCGCCTCTTCCCGAACGATCCAGGAGGTTCAACCCACTTCCGCAGCCAGCGGCAGGCGGTCGACTCGTTCGCCCAGGCCCGGCGCGAGGAGCTGCAAGCCCATGCCGAGGTGCGCCAGGCGGGCGAGCCGCAGCCACTGGGGGCCGTGCTGCTGGTGCCGGAGGGTCTCGGCGCATGAGCTTCCGCCACCTCCGGAACGTGGGCGGGTTCTTCTCCGAGTACTACCTCGGCAGCGTCTTCGGGCGCGAGGGCGCGAAGGGACGCCGCAAGACCCTCTCCGACCGCGACACCGACATCGCCTACGTCCGGTTGCGCCGTCTCGCGGACAGGGCCGGCCAGGGCCTCGTCGACCCATCCACCGCGCGCGAGCGCTTCGTTCGCCCGCTCCTGCGGGACGTGCTGGGCTTCCATCTCGGCGCCGGCGACAACCGCGTCCACGGGCTGTTCCGCAACGCCGACGAGGAGGTCGAGCGGGCCACACCGCTGCTCCTGGCGTGGTGCGGCGCCGCGGAGGAGGAACTCGATGCCCGCTCCGGCCCCATGCACCGGCTGCGCGAGGCGCTGGGCAAGGCAGACCTGCGCTGGGGAATCGTCGCCACGCCGGATGTGCTGCGGCTGGTGCGTGCCGAAGGAGAGGGCCCACGGCGGGCTCTTGTCGAGGTCGACCTGCCCGGTCTTGTGGAGCACGACGACCCGGAGTCGTTCGCTGCCTTCCTGCGCCTCCTGTCGTGTCCCAACTTCGTGCCCAACGCTGACGGGCGGCTCCCCATCGACGACATCGAGGCAGAGAGTCGCCGGCACGCCGAGAAGGTCTCGGAGGACCTCAAGCGCGCCGTGTTCGAGGCAGCCGAAACCCTCGTCGCGGGGTTGCTGGCCGACGCCGAGGAGGACGGCCGCATCGCCTCGGCAGCAACGCTGAGCGAGACCGACCTCGCCGCCTTCCGGGACGCTGCACTCACTGCTCTGTACCGCATCCTGTTCATCCTCTACGCCGAGGCGCGCGATCCCCGCCTCGACGAGCACACCGTCTACCTGCAGTCGTACTCGATCCACGGTTTGCGGGAGCTGCTGCTCCAGGACCCGGCCCGAGCCTGGCCGGAGAACCGCTCCGGGCTGTGGCAGCGGCTGCTGGCCACCTTCCGCGTGTTCGACGAGGGGCTGCCGAAGATCAGCCAGTACGAGAACATCCCGGCCCGCGGCGGCGATTTCTTCAAGCCCGGCACCCGCGAGGGCCGCCTCCTCGCCGAGTCGCGCCTACCCGACCGCACCGTGGCACGTCTCCTCGTCGATCTCACCACGACGCCCGGTCAGCACGGCGTCGGCCGCGAGCGCGTGTCGTTCCGCGAGCTCGACATCGAGCAGCTCGGCGCCGTGTACGAGGGGTTGCTCGAGTACGAGCCTCGCGTCGCCACCGACACCACGCTCGACGTGCGGATTCAGGGCAAGACCTACGCCCTTGCCCCCGCGGAGCTGGTGCGCCTCATTCGCGAGAAGGGCCTCTCACTCGTCGGCGACAGGGGGCTGGTGGCAGGCACGGCTGCGGCGCCACTGCACGCCGACGCGGTGGCTGCCGAGGAGGCTGAAGACGAAGAAGACGAGGACGAGGGCGGGCCGGACGAGGACGCCGAGGAAGTCGAGGAGAAGGGCCTCAAGAAAGGCGCATCGTGCCTCCTGCAGCGCCGGCTCGAGCGGGACGAGTTTCACTTCGTGCCCGGCGCCGCTCGGAAGGGCTCCGGCTCGTTCTACACCCCGCTCCCCCTCGTGCGCGACCTCGTGCGCCACGGGCTGGGCCCGCTCGTGGCCGGCAAAGCCCCAGCCGAGATCGAGCGGCTTCGCGTGCTCGATCCGGCCTGCGGCAGCGCCCACTTCCTCGTCGAGGCCATGCGCTTTCTGGGCCGCGAGCTGCACCGGGCCTACGTCGAGGAGCTGGGCGGCCGTCCCCCCGAGCACTTCCGCCCCACCACGGGGCAGCCCTGGGACCTCGACTGGCGAGCCAGCGACGAGGTCGCGCGGGCCGGCAACTCGGAGGCCCGCGCCTGGTGCAAGCGCCGCATTGCCGAGCGTTGCCTGTTCGGCATCGACCTCAACCCCACCGCCGTGGGCCTCGCGCGCGTCGCCCTGTGGATCGAGTCCCTGGCCGGCGACCGCCCGCTGACCTACTTCGAGCACCACGTCCGCTGCGGCAACTCGCTGCTCGGCACCTGGCTCGACCGCGTGAGCGATCCACCCGTGCCGAGCCTCGGCGCGGCGATGGTCCGCCCGATCTTCGAGGCCACGGTCGAGGCACCGGTTCGCGAGCGCATCGCCAGGGCCATCGCGCTCCGCCGCGGCATCGACGAGACCGCGGCGGACGCGCTGCTGCGGCAGGGTCTCGAGCCCGAAAGCGTGCAGGAGCTGGAGCACAAGGAGCGCCAGCGTCGCGAGGCGGAGGTCATCCTCGCCGAGGCCAAGCTCCTCTTCGACCTGCGTGCCGCCTCGGCGTTCATCCCGTCGATCTGGGCCGAGTTCTCCGGACTCGGGTTTGCCCTTAACGCCTTCGCCGCCGGCGAGCTCGAGCCGTATGCCGGATCACGGCCCTGGTGGGACGACTTCCAGGCGGTGCAGGTGCGAGAGCGGTTCTTCCACTGGGAGCTCGAGTTCCCCGAGGTGCTGCTGACCGGTGAGCTGCCGGGCTTCGACGTGGTCCTCGGCAACCCGCCGTGGGACAAGGTGCTGCCCACCAAGCTCGAGTTCTACGGCCGGTCCGACGTGCTGATCCGCGCCTATTCGGGGGCTGATCTCGACCGCCGCATCCAGGAGCTGCACCGGGCGCGCCCCGAGCTGCCCGCGGCGTTCCGTGCCTACCAGGACCGCGCCACTGTGGCCGCGCGTGTGCTGCGGCAGAGCGGTGACTTCCCACACTCGGAGGCACGCTCGCAATCGGCGCACGAGGACGTCTCCAAGTACTTCATCGACCGTGCCCTCCGCCTCACGCGGGAGGGTGGCGCCGCAGCGCTCGTGGTGCCCTCGGTGGTCTACAACGGCGACGGCTGTGTCGGCATCCGCCGCTTCCTCATCCGGGACGCGACAATCGAGCGCTTCTACGGATTCGAGAACCGCAAGAAGATCTTCCCGATCGACTCGCGGTACAAGTTCGTCAGCCTGGTGGCCCGGATGCGGCCAAACCCGGAGGGCGAGTTCACGGCGTGCTTCATGCGTCACGATCTGACCGAGCTCGAGGACGACGCGCCCAAGGCATGGCAGCTCCACGTCACGCGTGAGGAGGTCGAGCGCCTGTCGCCGGAGACCTTCGCGTTCCTCGAGTACCGCGGCCCTCGGGACCAGGCGATTGTCCACCGGATGCACGGCGGCCACCCGACCCTCGGCGAAGACGGCGCGGGGAGCTGGGGCGTCCGGTTCATCAGTTGGCGTCAGCACGAAGTGATCTACAACTCGGCTGAGGACAAGGACCTCTTCACCGATCCGGCAACTGGAAGGCTCACCACCCCAAATGCCGTGCTGGGCTCCGACCCGCCGTCAACCGGTGCCGCCATCGAGCTGATGCGCGGAAAGGGACTCTGGCCGGTCTTCGAGGGCAAGCACATCGACCAGTTCCTCGTCGGCACCAAGCCCATCCGCTGGTGGCTCTCGCTCGATCAGGCCGCGGAGAAGTACCAGCGCCCGCCACGCGAGGCTTCCACCCTCGTGTTTCGCGAGACCGCCCGCAACACAGACGAGCACACATGCATCGCCGCCGTGCTCCCGCCGCACTCGGCCGCCTCGCACAAGCTCACCGGTGTTCTCCTCGAGCACATCGAGGTCGACGCGGCCGCAACGGTGCTGAACTCGTTCTGCTTTGACTACGCTCTTCGCATGCGCACGGCCGGGACGAACGTGAGCTTCACCTATATGCGCCCGATGCCGGTCCCGCCCGCCGACATGGTCAACCGCCTCCCGCGCATCCCCACCCGCCTCGCCTGGGAGTCGGGCCTCTCGCACATTACCGACGACGAGTCCCTCTGGCCGTTGCTGTGGGACGCCAACCGCGCCGTTGCCGAAGCCTACGGCCTCGGCCCCACCGACCTCGCCCACATCCTCGACAGCTTCCCCGGCGTCAAGAAGAAACGCCCCGCCTTCTTCGCCTACCTCCTCTCCCGCCTCGCCGAGTGGTCTGCTGAGGTCTAGCACGGCGCCAGGGTGACAACCGTCACGCGGGAGACCTTGACATCCGACGTTAGAAAAACTAACTTCAAAATGACCGAGTTAGGTCTGGAGGTGTTCGAAATGTCCGAGTCCCAAAGCCACAAGCGAGCCAAGGCCAAGGCCGCCGGTCCGTCCGGCCAAACTGAGAAGCCCCTCCCGGGCCACCGTCGCCTCGATGCAGCGACACGTGGCCGAGCCACGGAAGTGGAACGCAGCGGTGATCCGCGAAAACTCCAGGAGGCCGCGCACAGACTGGCAGCCGCCGGCAAGCCGCAGAGGGTCCTTCAGGTCCCTCAGAAGGACATGGACAAAGCAGCAGAAGCCATGCGAGCTGCGGGCTTGAGCGGCACCGTCAAGAACATGGGCGGCACCAAGCGCCGCTCGGTCAGGTAGTTGCTCCTGCTGGGCGACAGCCGCCACGAGGCAGGAGGAC
>JALOLB010000193.1 GCA_025456225.1 Thermoanaerobaculaceae bacterium
CCGCCGGCAGGTCCTGGACGAACAGGCGTCGCTCCTTGCCTTCCTCACCCCCCTCCACCACGATGCGCCGCCCGCCGGGAAGCCACCACGCCCACCGGTACTGCGCGATGCTGCCCCTGGGAAGCGTCACCGGCTGCCCGGCACCGGTGGGCAGCATGACCAGCTTCGGCTCGGCACCGTGCTCGATCGAGAGCGCCCACTTCCCGTCGGGAGACAGGCCGGTGGGCTGCCCGTCGCCCAGCCGGACCGGGGCGCCACCGTCGATGCGCCTCAGGTAGACCGAGTAGGCCTGCCCTCCGCCCCCTCCGGACTCCCCGAAGAGCAGGGTGGTGCCGTCGGCCGAGAGGTCGCACGCAACGGAGTGGTCGTGCCAGGAGAAGTCGCGCTCCCGGCTCTGGCCGCGCGCGAGCAACAGGAGCTCGAAGCGGGAGAGCTCGTGGGTCACCAGCACGCCGCCATCGGGCGCCACGTCCTGGAGCACGAGCCGCCCCGCCACCCGGAAGAGCAGGCGGGTCGTGCCCGAGAGGGAGACGGCATACAGGTCCATGGCGCTGCCGGCCCGTGCCGCCGTGAAGTACACCTCACGGCCGTTCGGTGCCCAGGCCAGGCCGTAGGTGTCGTTCCAGCCGGCCGAGAGCACGCGTTTGACACCCCTGGCATCCACGACCACGACGTCGCCGCGGCTGTCGTTGGGGACCGGGTGGTCCAGGAACGCCACCTGCTCGCCGTTCGGAGAGATGCGCGGGTGGCTGATCCAGGACGTGGTCTCGTAGAGCACCTTGCCGGGAGGAAACTCGAGGAGCTCCTTCTCGCCCTCGGAGCGGTCGATCAGGATCCTCGAGCCGTCCGCCGTCCAGTCCGCCTCGATCACGTTCTCCAGGACCTCGCGTGGGGCGCTGGAGCCCAGTTGCACCCGGGCCAGGGTCGAGGCCCCGCCGCCCAGCAGGATCACGGCCAGCTCCCCCGGCGAGGTCGCCTGCAGGCGAACCCGGCTCAGGCCCAGCGCCCGCGACTCGGGGCTGGACGGCTCGACGGCGAAGAGCTCGGGGGGCTGCCCCGACCAGGAGGCCGTGTAGTACACGGTGGGGCCCCCCCGGCCGAAGCGGGCGGCCGACACCGAGCCGCGCCGGAAGGTGAGCTGCTTGAAGGACGGCACCCCGGGCGTGCGCCCCAGCCGGCTCAGCAGCACGCCGGCCGCGAGGAGGGCCGCCGCCCCGAGGCCCACGGCCGTCCAGCGGAGCACGGCGTGAAGCGCCCGTCGCGGTGCCGCGACCTGCGGCCGCGACCAGGTGGAGCCGCGCACCTCCTCCAGGGCGAAGGCCAGGTCCCGCGCGGACTGGAACCGCTCCTCGGGGCTCTTCTCGAGGCAGCGGAGGACGATGTGCAGCAGCGTCTGGGGCAGGGCCTGACCGAGATCCGGCAGCTCCGGCGGCGCTTCCTTCAGGATGGCGTTCATGGTCTCGACCGCCGAGTCCCGCCGGAACGGCCGCTGCCCCGAGAGCATCTCGTAGAGCATCGCACCCAGCGAGAACAGGTCCGAGCGCGGGTCCACCGCCTCGCCCCGCACCTGCTCGGGCGACATGTAGCCCACCGTACCCAGCACCACCCCGGGGGTCGTGCCGTCGGGCCCGGCCAGGGGCTGGGTCGGGGAGACGGTGAGCGCATGCAGGCCGAGGGGCACGGTCAGCTTGGCGATGCCGAAGTCGAGGATCTTGACCTGCCCCTCCCTCGTGACGAGGACGTTCTCCGGCTTCAGGTCGCGGTGCACGATCCCCCGGGCGTGGGCCGCGGCCAGGCCCTGGGCGACGCCGACCGCGATGTCGACGACCTTGCGGGGCGGCAGGGCACCACCCTCCAGGCGCTGGCGGAGCGTCTCGCCCTCCAGCAGCTCGCAGACCACGTAGGGCTGGTCGTCGTGGGTGCCGGCGTCGTACACCGCCATGACGTTGGGATGGTTGATGGCGCCGGCGGCCCGGGCCTCGAGCTCGAAGCGGCGCGCCAGGTCCGGATCGGTCGCGCTCCACGGCGCCAGCACCTTGAGCGCGACGTCGCGGTGCAGGCGGGTGTCGCGGGCGCGGAAGACCTGGCCCATGCCGCCCTCGCCGAGCAGCTCCCCGACCTCGTAGCGCCCCAGAAGCGTGCCGTGCTGAAGGGTCATGCCACCTCCGCGGTCAGGTCAGCCGGACTGCAACCAATATGTGCTGATCAACTCTGCTCCCGGTGGCGCCCCAGGTCAAGATGGCCGGCCGGTGAGGCGGCCCGGCACGGGCGCGCCGGGGTTGCCGCGGCGGAGGAAGCGTGCTTTCATCCGCCGGTATGGCAAGGACGACCCTGGTGGTGATGGCGGCCGGTGCGGGTTCCCGGTTCGGCGGACCCAAGCAGCTCGTGCCGCTCGGACCGGCCGGCGAGACCCTGCTCGAGTACACGACCTTCGATGCGCTGCGCTCGGGGGTCGAGCGGGTCGTGCTGGTGGTGCGACGCGAGACGCTGGATCAGTTCCAGGCCACGGTGGGGACACGCCTGGCCGGCCAGGTCGAGGTCGACTATGCGGTGCAGGACATCAGGGACATCCCGGATGGCGCGGCCGTGGCGGCACGGGCCAAGCCCTGGGGAACCGGCCACGCGGTTCTGGCGGCGCGCCGGGCGGTGGACGGCCCGTTCCTGCTCGCCAACGGCGACGACTTCTACGGTGCCGGCGCGATCGCCGCGGTGCTCCGCTTCCTGCGCGAGACCGCCGACGGCTGGGCGCTCGCCACCTGGCCGCTGGCCGCCACCCTGTCGCCCCACGGCCCGGTGTCGCGGGGGGTGTGCACGGTCGGCGAGGGCAACGTGCTGCTCGGCGTTCGCGAGCACTTCGGCGTCGAGCGGCACGACGACACCGTCACCCACTCGTCCGGGACCCTCACGGGCTCCGAACCGGTTTCGATGAACCTGTGGGGGTTCCGTCCCGACGTGCTCGCGATGCTGGAGGACGGCTTCAGACGGTTCCTCGCCGAGCGCGGCGAGGACCCGACCGCCGAGTACCAGCTCCCCACCGAGGTTGACGCCGCCCGGCAGGCCGGCCGCGCGGCCGTGTGGACGGTGCCCGCCGGCGAGACCTGGTTCGGGCTCACGCACCCGAGCGACCTCGAGGCAGCGAAGGGGCGGATCGCGGCGCTGGTGGACGCGGGGGCGTACCCGCACCGCCTGTGGCGGTGACGCGAGCCCACCCTGCCTGACTCTGCCGGCACCCGGTATCACACTCCATCGGGTTCGTGCAGCTCCCTGGTCGAACACCACGCCCTCGGCCATTCCTGTCTCCCTGAAACCAGGCACCGATGCAGCGTCACGAGCCGCGGGCGTGCCACCCGACCCAGGATAAGTGAGATGAGTGTGATACCAGGTACTCGACGGTACTCGACTGAGTGTGATACCAGGTACTCGACCACTCGACCACGCAACGGTACTCGACTGATCGTCCTCAAGACTCGTCGTCACGAGTGGCGGGAGGTTGGACCAGCAGCGCGGCCCCGCCGAAGCGGGGCCGCGCATGGGTTGGAAGAGAGCGGATCAGGCGATGCGCCGCAGGTACAGCACGGCGACGCCGGCGAGCAGCACGATCAAGAGGGGCAACCCGGTGCCGTCGAGCATCGGGATGGGGTCGACCTGCCTGACCGTGAACACGGTCGGGTCGGCACTTCCAGCCGGCACCGGGTCGTCGGTGAGCCGAGTCGCATCGTTGAGGCCGTGGCCGGTGCTGTCGTAGTTGATTGTGCCCTGGTTCGAGATCTGCGTCCCGCCGGGCACCGCGTTGATCGTGGCGGTGATGGTGATGGTCACCGAGCCACCGGCCGGAATCACACCATTCCAGGTCACCTGGTTGCCGACCCGGAGCACCGACCCGCTTGTGGCGGCCGCATTGGTCGCGGTGAGGCTCGCCGGCAGCACATCAAGGAGCTCGTCGCTGGCCGGGTCGTCAGGCTGCGGGCCCGGACCGCTGTTGGCGAGAACGATCGTGTAGGTGATGGTCCCACCTGGGATGTACATGCCGCTCACGGTCTTGGTGCCGGTCACGTTGGCGGGCAGGAGCGCCGTCACCGTGGCGCTGGCCTGGGCGGTGGCGGTGTCGGTGGGACCGGCGTTGTAGCCAGTCCAGGTTGCGGTGTTGGTCGTCGTGGTGGTGATCACGGCCGGGATCGAAAGCCCCGCCGCCACGGTGTTGACGCTGGATCCCGGAGTGAGGGCGTAATTGAACCCGGTGAAGAGCGTGCCGAGCTGGTCGTCGGTGAGGTCGTGCAGGTTCAGCGTCGTGTTGCCGGTGTTGGTGACCTCATAGCAGTAGTAGACAGTGGTGCCGGCTGTGACCGAGATACTGCTGGTCGTCGCGCACACGCCGCTCGTGGTGCCCACGGTCTTGGTGAGGGTGATGGAGGGGGCGACAACCACGGTGACCGTGGCGCTGGCCTGGGCGGTGGCGGTGTCGGTGGAACCGGCGTTGTAGCCAGTCCATGTTGCGGTGTTGGTCGTCGTGGTGTTGATCACGGCCGGGATCGACAAGCCGGCCGCAACGGTGTCGACGCCGCTGCCGGGCGTGAGGGCGTAGTTGAGCCCCGAGAAGAGGGTGCCGAGCTGGTCGTCGGCGAGGTCGTGGAGGTTCAGTGTGACGTTGCCGGTGTTGGTCACGGTGTAGCAGTAGTAGACCGTCGTGCCCGGATCGACGCTGATCGCGGTGGTGGCGGCACACACGCCCGGCGTGGTGCCCACGGTCTTGGCGAGGGTGATGGCCGGGACCTGGGGCGACTCCACGGTCAGGGTCACCGGCACGATGACCAGCTCGCTCTCGTTGCCTGGGCCCGGGTCGGGGTCGTTGGAGAGGACACAGAGGTTGCCGTTGTAGCTGCCCGGCGTCAGGCCGGTGGAGTCGAAGCCGACGTTCAAAGGCTGACTGCCTGCCGGCGCCACGGTGCCAGCCAGCGGTGTCACCGACAGCCAGGGGATATCCGCCGGGTTGGCGCAGACCGGCGCCCCCACGGTACCGGTGAGGACGAACGGGAAGCCCTGCCGCGGTGTATTCGTTCCAGTGTCGTTGGCCGGCGTCCACGCGGTCGTCCCGGCCAGCGACTGCAGGCCGTTGCCGGTGGTCGCCTGGCCGAGGATGGTGATGGGCGGCGCCCACGGGCCGGACGCCAGGGTGCCGTCGGTCTGCCACGCCAGCCAGTAGGTGCCGGCGGGGAGGTAGAGCCCGGCCATCGACACGGTGGTGGCCATGATCGGCCGGTTTGTTGCCCCGATCGTCGTCTCGCTGGTGCGGTAGATGCTGGTCCACACGGAGGAGACGAGACCGCTGCCGGTGGTGATGACCGCGCCACCGGCGCTGGGATCGCCGTCGTGGAGGATCCAGTTGACGTTGGTCATGGTCGAGGTCGTGGTGGAGTTGGTCTGGTAGGCGAAGAACACCGCCGTGTCCAGCATCCACCCCACCGGGTCGCTGACCGTGAAGTCATCGGCCACCCAGTTGTTGTTGAGGACCTGGTGTCCGAAGCCGATTGTGTTCATGCCGAGGCTGGTGCTCTGCAGTCGGCTTTCGTCAGCACCGCCGGCGCCGCCGCCCGGGTGCGTGACGAGGGGCCCGTTGTCCCACAGCACGGCGAGAGGACGCTGCCAGGTTTCGATGCTCCCGGTCGGCGCCGGAGGCCCAGGAGGTTCCGGCTCCCCCACGTCGTCCCGGGCAACCCCACCCGCCGACGCGGCTGCTGCGCCCTGCCGGGCGGCCAGCTCGGGGGGTGCGGTGCTTCGGCCGCGGCCATCTGCCGCGTTCCCCTGGCCGCGCAGGACTGTCGGCCTGGAGAGCGCCGGCTCCTCGGCGATCGTCCAGGTGAGGTCAGATGCGCCGGTGTTACCGATGCTCAGGGGCTGGGTGGTGGTGGTGCCGGGCAACTGGGTGGAGGCCAGGGAGAGCGGGTCGACGTCGATGTTGGGGAACGTCACGGTGACCGTGGCGCTCGCCTCGGCGGTCACACCGTCGATGGGTGCGGTGTTGTAGGCGGTCCAGGTTGCTGTGTTGGTGACGGTCGCGGTCGGTGTGTCTGGCACGATCACCTGGGGCGACGAGGCGCCGGGAGCCAGCACGTAGGGGAAAGCAGAAAGGATGCTGCCCAGATTCGAATCTGTCAGGTCGTGCAGGTTGAGCGTCACGTTGCCGGTATTGGTCGCCTGGAAGCAGTAGAACACCTGGGTGCCCGCACTCACCGTGATGCTGGTTGTCGCAGCGCACACCCCCGGGACGGTCCCGACGGTCTTGGCGAGAGTGATAGCCGGGACCTGGGGCGACTCCACGGTCAGGGTCACCGGCACGATAACCAGCTCGCTCTCGTTGCCTGGGCCCGGGTCGGGGTCGTTGCTCGAGATGCACAGGTTGGCGGTGTACACGCCGTCGGCGAGGCCGGTGGAGTTGTAGAGCACGTCGAAGACGGTCGAGGCGCCGCCTCCGACGGTGCCGGAGGTCTCGAGGGCCGACAGCCACGGCACGTCGGACGGGGCGCTGCAGGCTGTGGCACCGCCCCCCGGCTCCTCGACAAGGCTCCAGGTGAGGTCACCGACGCCGGTGTTGGCGATGGTCAGCGGTTGTCCGGTGGTGGAGTTGGGGGGTTGGGTGGCGCCGAGGGTGAGCGGGCTGACGTCGATGTTGGGCGGAGCTGAGCACTGGATGTGGTGGCTGGCGAGACCGGTGTAGGTGAAGCTGCCAACCGAGCCGCCCAGGTTGTAGATCTCGTTGTCGAGAGTGACGGCGCCGGTGCGGTAGACGGCGCCGGAGGGGAGGTTGCCGTCGTTGGCCCAGGCGCCGGCCACGACGTCGAAGAAGCTGGTGGCCGCGGTGAGGACCTCGGCGCGCACGCCGCCGGTCACCCAGATCTGGGTCGCCCCCTCGTGCACCTTCCGGGCGTAGCCCATGGCCCACAGGGTGGCGGGAAGCTGGCCGATGTCGGCGTTCTCGGCGCCCCAGGTCCCGGCGGTGAAGTCGTAGCACTGGGTGCTGGCCATGCCGGCACCGTTGCTGCCACCGGCAACGCACAGAAGCTTGCGGTTGGTGGCATCCCGGAACACCCAGGCAGCGTGGAAGTCGCGCACCGACGTGAAGCTCGCCAGCGGGGTCAGCCAGGCGTTGCTGGCCGGGTCGTAGACGTAGACGGTGGCCAGGTTGCCGCCGCCGGGTGCGGTCGCACCGCCGGTCAGGTAGCAGTACCCGGTTTCGGCGTCGGAGGCCCAGGCGGGTGCCCAGATGCCGGTCTGGGCGGGCGCGGTGCCGCCTGGTGCTTCCTGCAGCCAGGTACCGGCGGCCATGTCGTAGGACCACAGCCCGGTGAAGCCGGAGGTCGACGTGTCGCCGTACATGTACACCTTGCTGCCGGCCTGACAGCCGGAGCGCGCGTAGTTGCCGCCAAAGGTCGGCGGGGTCCCGACCACGGTCCACGCGTCGGTGGCCGGGTTGTAGCTGCGCACCTGGAGGTTGGCGCCGTAGCCGGTGATCGACCACACCTTGCCATCCCAGGCGCCGAGGACGTTGTCCATGCGGCCGCTGTTCGGCTCACTGGCGATCGGCCCCCAGTAGGTTGACGACGCCGTGCTGGCGAGCGTCGCGCTGTCGGCCCCGCCGTGGGTCTGGCCGAGCGCCGTGACCGCGGCGGTGTCGCTACCGGGAGCCCATGGGACGTCCACCACGACGGTCACCGAGCCGGAGGCGCCGGGGCCGAGCACGAGCTGCGCCGGGCCGGGG
>JALOLB010000440.1 GCA_025456225.1 Thermoanaerobaculaceae bacterium
GGGCTGGGGAGCGGGGTCCGGGGTCCGGGGTCCGGGGTTGAGGCGGCGAGTCAGGAGGCGCGCGGGGGCACCACGGCTCTCAAGACCTCGGACACCAGGCCCCTTGGGGCTCAAGTCGGAACCCGGAACCCGGACCCCGGACCCCAACCCATCGGACAATCCTGGGACCCACGCTGCCGCTCCCGACCCCCAGGCCCTTCCGCTGGTACAATCCCCCCGGATGGCGCCGCTCCCGACGGGGCGGACGGGTTGCTTGGCAAGGGAGGCATGTCATGGGTGGAAGGCTGAAGGTGCAGGCAGTGTCGCGGGTCGGGCTCGACCCCCTGGTCGAGATGGCCGAGCACCTCCGCAACCTCCTGCCCGGGTGGGAAGGCAGCGCCCCGGTGGAGAGCCGCCGCGTGCCGACCGACCTCCGCCTCGACCTCGGCCATCTCGCCCACTTCGACACCGACGGCTTCCTCATCGCCAGCCAGGACTCGACCGTGGTCGGCTTCCTGCCCTCCTACGTCCGCTCGCGCCAGCTCGTGCTGACCCAGCCCTGGATCCTCCCGGAGGCCCGCGAGGAGGGCGTCGCCGACGTCCTCATCCGCCGCGCCCTCGCGTTCGGCGAGCGCTCGGGCGCCACCGACTCCATCGCCCATCTGCTCGGCGGCGGCCCGGACGAGGCCGCGGCGTTCCGCTTCGGCCTGCGGCCGCGGTTCCCCGTCTACCGCCTGCGCCTGGCCGCGGAGCCGGCCCGCCAGGTCGGCAGCGAGCTCGCCAAGCTCCTCCCCGGCCGCGAGCTGGACCCTGACGAGCTCTCCCGCCGCAGCGGCGCCGCCGACCTCGAGCGCATGGACCGCGCGACGCGCGGCATCTCCCGCCCCATGGACCACGAGTACTGGCTGACCCAGCGCTTCCTGCGGTTCGCGAAGATCAAGGAGGGTCAGCGCCTGGTGGGCTACGCCTACGGCGGGGCCGGGCAGTGCGGTCCCGTGGTCGGCACCACTCGCGAGGCGGCGCTCGCCGGCCTCGGCTGGGCGCTGCAGTTCGCCGGCGAGGCCCCCGGCACGGCCTGGGTGGACGTCCTGGTGCCGGCCCCGTTCGAGGCCGCCATCGAGCAACTGCTGGATGCGATCTGACACGGCGCGACCTGGACGATCGCGCCCACCTCCGCACGTGATTGCTGCCGCTGACCGCGCAACACGACATGTGATGTCAGCGCGATCCCCTGTCGACAAGGTGGGCGCGGACCTCCGGGCCGCGCATCGGCGCCCGCCGGGCGCCGGCCGGGCGCCGGCCGGGCGCACAACGCCCGGATGCGCCGCACGGAGTGCGGCGCCCACCTTGCAGCCTAGCGGCGGGAGCGCGACTTGCGGCGCTGGGCCGGCGTACGAGCCAGGGGCCTGTCCTTGCGGGCCCCGGGCCCCGGACTCCGCACCCCGGCCAGGGGCGGGAGGAGCGGCTCCAGCTTGACCTCCATCGTCTCGTCGTCGATCTCCTTCACCCGCACCCGCACCGGGTCCCCGAGGCGCAGCACCCGCCCCAGACGGCTGCCCACCAGCCGGTGCCCCTTGTCGTCGTAGCGGTAGATGTCGTCGGTGAGCGTGCTGACGTGGACCAGCCCCTCGACGAACAGCTCGTCGAGCGCCACGAACAGCCCGAACGCCACCACCCCCGTGACGTGCCCGCCGAACACCTCGCCGATCCGCCCGCGCATGTACTCGGCCTGCTTCCAGCGGATCGCCTCGCGGGAGGCCTCCTCGGCCCGCCGCTCGGTGAACGAGCAGTGCGGCGCCAGCTCCTCGAGCTCGTACTCGACCAGCTTGCGCGGCCCGCCCTGGAGCACGCGCCCCGCCAGTGCCTGGGCCAGCATGCGGTGCACCACCAGGTCCGGGTAGCGCCGGATCGGCGACGTGAAGTGCAGGTAGTAGTCGGTGGCCAGGGCGTAGTGCCCGCGGCATTCGGGGTGATACGCGGCCCGGGCCAGCGCCCGCAGCGTCAGGGCGTTGATGAGCCGCTCCTCCGGCCGGCCGGCCACCGCGTCGAGCACCTTCTGCAGCGCCTTGGGCGGCAGCTCCTCGAGGTCCCCCTTCAGCTCCAGCCCGAACTCCGCCAGGATCGCCGCCAGCTCCGCGAGCCTTCCCGGCGCCGGCCGCTCGTGGATCCGGAACAGCGCCGGCCAACGCCCGAGCTGGAGGATGCGCGCCACGCACTCGTTGGCGGCCACCATGAGCTCCTCGATGAGCCGGTGCGCCACGTTGCGCTCCCCCACCCGCATCCCGGTCATGAACCCCTCGGGATCGAGCAGGATCTCCGGCTCCGGCAGGTCGAAGTCGATCGATCCCCGCTCCCGGCGCCGGCGCTGCAGCCGCTGCGCCGCCTCCGCCGCCAGCTCCAGCGACCGCCGCGCGTCCTCGGGGAGATCCTCCGGCCAGGCGCGGTCCTCGATCCACCCCCGCACCTCGCCGTAGGCGCAGCGCCGCCGCGAGCGGATCACCCCCCGCTCGGCCCGGTAGCCCTCGACGCCCCCCTGCGGCGTGACCAGGAAGCGCACCGTGAACGTGAGCCGGTCCACCCCCTCGCGCAGCGAGCACAGGTGCGAGGAGAGCGCCTCCGGCAGCATCGGCACGCACAGCCCCGGCAGGTAGACGCTGGTGCCGCGCTCCCGCGCCGCCGCGTCGATCGCCGTGCCCGGCCGCACGTAGTGCGAGACGTCGGCGATGTGCACGAACACCTCGATGCCGCCGCGCGGCCCGCGGAACGCCGTCACCGCGTCGTCGTGGTCCTTGGCCGTCTCCGGGTCGATGGTCACCGCCGGCTGGGCCCGGAAGTCCGTCCGCCCCTCGAGGTCCTCCGGCTGCACCTCGTCCGGCAGCCCCGCCGCCTCCTGAAGCGCCCCCGGCGGGAACTCCACCGGGATCCCCGCCTCGGCCAGCACCACCTCCTCCGCCACCCCGGGCTCGCCGGCCATCCCCAGGCGGCGCAGCAGGCGGCCTTCCAGCAGCCCGCCCTCGCCGAACTCGGAGATCACCACCTCCACGAGCTCCCCCTCGCGCGGCGCCTCGCCCTCGAACGGCGCCAGCAGCACCCGCGCCTTGACCCGCCTCGAGTGCGGCAGCACGAACGGCTGCACCCGGTTGGGCACGAACCGCCCCACCAGCGTCGCGCGCCGGCGCTTGAGCACCCGCACCACCTTGCCGTACTTGTCCGGC
>JALOLB010000441.1 GCA_025456225.1 Thermoanaerobaculaceae bacterium
TCGCTGGTCATCCCGTCGCGTGATCCTCTTCACCGAGTATGCCGACACGAAGCGCTACTACGTGGACCTGCTCGCCCAGGCCATCGCGCACACCGACGATGCCGAGCGCCGGGTCATGACGTACCACGGCGGCATGGGGGACGAGGCGCGCGACGAGGTGCAGCGCGCCTTCAACAGCCCGCCCGATGAGCATCCGATCCGCATCCTGGTGGCCACCGACGCCGCCCGCGAAGGTGTGAACCTGCAGGCCCACTGTGCGGACCTCTTCCACCTCGACATCCCCTGGAATCCGGCGCGCCTGGAGCAGCGCAACGGACGCATCGACCGCACGCTGCAACCGGCGGACGAGGTTCGATGCCACTACTTCCTGTACCCGGATCGTGTGGAAGACCAGGTGCTCGAGACCGTGATCCGCAAGGTGGACACCGTGCAACGCGAGCTCGGCTCGCTTGGCGCCGTGCTCTTGCAGCAGATCGAGACCACGCTCCAGGACGGCATCTCCCCAAAAACCAAGACCGAGGTCGACAAGATCGGCACCGATGCCAAGACCGCGACCGTCGATGCGGAGCTCGAGGACCAGCGCAAGGACCTCGACGAGCTCCGCAAGGAGATCGACCGTGCGGCGCGCAGGCTGGAGACGTCGCGGCGTACGCTCGAGGTGGCCCCGGAGTCCCTGCGTGGCGTGGTCGAGATCGGGCTCTCCCTTGCAGGGGCTGCGGCGCTCAAGTCTGCCGGGGAGACGAGTGACAAGCGACCCACGTTCGAGCTTCCGGCCCTGGATCGCTCGTGGGAACGCACGCTCGACACGCTGCGCCCGCCGCGTGGACGGACCGAGCCATTTTGGGAGTGGCGGCAGAAGCCGCCGCGTCCGGTGACGTTCCATCCGCTGACCACGCTGTCCGAAGATGCCGAGCAGCTCCACCTGGCGCACCCCTTCGTGAAGCGCATCCTCGACCGCTTTCTCGCGCAGGGGTTCGGCGCCCATGACCTGGCCCGCGTCACGGCGGTGATCGCACCCGACGAGACGGTGGGAAGTCGAGCCGTACAAGGATCGCGTTACCGCGACGCGCGCCGTAGCCCTCGCCGAGAAGCTGCTCGCTACCGGAGCCGTGGCGCCCAACAAGACCATCTCGACCCGCGTCAGCAGCCACGGCGATGCTCTCTTCAAGGCACTGTGGCCCCACCTTGAGGCCGAGGCCGATGCCCTGGCCGTCGAGGCGAAGAAGGGACTCGTGCAGCGCGCCCGGAAGGAAGCCGACGACATGCGCACCCTGCTGCAGCGCCAGCAGGTTGCCATCGACAAGGCAGAAGCCAACCTGCGCCAGCACACCCTTTTCGATGTGCAGGACAAGGACCAGAAGCGGCAGGTGGAGCTGGACCTGCAGCACCTCGAGAGGCGACGCGGGGACGCCGCCAAGGAGCTGATCTCCGAGCCCGAGGCCATCGAGGCGCTGTACGAGGTCAAGATGACGCGGCTTACACCGGTCGGGCTCGTGGTCGTGTGGCCGGGGGCGATGGCATGAGGGCGGGGGGAGAATTCACCACGGAGACACGGAGACACGGAGAGGATTGGGGGTTGTCGTTGCCCGAGAACCTCGATTCATCACCGTCGCACCAACAAAAGAAATCTCCGACCTCCGTGTCTCCGTGCCTCCGTGGTGAGCTCTCTCTCGGGGGGGCGGCCATGAAAGACCGCGACGTTCGCTTCCACGAGGAATGGCTCGGCCTTGCGCAGCCCATCGAAGGGCTCGTCTTCAGCGTACCAGTTTTCGCCGACGCGCAGATCGCCCCAGAGCTCCGCCCCGAGCTATCCACAGCGTTCGAGGCTCAGCTCACGGGCGGCAACGACGCCCCACGGTTCAAGAGCACGGAAGGGTTCTTTCGCGACTTCCTCGGCTACGACCAGGCCGGGATGTTCGTGCCGCGCGCCGAGCTGCCGCAGGAGCTGAGCTTCTACGCGCCGGAGGGCGGGCAGGAGATTCGTCCGAGCTTCGCGTTGGGACGAGGCCCGTTTGTTTCCGACGATCCCTTTGCGGTGTTCGACGATCCGAGCACGAGCACGAGCACGAGCACGAGCACGGGGGCGAATCCGTACTTTGTTCTCGTGTGGGACATCCCCGGAATTGATCTCGATCAACCCGAGGCCATCACGGGCCCGTGGCGGTATCCCCCGACCGCAAAGTTCGAGCGGTTGCTTCGGAACGCTGGCATCCCGATTGGCCTGTTGGCGAATGGGGAGTGCGTGCGGCTCCTCTACGCCCCCGCTGGCGAGACGACCGGGCACCTGACCTTCCGGGTGCGGGACATGCGAGAGCCCGCAGGGCGTCCGGTGTTGGCCGCGCTCGACCTGCTCCTGCATGCGCGTCGCGCCTACCAGGCCGCGCCGCAGTTCACGCTCGAGGGGCTCCTGGCCGAGAGCCGGCGGCGCCAGGCCGACGTCACCCTCGAGCTTGCCAAGCAAGTCTTCGAGGCGGTCGAGATCCTTGTAGCGGGGTTCGAGTCCGCCTCCGCACGGGACTGCACGGGCGGACGCCTGGACTGGCTGCGTCCGGCCTTGGAGGCGGAGGGCGATCACTTCTACCAGGGCGTGCTGAGCGTGGTCCTGCGCCTGGTGTTCCTGCTGTACGCCGAGGACCAAGGGCTCCTGCCCGTGGAGCATCCCACCTATGCGGAGCATCTCAGCCTCTTCGGGTTGTCCGAGCGATTGAGCCAGGACGCCGGCGCGCACCCTGAATCGATGCACCATCGGTTCGGGGCCTACGGGCAATTGCTGGCGGTCTACCGCGCTGTGTTCTTCGGGGTGAAGCACGGAACGCTGGTGCTTCCGCCTCGGAGGGGCAGGCTCTTCGACCCCAATGCCTATCCCTTTCTCGAAGGGGGGCAGCCCGATTGGACCGCTGCGGTGGTCTCCCAGGAGGCTCGCGCCCAGGCGATGCCCCCGAGCATCGACGACGGCACGGTCTACAACGTTCTGCATAAGCTCGTGGTCTTCGAGGGCCAGCGGCTGAGCTATCGGGCATTGGACGTCGAGCAGATCG
>JALOLB010000194.1 GCA_025456225.1 Thermoanaerobaculaceae bacterium
GCGTAGCGGAACGGAAAGCGGAGTAGCGCGTGCACCCGATTCTGGCGCGACGGGGGAGGTTGGGGCCGTACCTGGGGGCGTGGGCCTCGGTGGTCGTGCTCCTGGTCGGCCTGGTGCGGCTCGCCGCGCGGGTCTCCTGGCCGGAGGCGGCGGCCGTGGCCGTGCTGCCGGCGGTGATCTACGGCTTCATGTGCCTGGCGGCGTTCTACCCCTGCAAGGCGGCGCCCCTGCGCGCCGGCGTGCTGGGCAAGGTACTGAGCTCGCACCTGTTCGCGGTGGTGCTCACGGGCCTGCTGTGGTTGTTCGTGATCGACACCTGGCTCGTGCTGCTCGAGCCGGTGCGGGTGCTCGCGCGGGTGCTGGATCGTACCCACGAGTTCATCCCCGTGATGCTCGTCGCCGGTGTGGTGATCTACCTCCTCGTCGCGGCGTTGCACTACCTGCTCATCGGCCTCGAGGAGAGCCAGAGGGTCGAGACCCACCTCCTGGAAGCCCGGGCACGAGCTGCCGAGGCCGAGCTCAAGGCGCTGCAGGCGCAGCTCGACCCGCACTTCCTCTTCAACGCCCTCACGTCCGTGAGCGCCCTGGTCGGCAGCGACCCGGCGGCGGCCCGGCAGATGTGCCAGGTGGTGGCGGTGTTCCTGCGGGACATCCTGCGGCTGCGGGGGGAGCGGGCGATTCCGCTCCGGGAGGAGCTGGAGCTGGTGGACCGGTACCTCACCATCGAGCAGACGCGCTTCGGCTCCCGCCTGCGGGTGGAGCGGTCGGTGGAGGCCGGGCTCGAGGGCGTGATGGTGCCGCCGCTCATTCTCCAGCCCCTGGTCGAGAACGCGATCAAGCACGGCATCTCCCAGCTCGTGGAGGGCGGCACGGTGCACCTGGTCGCCCGCCGGGAAGCGGGGGGCGTGCGGCTCGAGGTCGGCAACCCCTTCGACCCGGAGGGCACGCCCCGCCACGGCGAGGGCGTGGGCCTGGCGAGTGTCCGTGCCCGCCTGGCCGCGCTGCACGGCCCGGCGGCGCAGGTCGGGGTGGAGTCGGGAGACGGCCGGTTCACGGTGCGGGTCGCGGTGCCGGGTGAGGCCGATGGGCGCGCGGGAGCACTGCCGAGCCCATGAGCACCCTGCGTGTCGCGATCGTCGACGACGAGGCCCCGGCGCGGGCGCTGCTGCGGGAGTACCTGGCGGCGGAGGACGGGGTGGAGGTCGTGGCCGAGTGCGCCAACGGCTTCGAGGCGGTGCGGGCCGTCGAGGAGCTGCACCCCGACGTGCTGCTGCTCGACGTGCAGATGCCCAGGCTCTCCGGCTTCGACGTGCTGGAGCTCGTGGAGCGGGACGTGGCGGTCGTCTTCGTCACGGCCTACGACGCGTATGCGGTGCGGGCGTTCGAGGTGCAGGCCGTGGACTACCTGCTCAAGCCGGTGGCGCCGGAGCGGCTGGGGCAGGCGCTCGCCCGCGCCCGCCAGCGCCTCGGCCGACCCCGCCAGGTTGCCTCGGCCGCCCTGCAGGCCGCGGCGGCTCCCCAGGCGGGTACGGCCACGCGCCTGATCGTCCGTGAGGGTGGTCGCGTCGAGATTCTGCCCCTGGAGGCCGTCGACGTCATCGAGTCGCAGGACGACTGCGTGGTCGTGCGGTCAGGGGCCAGGAGAATCCGCAAGACATCGACCCTCAACGACCTGGCAGCGCAGCTCGACCCGGCGCGGTTCGTGCGCGTGCACCGCTGCTTCCTGCTCAACGTGGCGCGGCTGTCCCGCCTCGAGCTGTACGCCCGCGACAGCCGTCTGGCCGTCCTCGCCGACGGCAGCAAGATCCCCGTCTCCCGCACCGGCTACGCCCGCCTCCGCGCCGTGATCGGCAGTGATTGGTGATCAGAGCAGAGGTAGGAGTTTGTGATCGGTGCTCGGTGGTCAGAGGCAGTGGCCGGGGACCGGTAGGTGGCGTCTGGGGGGCGGGTGGTCGGGCCGGCCTCTGCTCACCGATCACTGACTACTGATCACTGACCACCGATCACCGATCACTCTCTTCCCTGGCGCAGACGCGGTTCCGCCCCGCGGCCTTTGCTCGATAGAGCTGGGTGTCCGCGGCGGCCACGAGCGCTGCGGGGTCGTCGCCGATGCGCGGGACGCGGCTCGCGACGCCGAGGCTGATCGTGACGTGCGGGGCGACGTCGGAGGCGCCGTGCGGCAGGCCGAGTGCCTCCACGGCCTGGCGCACCTGCTCGGCCACCAGCCGGGCGCCCTCGAGGTCGGCGTTGGCGAGGACGATGACGAACTCCTCGCCCCCGTAGCGGGCCACCAGGTCGCCGGCCCGCCGGACCCTCTCGCGGAGGACGGCGGCCACGGCGCGCAGGCACTCGTCGCCCGCCAGGTGCCCGTGCCGGTCGTTGTAGCGCTTGAAGCAGTCAACGTCGAGCATGATCACCGACAGCGGCGCCGCGTTGCGGGTGGCCCGCCGGTGCTCGTCGGAGTAGAACGATTCGAAGGTGCGTTTGTTGGCGAGGCGGGTGAGGCCGTCCTCGCTGGCCAGGCGCTCGAGCTCGCGGTTGGCCTCGGCGAGCTGGGCGGTGCGCTCGGAGACCAGCGCCTCGAGCTCGCGCCGCCGCCGCTCGAGGGCGCGCAGGCGCCACCGCACGGCGCCCGCGGTGGCGAGCGCAGCGCCGAGGACGACCAGCACCGGGAAGCCCCACGTCTCCCGGAAGCGTGGCCGCACGTGGACGGCGAAGCCCGTGGCCGGCCCCCAGTCGCTCCTGCCGTGGGCGGCGGCGACCTCGAAGCGCATCCGTCCCGGCGGCAGGTTGGTGTAGATGGTGGCCCGGCGGTCTCCCAGCTCCTGCCACTCCTCGTCGAACCCGACCAGGCGGCAGCGGAACCGGACCCGCTCCGGCGCCTCGAACACCGGTGCCGTGAAGGTCACCTCCAGCGAGCGGCGTCCAGGGGGGACGAGGACGCCGGCGCCCTTCTGCTGGGGAGCGCCATTGACCAGGATCTCCCCCAGCACCACGGCCGGGGCGGGCTCGGCCTGCAGGGCGCGGGGCGGGTCCACGCGCACCAGGGCGTTCTGCGCTGCGAACCAGAGGTGTCCGTCGCGGGTCCTCACCCCGGCCGGCTGGGTGGTGCCGAAGCACTGGCGGCCCCGCATGCCGTCCGCCTCGGTGAGGAGGCGACCCTGCAGGCGCTCCTGGGCGCCGCCGGCCACCGCTTCGAGCTCCGCCCTGGCGACCGCGAGCACCCCCGCCGGGGTGCCCAGCCAGAGGTGGTCCCGGTCGTCCTCCAGGAGCTGGTAGACGATGTCGGTGGGGAGGCCGTGTCGCGGGGTCCAGGCGGTCAGCCGCCCGTCGCGCAGCCGCGACAGGCCGCCCCAGGAGCCGATCCAGAGCGTGCCCTCACGATCCTCGTGAAGGGTCAGCACGTAGTTGGCGGCGAGACCGTCGGATGTCGTCCAGCGCTCCCAGCGGCCGTTCCGGTGGCGGTTGAGGCCGGCCGTGCCGCCCGCCCACACGCTGCCGTCCGAGGCGGGCAGGATCGCGCCGATCCGGCGGTCGGTGAGGCCGTCCCTCTCGGTGAAGACCTGGGGGGCGCCACGACCCACCTTGACGAGCCCCTCGTCGCGCAGGCTCACCCAGATGCTCCCGGTGGCGTCCTCCTCGAGGGCGAGCACGGGGGCGCGGCTGCGCGGGAGGGGCTCGGGGGGCGACTCGAGCCGGCCTCCTTCCCAGACTCGAAGGCCGGCCTCGGTGCCAACCCAGACCGAGCCGTCGCGCGCCGCCAGCAGGGAGGTGACGTGGTTGGCCGGGAGCCCGTCCCTGGCCGTGGCCAGGCGCCAGCCAGCTCCCGTGGGGACGAGGAGCCCGTCGGGACCGCCGGCCCACAGGTGCCCGGTGCGGTCCTCGACCACGGTGCGGGCCGACTCGCTGGGGAACCCCTCGCGAGGTCCGAATGGAACCACTCTCGGGCTGGAGATGCACACAAGGGACCGGTCGGTGCCGACCCAGAGGTTGCCGGCTCGATCCTCGATCAGCGCCTCGACGTCGATCGGCGGAGCGCCTTCGGCCTGCGGCAGGATCCACTCCAGACCCGAGCACGCGACCTGGCCGCCGCGCGAGCGGCAGAGCCCGCGGCCGGCCACTCCGAGCCAGAGGTTGCCGTCCCGGTCGTCGAGGAACCTCGATGCGCCTGCCGGAGTCCCCGGGTCCGGTACGATCCCGCCGTCCCGCCAGACCGCGGGACCCGCGGGCGTGAGGAGCCTCGCGTCGGTCCCGGGCGGGGACGGGACGAGGCGGCCCGCGGGGAGCACGGTCTGGATCCGCCCGTCGCGCCACCGGTCGACGCTGCGGAGGTGGCCGATCCACAGGCTCCCCTCCCGATCCACCTGCAGGGCGATGGGGTAGTCGCTGGCCAGCCCGTCCCTGGTGGTCAGGGTCGTGAAGCGGCCCTCGCGCAACCGGCACAGCCCGCCCCCGTTGGTGCCGATCCACACCGACCCGTCCGGGGCCGCGGCGAGGCTCATCACGACGTCCTGGGGCAGCCCGTCGCGGGCCGAGAAGTGGGTGAACGTCCCGTCCCAGAAGCGCACGAGCCCGTTGGCCGTGCCGATCCACAGGACGCCCGTGGCATCCTCGGCCAGGGCCAGGATGTAGCTGGGCACCACGCCGTCGGTGGTGACGGGCGTGAACGCGTCGAACCGCGCACCGTCGAAGCGCGCCAGCCCTTCCGGCGTGCCGATCCAGAGGTGCCCGTCCCTGGCCTGCAGGAGCTGGGTGATGATCGGTGACGGGAGGTCCACGTCGCCCCAGACCTGCAGGTGGTACTGGGAGATCTGGAGCGTCGGATCGAGCGCGGGCAGAGGTGCGGCCAGGACGACAGCGAGGCCCGCCAGCGCCAGTCGCATCAGCCGCGTCGCCCTGCCGCCCACGGGCCGATGCTAGCAGACGGCCGGCAGCGAGGAGTTGACGCTGGGCCGGGACCACCCTAGCCTCAGGATGGCATGCCGGTGAGGGCGATCGTCGGGCGATTCCGATGGGCGGGTGCGCTGACGCTGCTGGCGGGCGCCGTGTGGCTGGGGCTCGGCATGCACCGGGGGCTGCTGCTGTCGAGCGACATCCGCTCCCTCGCGTTCCCCTGGCAGCCGTTCCTTGCCGAGCACCGCTCCGGGAACGTGGACCTGGCGGATCCGGCGCAGCAGTTCGTGCCATGGCTGCAGCTCGCCCGGGGGGAGCTGGCCGCCGGGCGGCTGCCCCTGTGGAACCCCTATCAGGACGGGGGCGTGCCGCTGCTCGGAAACGCCCAGTCGGCGCTCGCCTCGCCGCTCGTCTGGCCGGCCCTGCTGCTCGGCGTCGAACGGGGATGGAACCTCTCCCTTCTCCTGCGTCTCCTGGTCGCGGTCGCAGGGACGTACCTGTGGCTGCGCGACCTCGGGCGCTCGCGCCTTACGGCGGCTCTCGGCGCGGTCTCGTTCGGGATGTCGGGCGCCTTCGTGGCGTGGCTCGAGCATCCCCACACCCTGGTGGCCGCGGCGGCGCCGTGGGTGCTGTGGGCGGCGCAGCGGGTCGCCCGCGAGCCGCACCCGAGCTCCCTCGTGGCCCTCGTCGCGGCGGTGTGGCTGGCGTTCGTGGGGGGGCACCCCGAGACGCTGCTCCTGATCGCGCTCCTGGCCGGGGCGTGGGTGCTGGGTCGGGCCGGCCGGCGCGGCCTCGGACGCACGCTCGGGCCCGCGCTGCTGGGGGCGGGTCTGGCGGCGCCGCTGGTGCTGCCGTTCGTCGAGTACCTCCTGCAGAGCGAGGCGTGGGCGAGCGGGGAGGGCCGACACTGCGCGACCCTGCCCTGGCGGACCCTGGTGCGACTGGTCGTGCCGGACGCGCCGGTCGGCAATCAGGTCGAGACGGCGATCACGGTGTCGCTCGTCACGCTCGTTCTCGCTGCCGCCGGCATGGTGCTGTGCCGGGGACGTGCTGCCCGCACGGCCGCCTGGATGCTGCCGGCGATGACGATGATGGCGTTCTCGGGCCCCGTGTCGCGGCTGCTGGCCGACCACACGCCGATCTACTGGACGCGGGTGCTGCTCGTGCTGCCGTTGCCTCTCGCCATGCTGGCGGCGGGTGCCCTGGACCGCCTGCGGGCGTGGCTGCGGGCGCGGGGCCGTCGCCAGGTGCTGCGCGTGCTGGCGCCGCTGGCCGTCCTCGCGGCATTCGGGGAGCTGCTGCTCGCGGCGCGCGGCGTCCACGCTGTGACGCCACCCGGGCTGCTGCGCATGACCACCCCGCTCCTCGACCGGCTGGCAGCGACGCCGGGGAGCTTCCGCGTGCTGCCCCTCGGGCACATGCTGCCACCCAACCTCGCCACACCGGAGAAGCTCGAAGACGTGCGGGGCTACGACGCCCTGGCGCCGCTCGGGTGGCGCCGCCAGTGGGCCGAGGTGGCGCCGGTCCGCGAGCTCGTGGTGCGGCCCGAAACGATGCGGAACCCGGGCCCACTGCTGTCGTTCTGGAACGTCGAGTACGTGCTGGCGTCACCGGCGCTCCGCGGCCCCGCCGCCGAGCTGGGCAGGCAGTGGGGGTGCGACCTCGAGGAGGTGTACCGGGGCCCCGACGGCCGGCTGCTCCAGAACCGCTCGGCGCTGCCCCGGGCGCGCCTGGCGCGCGGCGGCGAGGTGGCCATCGAGAGCCGCACGCCCGCCAGATGGCGGCTGCGCGCCACGACGGCCACCGGCGACACCCTGGTCGTGGCCAACCCGTTCTTCCCCGGCTGGCAGGTGCGTGTCGACGGGCGGCGGCAGGACGTCACCCGCGCCCCGGGGCAGGCCTTCGCGATCCCCCTGGCTGCGGGCACGCACGCCGTCGAGCTGGAGTACCGGCCGTTCTGGTTCTTTGCGGGCCTCGGCGTCGCCGGGATCAGCCTGGCGGCCCTGGCAGCCTGCGTCTACCGCATGAGGGCGCGCACGGTGGCGTAGTCGCCGTCGCGGATGGCGCCGGCGCGGACGCAGCGCACGGCTCCGCCGGGGGCGGCGATGAGGTGCACGGGAACCGCCCCGGACGGCTCGGGCTCGTACCGCTTCAGCCAGGCATCCAGGCTCTTGGGCTGGAGCAGGCGGAGGGACGGGTCGGGGGCCACGAGCGGGTGCTCGCCGAAGAAGCGCGCCAGCCCCTCGGCCGTGTCGTCCACCGAGAGGAAGACCAGCTCGAAGGGCACGCCGTCCCTGACGAGCTGGTCGCGCCACTTCACGAGCAGGGGCATCTCGCGCTTGCAGGGCACGCACCAGGTGGCCCAGAGGTTCAGCCACACCCACCTGTCCGCGGGAAGGGTGAAAGCGGGCGACCCGGCGCGGGCCGGCGCCACCTGTGGCAGCTCGAGCCGCGGCGCCCCCGCGCCCGGCGTGTAGACATCGCACCAGCGCTCGAGCGCGGCCGGCGCCGCCGTGGCCTGGACCGCCTCGAACCGCGACGCGGTGGGTGCGGGCGGCTCACCGCCCCCGCATCCCGCCAGCCCCACCGCGAGGACGACCAGCCCAATGGCAGCGACGAGGTCGAGAGTCGAGAGTCGAGAGTCGAGAGTCCGCCCTCCCTCCCGTGACGAGGTGGTGGACGGGCGGGAGGGTGT
>JALOLB010000442.1 GCA_025456225.1 Thermoanaerobaculaceae bacterium
CGGAGCGTCCCGACCAAAGAACGTCTCACGAGCGCGGTGATAGACGTTCTGGAAGTCGAGAAAGACGATGACGCGCCGAGATCGCACGGCGACCAGCGGTCTGAGGCAGACGGACCAAAGAGAAGCCCCGCCGGTTCGGAGTGACCCAAACGGCGGGGAGGATTGACGCAAGTGTACTCCTTCCCGGGAGTTGCGCAACGGAGAAGCAACCGCACGAGGGTGACGATGCGCGCGGCGTCCACGACTCGGCGGTGAGATCTCCGTGGGGAATGAGGGCCGGCGGGATGCATGCACCGAGTCTGCGGGAGCACAGGTGGCGCCTCAAGGCTGACGATGGCCGCTCGAGGTGGACGTTGCGCAGCCAGAGCGGACCCTGCGGGGGATGGACTCACCAGCCGGCGCCAAGGTCAACCCGCCGGCGGCGGTCCGCGCATTGACGCCTTGCGTCGGCGGTGGCACCATGAGAATCGTTCATCGCCAGCGGGGCTCCGGCTCCCTGGTCCCCCCGGGGTTGCGATCCCGGGGGTTTCTTCTTTCTGGGGGGCAATGTCAACGTCAGTCCGCTTCCTCGTGGACGGGTTCAACCTGTACCACGCCATAAGAGAAGCACGGCGCAAAGGCGGCATCGACTGCCGCTGGCTCGACATCCGCTCTCTGTGCGAGTCCCTGCTCCACACCATCGGTAACGGCGCCCACATAGCGGAGATCGACTACTTCAGCGCCTTGGCACATCACATCGAATCAAACCGTCCGGGCACCGTCGCCCGCCACGAGCGGTACATCGACGCCTTGCGCACCACCGGCGTCGCACCACACCTCGGGGTCTTCAAGCCCAAGGACATCCGCTACCAGTCCCGGACGTGTGAGGTTCGTCTCCGACGGCACGAAGAGAAGGAGACAGACGCAGCCATCGCCGCAGCGATCGTCGAGGCAGCGGCACAAAGGGACTGCTCGGCGCTCACCCTCATGTCCGGCGATACCGACCTCATCCCTGCGCTCAAGACGGCGCGTCGACTCCGACCAGAGCTGAAGCTCTACTGCCTCTTCCCTCCCTACCGAGCCAATCACGCCTTTCGGCGCCACGTCGACGCCGACTTCAAGATCAGCCCCGGCAAGCTGCCCGAGCACCTGCTGCCAAACCCCATCATGACCACCGACGGCAGGGCGATCACGAAGCCCGAAGGCTGGTGATGCTCCCAGATGCGGCCACGAAGGGAGCGCCACAGATACTGCGACCGTCGTGCGGTGCGCCGCAGGTGCACCGCACAGGGGGCGGTCATGGTCGACCGCTCAGGCCAGGGAGTACGACGCATGCTCGAGTCCTGCATTCGGGAGAGCAAGCCGCGCCCCGACTACTCTCAGACCGATGAACACCAGGTCGGCGTCCTTCTCCGAGGCAGCATCCGCAATCCGCTCTTCGTGCGGTTCCTTGAACGCGTGGGCGAAGAAACGCTGAGGACGTTCTCAACCCGCGACTTGATGGTGCTGGACCTCGCGGACCAAGGGGACAAGCTCCCTCCAGACCTCTCGTCGAGCGCGCAGCGTCTGCGAGGAATGGGAGTGGTCGAGTCAGTCGGCAGAGGCCGCGGTACCCGCTACGTGCTCTCGCGCCGCTACTACCAGTTCGCGGCCGCAGCGGGAACGTACACGCGCATGCGCGGCCTTGACCGCGATACGAACAAGCAGTTGCTGCTTACACACGTCGTGGACAGCGGTAGCGGCGGTTGTCCGCTCGCGGAGATCCAGCAGGTGCTGCCGTCCCATTCTCGCCGCCAGCTCCAAGGGCTCATGAGCGAGCTGCGCCGCGATGGGCTGGTCGAGGTTCGTGGCAAGGGACGCGGTGCGCGCTGGTTCGCGACCGCTCGAGCATGAACCCTGAATTGCACGGCCAAGGTGCGACCAACGTGCCATTCAGTGCAATTCCGGTGCATTCTCCGTCGCCCTCAAGCTCCTCGAGCGCATGCGCAGGAACAAGTCGGTGCAGCCAGCTGCCTGGGGCATCCCCACCGACTACCGGTCCACCAAGGTCATGCGCCTCGGCCCCTGGTACGGCGACGGCGACGAGAGCCGGCGCTCCTGCCGGCACCTGCGTGAGTGCGTCACCGAGTTCGGCGCCCAGGGCCTTGAGCTCGGGCGGCGTGCTGCTCGCCTGGGGGACCGACCTGCTGTGGACCGGCGACGCCTGGTCCAACCCCCCGGCCGAGCTCGACGCCACCGCCGCCCGGCTGCAGGGGTACGGGGTGAAGGTGCTGGGATAGACCGCTCTGCCACCACTCCCGTGGCTTCGAGATCCGGCGTCCATGTGAGTCCGTCAGCTCATGTGGCAGCTGCGCGGCCGCGAAATGCCCGCGACGCACCGTCCGGATGAAGTCCGCCCGTCCGCTGAAGATGCAGCGCTTCTGGCCGCCCTCGACCTTCAGCACGCCAACAGTCCGACCCAGCTCCTCACGGACCATCCGCACCGGTTCAAGCAGATCGGCATCGTTGGAGACCACAACAGCCACATCGAACGCCCCGCGGAAGGCATCGAGCATGAGATGCGACGCCAGGTTGACGTCCGATCCCTTCTCCTCCGGAACCCAGACCTCGTCAGTGCGCGTTCCGCCGACCGGCGCGCGGACGAGCCGTTGCCACTTGGCGTGCTCGACGAACTCGCCGAAGTGGATGGTGAGGCGCGGCAGCGTCGCCAGCGCTTCAAGATACGCATCTTGCCGGGAACGCTGCCCAGCGCGTCCGCGAGACGGGTCGAGGCGAGCAGTGAAGAGGCGCACGAGTTCGATGTCATTGCGCGGCAGCGCCTTCTCACAGAAGCGCACGAGGTCGAGCCACTTGTGATCCGTGAAGGCACCCCGCCGGAAGGCGGCGTAGTAGAAGTTGAAGCCGTCGATGTAGACCCGCGTCCGCGGGCGCGGTGACTCCACGTCAACCCCCCCGGATGACATTGGCCCGGAAAAAGCAGAAGCCGCCCGAGGGCGGCTTCGCGCCCCGCGCCGAAGCACGGGGACAGTGAGTCCATTATGCGCGGTGAGCGTGCAGCGTCAAGCTCTCAGGCCGAACGTCAACCAGCAACGATTCCCTCTTCCCCTGTCGATACGGGCGGCCGGGTGATGAGAGCGCGAGACCGACGCGCTGCCGCGACGGCGACGAGAGCCGTCGCTCCTGCCGGCGTCTGCGCCAGTGCGTCACCGAGTTCGGCGCCCAGGGCCTTGAGCTCGGGCGGCGTGCTGCTCGCTTGGGGGACCGACCTGCTGTGGACCGGCGACGCCTGGTCCAACATCCGCTCCAAGGACCACGCCCGCGGCACCCACATGCAAGGCCCGTTCCAGCTGCGCGTGCTGCTCACCCGCGGCCGTGAATGACCGCCGCAGGCTCGTCATCGTGCGGTGCGCCGCAGGTGCACCGCACAGGGGGCGGTCATCTTCGTCCCGCCCCTGGCCGAGCTCGACGCCACCGCCGCGCGGCCGCAGGGGCATGGGGTGAAGGTGCTGAGCTGACTCACCGGCCGGCGCGCCGGACCCGGACTCATACGGCTCTCCCACCAGCGCGGCAAGTAGCCCGGCGGCGGCGCGCCGGCCCTTACGCCAGGAGCGCGGCGATCTCCGCCTGGGCGCGCGGGTCGGCGTCCCTCGCCTCCACAGCGAGGTTGACCTGCATCGTCGCCTCGGCCACCTCGAGCAGCTCGGGTGAGATGGGGTAGCGCTTCTCCCGGGCGAGCCACCGCAGCACCCTTGCAAGGCGCCAGATCGTGGGCTTGCCCGCGTGCACGGGCACCGGCTCGCGGGCGTCGCAGCAGACGATGAGCTTGCGCACGTTCTGCCGCGTGACCCCGAGGAGCGATGCCACGTCGGTGAGGCCGACGAGGTCGGGAGACGCCTCGGTGAGCACGGCATCGGGCACTGCCGCACGCACGTCGGCGACGGCGCTGCCGACGGCGCGCGCCGCGTTCTCGGCCTCCCGGGTGAACTCGAGCGCGAGGCGCCCGCGCCTGCCCACACCGACCACCGCATCGTCGCACCCGGCGGCTCCGAGGCGCTCGATGAACCGCCGTTCGCGGCGGCCGACGGTCGGGCGCTTGCCGAGCCGGCTGGCTGGCTGGTGACACCTTAGCGGCCAACTCCGGACCGGACCCGTGGACGTCGGTACGTGGTTCTCGACGCTGCGCGCGCCGCAGCAGCCCGGGGGGGCCTCAGGCCAGCCCCATGCTCCGGAGCTGGCCCTCCGTGTAGCCGAAGAAGTGCGCCGTCTCGTGCAGCACCGTCACGCGGATGTGCTCGGCCAGCGCG
>JALOLB010000195.1 GCA_025456225.1 Thermoanaerobaculaceae bacterium
CGACGGCTTCCGCGTCGACGCCGTCGCCTCGATGCTCTACCTCGACTACTCGCGCAAGCAGGGCGAGTGGATCCCCAACCAGTACGGCGGCCGCGAGAACCTCGAGGCGATCTACTTCCTGCGCCGCTGCAACGAGGAGATCTACAAGCTCCACCCCGACGTGCAGGTGATCGCGGAGGAGTCCACGGCCTGGCCGATGGTGTCGCGGCCGACCTACGTCGGGGGGCTCGGGTTCGGCCTCAAGTGGGATATGGGGTGGATGCACGACACCCTGGCCTACTTCTCCCGCAACCCGCTCTACCGCTCGTACCACCACAATCAGCTCACCTTCCGGCAGCTCTACGCCTTCCACGAGAACTTCGTCCTGCCGCTCTCCCACGACGAGGTGGTGCACGGCAAGGGGTCGCTGCTCGGCAAGATGCCCGGGGACGACTGGCAGCGCTTCGCCAACCTGCGCCTGCTGTACGCCTACATGTACGCCCAGCCGGGCAAGAAGCTGCTGTTCATGGGCGCCGAGCTCGCCCAGTGGCGGGAGTGGCACCATGACGACTCCCTCGACTGGCACCTGCTGCAGTTCCCGGCCCACGAGGGGGTGCGCCTCGCTCTCGCCGACCTCAACCGCGTGTACCGCGAGACCCCGGCCCTCCACGAGTTGGACTGCCTCCCGAGCGGGTTCGAGTGGGTGGACTGCAACGACGCTCACGCCAGCACCCTCTCGTTCCTCCGCAACGCCGCCAGTCAGGACGAGGCCGTCCTGGTGGTGTGCAACTTCACGCCGGTGCCGCGCGTCGACTACCACGTCGGGGTGCCCTGGGGCGGCAACTGGCGCGAGATGCTCAACACCGACGCCCACGAGTACGGCGGCAGTGGCATGGGCAACGGCGGCGGCGTGACGGCCGAGGAGAGGCCGACGCATGGCCGGCCGTTCTCGCTGTCGCTGACCCTGCCTCCCCTGGCGGCCGTGTTTCTGCACGGGAGCCGCCAGGCCTAGGCCTGGGGACCTCTGAGGATGGCGCGATACATCTGCATCCACGGGCACTTCTACCAGCCACCACGTGAGAACCCGTACTTCGACGCGGTGGAGGTCCAGGACTCGGCTTACCCCTACCACGACTGGAACGAGCGTGTCTCGGCCGAGTGCTACGCCCCCAACGCAACCGCCCGCATCCTCGACGGCTCGGGCCGCATCACCAACATTCTCAACAACTACAGTCGTATCTCCTTCAACTTCGGGCCCACCCTCCTGGCCTGGATGGAGCGGCACGACCCGGAGACCTACGCCGCCGTCCTGGAGGCCGACCAGCAGAGCCGCACCCGTTTCTCCGGGCATGGATCGGCCCTTGCCCAGGTCTACAACCACCTGATCATGCCGCTCGCCAAGCGACGCGACCAGGTGACTCAGGTGCTGTGGGGGCTCGCCGACTTCCGCCGCCGGTTTGGACGCGAGGCGGAAGGGATGTGGCTGCCGGAGACCGCCGTCAACCTCGAGACCCTCTCGGTGCTGGCCGAGCACGGGGTGCGCTTCACCGTCCTCGCGCCCCACCAGGCAGGCCGGGTGCGCCGCCTCGGCGAGGCGCACTGGCACGACGTCTCGGGGGCGCGCATCGACACCACGCGGCCGTACCTGGTGTTGCTGCCGGAAGGCCGGCACCTCGCCGTCTTCTTCTACGACGGGCCGACCTCCCGCGCCGTCGCCTTCGAGCAGTTGCTGACCAACGGCGAGACCTTCGTCCGCCGCCTGCTGGCCGGCTTCTCGGAGAACCCCGGCTGGGACCAGCTCGTGCACATCGCCACGGACGGCGAGACCTACGGCCACCACCACCGCTTTGGCGAGATGGCCCTGGCCTGGTCGTTGCACCACCTCGAGGCGACCCGGCACGCCCGCCTCACCAACTACGGCGAGTTCCTGGCCATCCACCCGCCAGCCTTCGAGGTCGAGATCGTCGACAACACCTCGTGGAGCTGCGCCCACGGCATCGAGCGCTGGCGCTCGCACTGCGGCTGCGCCTCGGGGGCCCACCCGGGCTGGACCCAGGCGTGGCGCGGCCCGCTGCGGCACGCCCTGGACTGGCTCCGCGACGAGCTGGCGGCGATCTACGAGCAGCAGGGAGGCGAGCTGCTGACCGACGCGTGGGCCGCACGCAACGCCTATGCGGACGTGATCCTCGATCGCTCGGCGGCGACGGTGGATGCCTTCCTGGCCCGACACGCGCTCCGGCCGCTGACTCCCACGGACGAGACGGACATCCTCAAGCTCCTCGAGATGCAGCGCCACGCCATGCTCATGTTCACGAGCTGCGGGTGGTTCTTCGATGAGATCTCGGGGCTCGAGGCGACCCAGGTGCTGCAGTACGCCGGGCGCGCCGCGCAGCTCGCCGAGGAGCTGACCGGGCGGCGCATCGAGCCCACCTTCCTGGAGCTGCTCGCCCACGCGCCGTCCAACGTGCCGGCTCTCGGCAACGGGGCCGAGGTCTTCACCCGCGTGGTGAAGCCGGCGGCGGCCGATCTCCACAAGGTGGGGGCGCATGCCGCCATCACGTCCCTCTTCGGTTCCGGGAGCAACGGCCCGCTCAGCCACGGGTTCCGCCTGCAGCGACCCGACCATCGCGCCGCCCAGGCGGGCCGCGCCCGTCTCGCCGTGGGACGGCTCGAGATCACCTCCGAGGTGACCCGCGAGTCGGCGTTGCTGACCTACGGCGTGCTGCACCTCGGCGACCACAACCTCACCGGCGGCGTCCGCGAGGGCCAGAGCGACGAGGCCTATCACCACCTCGTGGCCGAGGTGATGGGTCCGTTCTCCCGGGCCGACCTGCCTGGCACCCTACGCGCCCTCGACCGCCACCTCGAGCTGACCTACTCCCTCAAGTCACTGTTCAGGGACGAGCAGCGCCGCATCCTGGCGCAGATCCTCGACTCCACCCTCGACGAGGCCGCCGCCGCCTACCGGCAGGCCTACGAGAAGCAGGCGCCGCTCATGCGCTTCCTCTCCGACCTCGGCACGCCACTGCCCCAGGCGCTTCATGCCACCGCCGAGTTCGTGCTCAACGCCGGCCTGCGGCGGGCGTTCCGGGAGGATCCGCTGCCCCTCGAGCAGATCCACGACCTCCTGGCCGAGGCGAACCTCTTCAACGTCGCCCTCGATGGGCCGGGGCTCTCCTTTGTCCTGCGCGCCAGCTTGCACCGGCTGGCGGCCCGGCTGGCCGCCCAGCCCGGGGAGTTCAAGACCCTCCAGGAGCTCACGGCGGCGGTCGGGCTGGCCGCCACGCTCCCGTTCGACGTGGACTTCTGGAAGGTCCAGAACGCCTACTTCCGGCTGCCCGCCGAGGTGGTCCGCACCCGGCGCATGGCGGCCGACGGCGGCGACGTGCCGGCCCAGGAGTGGATCACCTGCCACGAGGTCCTGGGCACCCTCCTGAGGATCCAGCCCCCACCCACCCGGTGATCGGTGCTCGGTGTTCGGTGATCGGGAAATAGGCCATCCCGCTCCACGCCCTCCCCTCTTCCCTCGCCCCTCTTCCCTCCGACCACCGAGCACTGATCACCGATCACCAGGGGTGGTTGACGGGTGGGGGCGGCGGCGGGACACTGCCGGCATGAAGGACCTGGTCCTGATCGTCGACGACGAGCCTGGCATTCTCACCCTTCTGGGACAGATCCTCGGGGACGAGGGCTACGAGGTCGCGACCACAGCCTCGGGTGAGGAAGCGTTGACCATCTACCGGGAGCGGCGGCCGGTGGCGGTGTTTCTCGACGTCTGGCTGCCGGACCGTGACGGGCTCGAGACCCTCAAGGCCCTGCGCGAGCTCGATCCGGGGGCCGCGGTCATCATGATGTCCGGGCACGGACAGGCCGCGACGGCCGTCAAGTCGATCAAGCTCGGCGCCCACGACTACCTCGAGAAGCCGCTCGCCTACGAGCGGATCATGGAGACCCTCAACGGTGCCCTGGCGGCGCGCCGGGGAGGCGGCGCCGCGCTGCTGGATGCCGCCGGACCCGAGGGGACGCGCGTGTTCAACCCTCCACCCAGGTGGCGGCTCGTCCGCAGCAGCCGGCAGCCCCAGCGCACCATCCGCGCGTCGAGCGTCATCTACGGCCTCGGGCTGCACTCCGGGAGCCGCACCGGCCTGGTGCTCCAGCCGCTGCCCCCCGACAGCGGCGTGCACTTCGTGACCCTTCCCCAGGGCACCCAGATCCCTGCCCACATCGCGTCGGTGGGCGACACCGAGTACGCCACCACGATCTCGCGCGATGGCGAGGAGGTTCGCACCGTCGAGCATCTGCTCGCCACCCTCCATGCGGCCGGCATCACCAACCTGCTCGTCAAGGTGCACGGGGAGATCCCGGTCACCGACGGCTCGGCCATCGAGTTCTGCCAGCGCCTCGAGGAGATCGGCATCGAGGACCAGGGCGTGCCGCGGCGCGAAGTGGTGATCGACCGCCGCTACGAGCTGCAGTTGAAGGGTGACAAGCGCATCGCCATCGAGCCGGCCGACACCCTGCAGGTTGCCTACCTGCTGCGCTATCCCCCTCCCATCGGGGAGCAGTTCTACGACTTCCGCCTCACCGGGCTCGATGCCTTCCAGGCCGAGATCGCCCCGGCGCGCACCTTCGGCTTCCTGCGCGACCTGCCGATGATCAAGGAGCTGGGCCTGGGCTCGGGGGGACGCCTCGACAACTTCATCCTGGTGGGCGAGGACAACGTCATCAACACGTCGCTCCGGTTCCCCGACGAGTTCGTGCGCCACAAGATCCTCGACATCATCGGCGATCTCTATCTGCTGGGCTACCCCGTCCGCGGCCGGATCACCGCGGCTTTCACCGGCCACCGCGACAACATCGCCCTGCAGCGGCTGCTCCTCGCCGGCTAGGCTCCCCCGCCCACCCAACTCCAGGCTCAAGGCTCAAGGCTCAAGGTCCACGTCCAGGTTTCGAGGCCGAGTGAGTCAACCACGGGGCTCGCCCCTCGTCATGGAGACCATGAAGAACTCGCTCCGGGCTCTGCGTCACATTATGTTGCCGGTCCTCCTCGTGTTCGCTGTGTCGGCCGGCGCGCAGAACCTGCTGGTCAACGGCGAGCTGATGCCCGACGGTGGCGGCTGGCAGCAGGTCAAGCCGGGAAGCGAGCCGTGCGCGAGCCTGCGCTGGGATCCCAGCGGGTTCGTGGAGGCTGCGTTCTCCTGTGCCGAGAAGGTCGTGGACGCGGGGTGGCGGCAGCAGGTCCCGATTGTCGCGGAGGGGTGGTACCGCATCCGGGTGCGGGCGGCCGCGTCCGGGCTCTCCGGTGACGGCGACGCGGAGCTGACCTTCAGGAGCTCCTCCGGGACCACGCTCTGGCGGACCGGCGTCGAGTCGTTCGCCGGGAGCTTCGGGTGGGACGAGCTGGCCTGGAAGGTGCGGGCTCCGGCCGGGGCGACGAGCGTCGAGGTCTTCATCGGCGTGCACCACGGTCAGGTGGGAGCGGCCCGCTTCGACGAGGTGGCACTCGAGCTCCAGCCGTCCGGCGGGCTGCGGGAGCTGGTCGTGGATCTCGGCCGCCCGGTGGGGACCGTGCGCGTCCTCAACCAGACCAACCGGGGACCGCGCCTTGTCGCCCGCAGCGGCGAGCTGATCGACTACACAGCGCGGCTCCAGGCGGCCGGGGTGCGGCGTATCCGCGCCCACGATGTGCACACCGCCTTCGACACCTCGGTGATCTTCCCCGACCCCCAGGCGGACCCGTCCGACCCCGCCTCCTACCGTTTCGCGAGCACCGACGCCGCCATCGCCGAGGCCCGCGCCGGGGGGTTCGAGGTCCTGTTCCGGCTCGGCGAGAGCTACGGCGGCCCCAAGACGCCGCGCATGGCACCAGAGAAATGGGCCGAGGTGGTGCGGCACATCGTGCTGCACGTCAACCAGGGGTGGGCGAACGGCTCCACCGTCGGGATCCGATACTGGGAGATCTGGAACGAGGCCAACGGTCCACTCTTCTGGAGCGGCACCCCGGAGGAGTTCTACGACCTCTTCGCCCGGGCGGCGGTCGCGGTCAGGGCGGCCGACCCCGCAGCCCTGGTCGGCGGCCCCGGCCTGGCCGGCCACACCCACGAGGCGTGGGTGCGCGGTCTGCTCCGCCACGTCCGGGCGGCGGGCGCGCCCCTCGACTTCTTCTCCTGGCACATCTACCACATGGGCAACCCCCACACCCTCGCTCGCGCCCAACTCCAGCTCCGCACGCTACTGGACGAGGAGGGGTTCGCGGGTGCCGAGCTGTTCAACACGGAGTGGAACCTGTCCGGCGGCGCCGGCTGCGAGAGCACCGGCTGCCACCTGGTCATCGAGTGGGCCTACAACGCCGCACATGCCGCCGCGGCGATGATCCACCTCCAGGACACGGACATCCCCATGGCGTTCCGCTACCGCACCGACGGCACCGGGATGTTCGGGCTGTGCGGCGACGGTCGCGAGGAGCCGGAGTGGTCGCGCTCGGGGCTCGCCTTCCGGCTCTGGGCGGAGCTCGCAGGGACGCCGGTTCGGGTGGAGGCCACGGGGGGCGATGAGGAAGGCCTTGCCGTGCTGGCAGGCCGCTCGGACCACGGGCGCTCGGCCCGGGTGCTGGTCGTCAACCAGGGGAGCGCCGATCCCGGCTATCGGCTGAGCTTGCGCGGGCTGCCGGCCCACTTCGTCTGGGAGCTCCTGGAGATCTCCGATGCCCGCCCGTGCGTCGTCGGTGACTGTGCGCCCCGGCTCGTCGCCTCGGGCACCGGGACCACCCTCCCGTCGGGAGTGCTGGAGGCCGCGCTGGCGGCGCCCGCCGTCCATCTCCTCCGCATCGAGGCCACGGCCGGCGGACGCACCCCGCGCCGGCACCTGTCGGGCGGCCGCTGAGCCTCTCCCTCCCGGGTCGGCCCTGAGAACCTGTGAGGGAATCGGGCGGACACGTCGTAACGTGGCCGTGAACGTAGTCGTGGACGTCGTCGTGGACGTGGACCTGGACCCTCGCCAAGCTCGGGAGACAGAGCGAACCGGACGTGCCGAGTGCACTGGCGAGACCGCAGTGTCGAACGTCGGTGGCCATGGGATGGCCTCCGGCGTCTACCACAAGGTCCTGGTCTACGTCTACGTCTACGTCCACGTTCACGTCCACGTTGTCGATGGCGTGCGAGAGGCGAAGCGTGCGCTCACGCCATTGCTTCACACGCCCGGAGCCCCGCGCCGCTTGTGACAGAAGCCACAAGGTGATACTGTCACCGCCCGATGCGGCGGCCGCCCTCCCCTCCGGCCGCCCGGGAGCTTCCGACATGCCCGACTTCCGAGTCACCCAGCATCCCATCCTGACCGTGCCCGACGTGCCGCGATTCACCTTCTCGTGGCGCGGGCAGGAGCTTTCGGCCCGCCCCGGGGAGACCATCGCCTCGGCGCTCTTCGCCAACGGCGTGCGGGTCTTCGGCCACCACCCCAAGGACGGCGCCCCCCAGGGGATCTACTGCGCCAACGGCCAGTGCGCCCAGTGCGCGGTGATCGCCGACGGGCTGGCGGTCAAGTCGTGCATGGTCCCGGTCAAGCCGGGCATGCGCGTCGACCCCCTCGACGCCCCGGAGCAGGGGTGGCAGTACCACGCCATCGAGACGGTGGAGGTCGAGTGCCTGATCCTGGGCGGCGGCCCGGCCGGGCTTTCGGCCGCCATCGAGCTGGGCCGCGCCGGTGTCGGCGTCGTCATTGTCGACGACAAGGAGAAGCTGGGCGGCAAGCTGGTGCTGCAGACCCACAAGTTCTTCGGCTCCATCGAGGCCTGCCACGC
>JALOLB010000196.1 GCA_025456225.1 Thermoanaerobaculaceae bacterium
GGTGCATCTGCACGAACCGGGTGGCATTCCAGATCTTGGTCCCGAACGCCCGGTACCCCTCCATGCGCTTCTCGTCCAGCGGCAGGTCGCGCCCCGGCGACGCGAGCGCCGCCAGGGTGAAGCGCACCGCGTCCGCCCCGAACTGGTGCACGAGGTCGAGCGGATCCATGACGTTGCCCTTGGTCTTCGACATCTTTTGCCGCTGGGCGTCGCGCACCAGGCCCGTGAGGTGCACGGTGGAGAACGGCGCCTTGCCGGTGAAGTGGCAGCCCATCATGATCATCCGGGCCACCCAGAAGAACAGGATGTCGAAGCCGGTGATGAGCGTCGAGGTCGGGTAGAACGCCCGCATGTCGGCGCTGTCGTCGGGCCAGCCCATGGTGGACATCGGCCACAGCGCCGAGGAGAACCAGGTGTCCAGCACGTCGGCGTCCTGCTCAACCGGCTTGCCGCAGGTGCCGCACGCCGCCGGATCCGTCTCCGCCACCGTGATGTGGCCGTCGGCGCAGTAGAACGCCGGGATCCGGTGCCCCCACCAGAGCTGGCGGGAGATGCACCAGTCGAGGATGTTCTCGAGCCAGTTCTCGTAGGTCGCCACCCAGAAGTCGGGGACCAGCCGCGTCTCGCCGTCGCGAACCGCACCGAGCGCCCGCTCGGCCAGCGGCTTGACGTTGAGGAACCACTGCCTGGACAGGTACGGCTCCACGACCGTGCCGCAGCGCTGGCAGTGGCCGACCGCGTGCCGGTGGGTCTTCTCGCCCCGCCGCAGACCCTTCTCGCCGAGCGCCGCCAGCACCGTCTTGCGGGCCGCGAGCCGGTCCTGGCCCGCGAACGGGCCGCCGTTGGCGTTCACCGTGCCGTCCTCGTCGAGGATGTTGATCTTCTCGAGGCCGTGCCGCTCGCCGGTGGCGAAGTCGTTGGGGTCGTGGGCGGGCGTCACCTTGACAGCCCCGGTCCCGAACGCCGGGTCCACCAGCACCGCGTCGGCGATGACGGGGAACGTCCGATCCAGGAACGGGTGCCGGACCAGCGTGCCGACGAGGTGCCGGTAGCGCTCGTCCTCGGGGTGTACCGCGATCGCCGTGTCACCCAGCATCGTCTCGGGCCGGGTGGTGGAGACCACGATCTCGCCGCCACCCTCGAGCGGGTAGGCGAAGTCCCACATGCCGCCGTCCACGTCCTTGTGCTCGACCTCCAGGTCCGAGAGCGCCGTGAGGCATCGCGGGCACCAGTTGATGAGCCGGTGCGCGCGATAGATGAGCCCCTCGCTGTACAGGCTCACGAAGGCGTGCCGCACCGCCCTGGACAGCATCGGATCGAGGGTGAAGCGCTCCCGGGTCCAGTCGCAGGAGGCGCCGAGCGCCCGCGCCTGGCGGGAGATGTTGTCCTTGTACTGGGCCTTCCACGCCCACATGCGCTCGAGGAAACGCTCCCGGCCCAGCTCGTGGCGGCTCTTGCCTTCCTTCGCCAGGTCCCGCTCCACCATCACCTGGGTGGCGATCCCGGCGTGGTCCGTCCCGGGCAGCCACAGGGCGTTGTCGCCGCACATCCGCCGCCAGCGGATCACCAGGTCCTGGAGCGTGAACTGCAGCGCGTGGCCGATGTGGAGCTTGCCCGTCACGTTGGGGGGCGGGATGAGGATCACGTACGGCGGCTTCTCCGACGGCACCTCGGGCGTGAACGCCCCCGACGCCTCCCAGCGCTCGTACCACCCCGCCTCGAACGAGGCCGGGTCGAATCGGGTCTCCAGCGGCTCTGGCTTGCTCACACACCCCTCCAACAGCCCAAGTCCCGCGAGTTTAGCACCCCATCCGGCCAGGAGCCGCTGGCTGGAGTCGTTGAACCTGGACCTGGACTTGGACTTGGACCCCGACCAAGATGGCAGCGCGTCAGATGCCAGGCGCGTGCCCGATTGCCCAAGCGCAGTGCGTGGGGAAATAGCCCGGCGGCGGTGTTCTAAGCAGGTACCCCGCGAGGGCGAGTAGACCGTCGAGCGGAGCAACCGAGCCACCTCGGCCGCTGCGCGGATCTCTTTTTTTGCTAGGATGTTGCGTGTGGTCTCCGTGTTCTGAAGGGGCTGCTCCTACCTGGAGGGTGCGATGCCAATAAACAAGTCCATCGTCGGTGACCTCATCAACTTCCGAGGCATGGTGTATGCGCCGGTCAACGAAAACGGCGTGATCTTTCTCTTCGGCAAGGTTGTCCAGGACCTCTTCATGTACGTCGAGGAAATCAAGCCAGGGTTCCCCGACTGCATCGCGCGACGGTTCACGGGCAAGGGATGGGAGCGTGTCGGGATCGAGTTCGAGTTCGTCAGCTCCAACTTCAAGTCCCACCAGCACAATCCTGCCAACTGCGACATTATCGTGTGCTGGCAGCATGACTGGCCGGACTGTCCGCTCCAGGTGATCGAGCTGAGGACGGAGATCCTCTCCCTGAAGAACCAGCCGGTCACCCGTCCGTCGACCACTCGAGGTGAGCAAGACGGCGAGAAGGCACTGCTGGAGCTGTTTGAGCGGGAGCGTGCATCGAACGAGGTAAGGGGGTGGTACGGTCAAATCGAGGCCGAACTACGCTCCTGGGACGAGAAGATCTGGACTCGGGTTGGTAAGCGGTACGCAGGCGTCTACGCGCCCGAGAAGTCGTTTGCCTCCCTCGCACCTCGCGTGAAGTCGCTGCAGATCGAGTGCTTCTCACGAGATGATCCCCTGTCAAGTACCAAAGTCTGCAACGCCAAGTCCTCGCCGCGCTGGTCGAGGTTCACGGTGAAGGCTGCCGCGGACGTCGCAACCGCTGTCGAGACGCTCAAGGAGTCACACCGGCGCCTGCGAGCGGCCTTGAAGGCTGGCGAGCCGACGGCCTACTTCAGCGGAGCGGCGGACCCGCTGGAGCAGGGAGACGACGAGGATTCCGAGGGTTCCGTGGGATAGGTTGTCGCGGTCGCCGGTCCAACGACTCAAGCAACTGCTGCGCGAAGTGGTTATCCATTAATCGTTTACAAGCACATCAACGCGCTGCAATATCGCACGTGCGATATTATCCTTGACAGGGCACGCGAGGACGCCGATATTGCACCATGTGAGTGGAACGGCTTCTATCGCGCGCGCGGAGTGGTGAGTTGCCGGCTCAACCCTCCCCCGACTATCCGAAGCGGATCAAGAACCTCCGCGGCCGGTTGGGGCTCACCCAGACGCAGCTTGCCGAGAAGCTCGGGGTTTCGTTCGCGTCCGTCAACCGCTGGGAGAACAAGCAGGCCAGGCCCGGAGCACTCGCCTGGCAGCGCCTCCTGGCCGCCGAGCAGCAAGGGCTTGCCGCCCTGGACTCCACCCCCGTTCCCTCGACGCGACCTGGAGACCAGGCAACGACCGCGACGACTGGTCCCTCCGAGCTCCCTCTCGACTTCACCGGCAACCCCGAGGGTGTGCGGGCACTCATCGAGTCCCACTGGCTTGCCGAGGGCTACCGGACCAACCCTGCGTTTGCCATTGAAACGTCGCTCGTCGATCCCCTCCCCCACCAGCGCCTGGCGGTCTACGAGAGGATGCTCCGGCAACCCCGCCTCCGCTTCCTCCTGGCGGACGACGCCGGGGCCGGGAAAACGATCATGACCGGCCTCTACGTCCGCGAGATGCTCTCCCGCCACTTGCTCCGCCGAGTCCTGGTCGTCGTCCCGGCCGGGCTGGTGGGCAACTGGCACCGCGAGATGCACACCCTGTTCCGCCTGCCGTTCACAATCAGCCGCGGCGCCGACGCCAGGGCCGGGAACCCCTTCGTTGGACCGGACAGCAATCTCCTCATCGTCAGCATTGACACCCTGGCCAGCGACCGCATGTTCGCTCGCTTGCAGGAGCCGATGGTCGAGCCCTACGACCTCGTCGTCTTCGACGAGGCGCACAAGCTCTCGGCGTCGCGGGACGCCGACGGGACGTTCAGGGCAACCGACCGGTATCGGCTTGCGGAGGCTCTCGCCGGGGTGCCGGACGGCTCCCCGCAGTGGCGGCTCCGGTGGTCCGCACCCCACGTCCTGCTGTTGACCGCCACGCCCCACATGGGCAAGGAGCTTCCGTACTTCTATCTCTGGCGGCTCCTCGACCCGCTCGTGCTCTCGACGCCCGAAGCGTTCGCGGTGTTCCCCGAGGACGCCCGGAGCCGCCATTTCATCCGCCGAACCAAGGAGGAGATGGTCAAGCTGGACGGGACCCCGCTCTACCCGACCCGGATCTCCAATACCTTGAGCTTCGACCTCACGGTGGGCGAGACGAGCGAGAAGAGCCTCTACGACCGAACCTCCGACTACATTCGGGCCACCTACAACCGCGCTCGGATCCTCAACCCCTCGGCCGCCCGCTTCGCCATGGGCGTCTTCCAGCGGCGCATGGCCAGCTCCACATGGGCGTTGCTCCGCTCCTTCGAGCGTCGTATCGAGAAGCTCGACCGCCTCATCGACGACATCCGTTCCGGGAGACTCGCCGAGGACGAGCTTGTGGCCATGCAGAAGCGGATCGAGCCCACAGCCCGGGACCCCTTCGAGGAGCACACTGCCGACGACGAGGAGGCCGAGGACGGAGCCGAGCAATGCGAGGTGCAGGAGGCCGAGAACCTCGGCTGTGTCGTCGCGACCACCCTGGCGGAGCTTCAGGCCGAAAAGCTCACCGTGGAGTCGCTCCGCGACCTCGCCAGGGCCGTGTTCGACTCTGGCCGCGAGTCGAAGTTCGAGAAGCTGCGGGAGGTGCTCCGGGACCCCCGCTACCGGGACGAGAAGCTCATTGTCTTCACCGAGCACAAGGACACCATGGAGTTCCTGGTGCGACGTCTCGAAGCGCTCGGCTTCACCGGGCGCCTTGCCTCGATCCATGGCGGCATGAGCTGGCAGGAGCGCGAGCAACAGGTGGAGCTGTTTCGGCGACCAGCGGGCGAGGGAGGTGCGACCTACCTCGTGGCCACCGACGCCGCCGGTGAGGGCATCAACCTGCAGTTCTGCTGGCTCATGGTGAACTACGACATCCCGTGGAACCCGGCCCGGCTCGAGCAGCGGATGGGCCGCATCCACCGGTACAAGCAACGCCACGACCCGGTCGTGATCACCAACCTCGTGGCCGGTCAGACGCGGGAGGGCCGCGTCCTCAAGACCCTGCTCGACAAGCTCGAGACGATCAGGAAGGACCTTGGCTCCGACAAGGTCTTCGATGTCATCGGCCGGGTGTTCCAGGGCCTCTCCATCCGGGACTACATCGAGCAGGCGCTGACCGAGGATGGCGCTGAGTCGGCGGCGCGCAGCATCGAGGGCGTGCTGACAACACAGCAGGTGGAAGCGCTCCGCGTTCGTGATCAGGCCCTCTTCGGCCTCGGCGGCGACGTCGGCGGGGAGCTGCCTCGCCTCCGCAGCGAGCTCGATCGCGAGGTCTACCGCCGCCTGCTCCCCGGCTACATCCGTCGCTTTGTGGAGCGAGCCGCGCCGTTGCTCGACCTCCGAGTCGAAGGCGATCTCGACGGCGTGTTCACGCTCAAGGCCCAACGGCCCGGTGCCATGGACGCACTGTGGCGGGCAATCGAGTCGTATCCGGACTCGCGGCAAGGGGGCCTGACCGTCGCCAGGCCCGCGGACGATGCGCCGGTCGTCTTCCTGCACCCGGGCGAGGTGGTCTTCGACACGCTGTCGAGCGCCGTCATCGCGGGGTTCGGTGACGCGGCGCGGCGCGGAGCGATCTTCATCGACCCGGTCGCCACCGAGCCATACCTCGTGCACATCGGGATCGTCGGCGAAGCGACCCCGCACGAGGAATGCGAGACCGCGCTCGGCGCCATGGACGCGGCCCCACCACGGTTGCTGGCACTCCGTCAGGGCGCGAGCGGAGAGGTCGAGGAGATCCCGATCGAGAGCGTCGCCATGCTGAGACCGGGCGATGCGCCGCCTGCCTCGGCTCTCGGCCTCGTGGCGTTCGGGAAGGACCGTGCGGCAGCGGCGCGTGAGCACGCCGTGACGCACATCCTCGAGCCGGCCGCCGAGGAGCGTCGCCGCGCCCTTCTTGCCGCCCTTCCCGACCGCGAGGACTTCCTCCGGCGGGGGTTCGACTTCCAGGATGCCGAGCTGGCGCAGCTTCGCGCCCGGGTAGCCGAGAAGGCCCGGGCCGGCAACGCCGCCGCCCAGGCAGAGCTGGTGCGCATCCGCGAGCAACAGCTAGCGCTGGCCGACCGCCGCGAGCGCACGCTCGCCGAGCTGCGGCAGGAGCCCGAGACGATTAGGGCCCGGAAGCTCACCTTTGTTGCCCACGCCCTGGTAGTGCCCTCCGTCGATCCAGAGGACCGCCTGCGGTTCGACGCCGATATCGAGGCGATCGCGGTGCGGATCGCGTGGGCGTACGAGGAGGCGCGCGGCGCATCGGTGCGGGACGTCTCGAAGCCGTTGCTGGCGCGGGCCGCCGGGCTTCAGGACTGGCCGGGCTTCGACCTCCTGTCGCGTGGTCCCGACGGGGACGAGCGCGCCATCGAGGTCAAGGGGCGTGCCGCCGTGGGCGACGTCGAGCTAAAGGAAAACGAGTGGGCCAAGGCGTGCAACCTGCGGGAGCGCTACTGGCTGTATGTAGTGTACGACTGCGCGACTGAACATCCGAGGTTGCAGCGCGTGAAGGATCCCTTTCGGAATCTGATAATCCAAGCGCACGGGGCGTTCTTGATTCGGATGGGCCAAGTAAATGCAGCTGCTCAGCGCGAACCCTAGAAAGGGGGACACATATGGGAACAGACAGTCGGCTCAAGCTGATCAGGCACATCGAGAAGATGAGGGGCTCGCGCCTGATCTGCTATCTCACAACGCTCCGGCAGAACGTGCCTGGGCAGATGGCGGACGACCAAGTGAGGGTGCTCTTCGACCACCTTCTCTTGCTGCCGCACCGGCCCATCGACAAGCTCGATGTCTTCCTCTGCAGCAACGGCGGCAGTGGGACCGTCCCTTGGAGGCTAGTGTCGCTCTTCCGGGAATTCTCGCGGTCGTTTTCTGTCCTCATTCCCTATCGGGCCTACAGCGCAGCCTCTCTGCTGGCGCTCGGTGCGGATCAGATCATCATGCACCCCTTTGCGGAGCTGGGTCCCATCGATCCGACCGTGTCGAACGACTTCAACCCCGCGGAGGAGGGGACCGGACGCAAGCTGGGTATCAGTGTTGAGGACGTCAAGGCGTACGTCAACTTCATCAAGTCGACGGTGGGCATCACGCACGAGGACGAACTCGTGAAGGCGATCGAGATCCTCGCACAGAAGGTCCATCCTCTCGCCCTGGGCAACGTGGAACGGTTCTTGACCCAATCCAGGATGATCGCGAAGAAGATCCTACGCACCCACATGAGCGAGGCCGACGACCACGCGATCGACGATATCGTCGAGAACATGGCGTCCAAGCTCTACTTCCATGGACATCCCATCAATCGCCAGGAGGCCCTGCGTGACCTGCGATTGAAGGTCGACCCAACCCCGGCGCCCGAGCTTGAGGACGCTATGTGGCAGCTCTACCGTGATTTCGAAGATGAATTCAAGAATGGGGAGGTCTTCGATCCAACACCAGACCTA
>JALOLB010000197.1 GCA_025456225.1 Thermoanaerobaculaceae bacterium
GTTGTCGATGAGCCGCTGCACATGGGGTGCGGACAGCTCATAGGTCCTGTCGTCGCGGGCGATGATCTCCTTCAGGAGAACCTTCAGTCTCTTGGTGTCCACGTAGTAGAAGATCCTCCACTTCCTCACATCCTTGACCTTCAGCTTACGTATGTCGTAGCCCTTCTTGGCGAGAAATCCGACAGCGGTCGAGGACGTCTCGCCGTCCTTCATCGCGCGGACAAAGGGATCGTACTCAAGCTCCCGAACCCCCTCGATCAGTTGGGACGCGTCCTTCCTCTCCATGCCCAGTAGCGCCAGTCTGGCGGGTTCCTCGATCACAACCGTGAATCGGTCCCGCATCTGACTATATCACTTCTGATATTTGAAAAGTCAAGGAACTTTGGGCACCACAGATGTGCACGGAACGCCCTCCTCTGTGTTCCGGTGTTGCGTTCACCGGCGGTTGGTCACGGGTTGTCCTCGACGGTCACGGTGAGCTGGAGCGTGGGGATGGTGCCGGGGGGCATGGTGTTCCAGGCGAAGGGGACCGCGAGTGTTGCCTTCACCTTCTTGCCTTCCTCGGCGTCGATGCGGCGGGCCGACGCGGTGCCGACGGCGATGCCCTGCACAAACAGCGTCGCCCGGAGGTGGGCGAGCTTGTCAATGCCGATGGCAGCACGGAGCACGAGCTGGAGGTCGAGCACCGCCCCGCCCCCGAGGGAGGTGCGGCTCGCCTGGCCAGTGGCGGAGACCAGCGTCACCTCGTCGCACGTGTAGCCTTGGAGTTCGGCGAGCCCGACCTGCACCCGCCGGCCGCGGGTCTCCTCGGAGGCCACGGCGGCGACACCGGGCACGCGGACCTCGAGGATCATGGGCGAGCGAAAGGTCTTCGCCGGCTCGGCCGGGGGTGCCCCGGACCGCGCCGTGACCTGCGCCTCCGCCGTCAAGGCACCGACCACAAGGCATGCCAACCAGATGAGCGCTCTTCGCATCCTGCCTTCCTTCTCCCCCAGAAGACGCCCAAGATCGACGATGATCGTAGCGCGTGTTGCGAATGCTCGTCCAGGGTGGAGACGCCGAGATGCGGCCAACTAGTGCACCTGTTGTAGGAAACCAGGCTACACGGTGACGTAAGGGACATCCAGTTTCCCGCGCGACAGGGGCTGGTGTACGCAACGCTCGGGAATTGACCCACCCAACGAGCCTCTTGGAGAATTCGACTTCTCAAGGGCTACCGCTCCGGTCCCCTCACCCCGCAAAGCGGGGAGAACTATAGGGTGAGGGGCGCTTTATTTTTCAGCCACAACGACTTGCACCCAATCACCACGACCCTCTTCGCCTGCGGGGACGAGGGGAAGAACGGAGCACCGAGGGTCGTGCAAGCGGCTCCAACGTTTGAGCAACTGGCGGGGCAGCCGCCGAGCACGTCAGGAAGACAGGCCGGGCCATTCGTACACCCGCCGATGAACAGCTAAGGCCCTCCTACGGCAGAGGCATCACCGTAGTAGGATCGCCGGAGCGAGGGTCAATGGTCGATGCGTAGGCCGAGAAGCAACCGTCTGCCCGGAGGCTGACAACGGACCATCCTGGTGCGTCGAGACCGAGCCAGGTGCCGACGTTGTTGATCTGTGCGTACGCTCCGGCGGCGACGCGATAGTCCCGGCTCCGAGTGCCCGCAGTCACGGTCAGCGTGATCGGCTCCGTGGCGTGGTTCACGATGAGCAGGTTCGAGCGCGGGTGACTTGAAACCTGAACGGGTGTGGCGACTGGAAGCAGCCGCGCCGGGTAGGAGCAGAGGGGGTCGTCGGGTGTGAAGCCAGGGACCTCCTGGCCAAACGTCATGTCTCCATCGGCGTTGAAGGTGCGCACCCAGGCGAGAGCCGTGCCGGTGAGGCGGAGCATCCCGGTCCCTGCCGGGGCGGCCAGTGCCTGATACAGGTCGGGGATGGTCAGCACCTCGCCCGGCGCGAGCTCCAACGCCTGCGAGCCGGTCACGACGGTGGTCCCGCGATCCAGAATCTCGAGCGTGACGGAGCCTGGCTCGGTCCCCGGGTTGTGGAGGATGGCTTCGGAGCGCCAGTGGGTCGATCCCGCGCCCGCCGTCGATGCGACGCCTGGGAAGAGCACGGGTTGGGCGGACGGAGTGGTCCCGAGGCCTTCCATGGTGGTCGGGTCGCCACACATGCCGTCGATGAGGCTCACCGTGCCGGTCCACCGACCATTGGCCGAGACCCGGATGACCGCCGTGTCCGGGTCCAGGCCAAGCCAGGTGCCAACATCGTTCACCTGACCGTACGTGCCTGCCGGCACGCTCACTGTCCTGCTCAGCTCCCCGGAGGTCACGTTGACCGTGATGGGAGACGCGTCGAACGACTGGAGCAGGAGATTCGTGCGAGAGCCGGCCGGGGGGGCCGACGAGGTCCGCACCGGGAACAGCCGGACCTCTCCGGCAGCTGTAGCCTCCGCGGCGGTCCTCGCCGGCACATCCTGCCCGAAGGTGCCCGAGGAGGACTGGTTGTAGGTGCGGACCCAGGCCCGGACGCCGCGTTGCTGGCCGGTTGGGTCAAGGGCGTCCGCACGCTGCACGCTGAGCACCCCAGCGCCTTGGGGGGCCTGCAGTGCGGCGTAGATGTCCGGAAGGCGCAAGAGCTCTCCCATGCCGAACGACACGACCCTGGACGCGACGGGAGCGGATCCGCCGCGGGGAGTGAGGTAGAGCAGGGCCATCGACCGAGGGTCGGGGTTGTGAAGCACGAGCTCGGAGCGCCAACGCGTCGAGTTGACGCCGGGCCAGGACGCAACCCCAGCGAAGTCGACGCCGTGGGCTCCGCGAACGAACACCTCGACGGAGTCCATCGATGCCTCAAGATCGTTGTCGCCTGGATAGGAAGCAGAGACACTGCGGGTCCCAGCGTACATGACAGTAGTCTCACAGGCGCCCGCCCCGTCCGTGAGCCTGGCAGCACAGAGCTCGCCCAAGCCCAGATTGACGATGACCTCTCCGGGAGGGGGGGCGACGCCCGGCATCGACCTGCCCACCTGGACTGTCACGGTGAGCCGGTCCAATAGGTTGGCCGCTGCAGGGGACACGGACGTGATCTTCGTGACGGTGATTGCTTTTCGAACCCAAAGAAGGTCGGCGGCGCTGCTGGGTTCAAGCAACCCCGGGACTCCGCCATACTGGACCCTCAGATCGTAGAGACCGGCGTGAGGCACGGCAGCCGGACACGTGGCGGCGCCATCCGCGTCAAGGTGCAGGACGGAGCAGCCCGCGATTGGCGTCGAATCGAGGAGGAAGGACACCGAGCCCGAAGCAGGGTCTCCATTGAGTCGCATGACATGGGCTGCGAGGACCACCGGTTGGCCCCAAGTCGGGGACTGGGGTGACCAGGAAAGAGTCGTCAGTGTTACGGGCTCGAGATCGAGGGTGAAGACCCCCTGCCCGGCGGTGGCTGCAATCAGTGTCCTGTGGTCGTGCGTCAACTCGAGTGCTGTCACGTTGACGAGTCCCGGATCGGAGACAAGTGGTATCCAGGATGCTCCGCCGTCCCTGGTGACGACGACCCCTTGCGTCGTTCCGAGAAAGAGCACGCCCGGAAGGCTCGGGTGGGCGAGCAGTGACCGCAGGTTCGGACCAGACCCAAGAGCCTCGGCAGAGAGTCTCTGCCACGAAGCACACTGGTCGACACTGCGATAGATATCTGCATGGGGACCTCCCCGGGATTCAGCCCACAAGGTCGCCGGGGATGCTGTCGCGCGCAGGTAGGTTGGTTCGAGGGTCTCACATGGCTGCCAGGTAAGACCACTATCCTCGCTCCACCGCACACCAGTCTGAGTGTCGTACATACTGATGTAGACTCGACCAGGCGAAGCCAGGTCAGCAGCAACACTCATGGTGTAGTTGGTGAAGCAATCGGAGGGGGGCCACTTGGTCCGAGGTGGCGGCATCGGAGCCCAGTCGAGCCCGTTTCCGGTCGTCCATACTCCGCCGCAGGTTCGTGGTGTCCAGGCGTACCCTCTCGGGGGCGTCTCCGGGCCTCGTGCAAGCTCCGTCGGTTTCTCCGTCCAGGGTAGGGGGCTCCAGGTGAGGGATTCGTCAGACTCATAGAAGCCGACAGGTGTGAGAGCGAGGATTGACGCGTTCTTCCATGGATGTGGCTGGAGCTGGTTGACGGCAATGCCGCCAGGAAGGCCTGTGCTCTCCCGGTTCCACGTGGCCCCTTCATCCACGCTCGAGGTCACACCCACATCGAGACCAATGAGCCAACGGCTATTGGTGACGAGCGCGGACAAGGCGGTCACGTTGGCAAGCCCCACAACGCTCCGCGTCCAGGTCGAGCCACTGTCGTTGCTCTGGGCGATGTGGTCACCAGACCCGAAGGCGAGGACCCGGCGGGCGTTGGCGGGATCAACCGCCAGCTCATGAACGAGCAGGCCGGGCGGGTCTGGGAGCCGATCCCACTGCTCCCCGCCGTCGATCGACCGATAGACGGCGGCATCGAGACCGACCACGAAGAGGGTGCGAGGGGACGTCGGCGCCACTGTCACCCGGCCAGGCTTGCTTGCGATCCCGGTGCCGAGCGGCGCCCACGAGCTTCCGCCGTCGGAGCTCTTCAGGAGGCCAGTCTCGGTCGAGCCATACAGCACGTCTGGATCCACTGGGTCGGGGGCAATGAACGCGAATAGCGGGCCGGGGTAGCAGCACATGTATCGCCAGCTCGTCCCACCGTCGTCGGTCCGGTAGAGGGGCCCGTAGCCGACTCGTGGGGTTGAGAATATCGTTCCTGGTTGGGTGGGGTGCAGGAACAGGAGGCTCTTGTTGCCGCAGGGGGGCCAGCAGTTGCCCACACTCTGCCATGTCTTGCCGCCATCGGTGCTCCGATAGTGCGCGCGCTCGTTGCTCGCATAGGCGATGCGTGGGTCCGCCGGTGAGAACGTGACGAGGTCGATGGGGAGGCCATCCAGACCCACCGTACCGATTCTGGTCCACACCCCTCCCCCATCCTCGCTACGCAGGAGTGAGTTCTGCTGACCTGCGAGTAGCGTGTTGGCGTCGGCGGGGCTCACGGCAAGAACGTCGATGGCATTCCCTGGCAGACCGGCCAGGGACCAGCTCCGGCCGCCGTCCTCGGACCGGTAGACGCCGGAACCCGTCCCCGCATACACACGCGCGGGATTCGAGGGGGCGAACATCACGCTTCGCACGTCCCCGCGCCATGGCCCAACGCTGCGCCACCCGTGGGTGGTCGCGGTGCGGGGACCGACGAGAGCCAGAGCGGCCATCGCGAGCACGAGTGCGGCGTGGGAAACGATGGCAGATCGAGGTAGCGTGCGGATTGTCACAGGTTGGTGGAGGGTCATGAGGTACCTCACTCAGTCTACGCAGCGGCTGTGCCCATCGTCTACCGAGCCAGCAAGCCGCACCAGAGCGTTGCGAGCAGGTCCGGTGGGCACCGGACTCCTGAGCTGCTGACAAGCTGATTCCCTGACCCGCTGATTCGCTGATCGGCTTGACGCCCGCAAGGGAGCGGGCGACACTCCGCCCACGAAGCGTGCCCGAAGGGGGGAGTGACGATGCGAACTCTCAACGAGGACTATCCGCTGTTTCCGGTGGCCGAGATCGAGAGCATCCAGGACCTGCTGCGGCACTCGGGCGACCGGTTCGCCGACAAGCTGGCCCTCGAGGACCTGGCCGCCACCCCGATCCCCCGCCTGACCTACCGGCAGCTCTTCGAGCACGCCGTGCGCTTCGGCCGAGCCCTCACCAAGCTGCACCTCCTGCCCGGGGAGCACGTGGCGATCATCGGCGAGAACCGGGTGCAGTGGACGCTTGCCTACCTCACCTGCCACGCCTTCGGTTACGTCATCGTGCCCATCGACAAGAGCCTGCAGGAGAACGAGGTCCTGACGGTGCTCCACGCCTCGGACGCCAAGGCGGTGATCTTCTCCGAGCACTACCGGGACTCGGTCCTCACCCTCGCGAGCGCGGTCAAGGGGCTCAAGGTCTTCATCGACATGGACCTCCCCACGGCCGATGGCAAGGTCCACTCGATGCCCGAGATGATCGCCGCCGAGACGGCGCCGATCGGCTCCGACCCGTTCCCGAAGATCGACCCGGACGCCATGGCGGTCATCGTCTTCACCTCGGGCGCCATGGGTCGGGCCAAGGGCGTGATGCTCTCCCAGCGCAACCTGGCTGCCAACCTGCGCGGCATGCTGTCGATGATCCTCCTCCTCCCCGAGGACCGGTTCCTCTCGGTGCTGCCCATCCACCACACCTACGAGTGCACGTGCGGACAGCTCTGCCCGCTGCTGTCGGGCTGCTCGGTCCACTACGCGCGCTCGCTCAAGACGGTGCTCGAGGACCTGCAGCGGGTCAAGGCGACGATCCTGCTCGGCGTGCCGCTCCTCTACGAGAAGATGTACCGGCGCATCACCGCGGGGATGGCCGAGAAGAAGCTCGTGGCGAAGCTGCTGCCGACCCTGCGGGCGGCGGCGCGGGCCGGCGAGGCGATCGGCCTCCAGGGGCTGCGCAAGAAGATCTTCAAGCAGGTTCACGAGCGTTTCGGCGGCGCGGTGCGGATCTTCATCGTCGGCGGCGCTGCGCCCGACCCGCAGGTGGCGCGCGGGCTGCGCTCCCTGGGGTTCACCTTCATCCAGGGGTACGGCCTCACCGAGACCTCACCGATCGTCGCGCTGAACCGCCTGCGCAAGTTCCGGGACGACGCGGCGGGGGTGCCGCTGTGCAACCTCGAGGTGCGGATCGTCGAGCCCGACGGCGAGGGAGTGGGGGAGATCGAGGTGCGAGGCCCGTCGGTGATGCTCGGGTACTACAAGAACGACGAGGCGACCCGGGCGGTGCTGCGCGACGGCTGGTTCCACACCGGTGACCTCGGGCGCATGGACGCCGACGGCTTCCTGCACATCAGCGGCCGCAAGAAGAACGTCATCGTCGCGGCGAACGGCAAGAACGTCTTCCCCGAGGAGCTCGAGGACCAGGTCAACCGCATCCCCTACGTGCAGGAGTCGGTGGTGCATGCCGCCCGCCAGCCGGACGGCAACGAGAGCATCGGCGTCATCATCGTCCCCAACGGTGAGGAGCTCCTCAAGCTCGCCGAGCGTCTGGGCGTCGAGGTGACCCGCGTCTGGGTCGAGCAGATTCTGGACCGGGAGATCCGCGCCCTCAACCGCCGGCTGCCGGGGTACAAGCAGATCCGTCAGGTGCGCGTCCAGGAGACCGAGTTCGCCAAGACCACGACCCAGAAGATCAAGCGCCACCTGGTGCACCAGCAGGAGTCCACCCACTGACCTGGGAGTCGGGAGCGGTAGAGGGGGTCCCCGGTCTGTGCCTTTGATTGGGGTCCGAGGTCCGGGGTCCGGGATCCGAGGATGCTGACTGCCAGGGACGACCTGACGGGGGGTTGGGGTCCGAGGTCGGGGGTCCGGGGATGCTGACTGCCAGG
>JALOLB010000198.1 GCA_025456225.1 Thermoanaerobaculaceae bacterium
TGGTCGACCTCCGCCACCGCCGCGAAGGCGACGGCGATGGGCGTAATGCAGGTGGGATCCTGCCAACCCTGGTCCTCGAGCTCCTCCTCGCTGGCGGTGCCGTACTGGAACTCGGAGTCGAAGCCCACGTACGCGATGCGCATGCGCCGGATCTCGGAAACCATGCGTTCAGCGTGGGCAGCTGTCGTGATCACGTGGACGTGGTCGGCCAGCTCCACCGGAGACGGTGGGACCCGGCGCCACAGCTCATCCTCTGCAAGCGGTACCGTGGCAGTCCCCAGCGTATTCTCCAGCTCGTCATACATTGCCTTCCTCCGACGGAGAGAGCCGGTCCGCTCCGGGTGACACGGAGTGTATTGGGGTATTCTCTATGCTTCGTGTCACCCCCAACCGGCGGTAGACGGTTCGCTTGCTGATCCCGAGCGCGACCGCGATCTGGCCCCGCGTCATGCCAGCCTGGACCATGGCGGCCACTTGCTCATGTCCACGCCGCACTTCGGACTCGCGTCGTGACATGAGCCCGAAGTGCTGGCGCAACCCCTCCAGGCTGGTGAACTCGGCGGTGAGAGGTAGACCGAGGTCGGCCCCCTGCATGAAGATGACCGTCCGCGGGTGGATGGTGTAGCGCACGCGGGCCATCGCCTGCGTGACGACGCCGGCCTCGATGTGGTGCTGGTAGGCTCGGGCCAGCTGATCGAAGGCTTGCCCTCGGTGGGCATAGCCGACCACGGTCGCTACCCGCCGGCCGGCCCGGGCCACGAGCTCCGTGCGGACTTCCTCGCCCGGGGCGTGCAGCTCGTTCATGAGGTCGGCGAGCACGTCGGGGCTCGCGTTGTACGACGAGACGGCGATGGCCACGTCGAACCCCTCGTACAGGTTGACGCCGACGACGCCGAAGGTGATCAGCGGGACGGTCAACGGGCGCGCGATGTCGGCGGGCCCGCGGGGGTTGATCCGGACGCGGAAGCGCTGCCTCGTCAGCTCCCGCAGGTCATGCTCCAGGAGGGCCGCAGCCTTGCGCGCGAGGCGCTTCTTCACGACCAACAAGGTCCGCTTGCCCTCGGCCTGGTACTTCGCGACGAGCTGTGCGACGGCGTAGGAGATCTGCTTGGCGTGGGTGTGGAAGTACGTGGCGGCGCCGATGGAGCTGCGGAGGTTGTAGATCTGCGTGCCCTCGTGCAGCACCTGCACCCCGGGGTAGAGCTCCTGGAGGCCGGGCTCGCCGAGCCGATGCCGCGCAACCTCGATCGGGAGGTCGGCGGCGATCAGGATGTAGTCGACCGACCGCAGGAACGGCCGTCGATGGTAGGTGATGCCGTATCCATTGAGGTCGCGCCAACGGCGGCCCCGCAGCATGACGCGGAGCTCGTGGCCGAGGTAGCGGAAGCGGTCGCCGAACATGGCGAGGCCCTGCTGCTGGAGGTCCAGCACCATCTCCTCGTCGAGCCACTCGAGCTTCGCTCCGTCAAGCCGGGCTCGAGGATCCCGCAGACGGTCGAGGACCGCCAGCCAGCCGTGAAGGACGCCGTGCGGATCGCCGTCGTGCAGCTTCTCGACGACGGCGCGGAAGGCCTCGAGCTCCTCGTAGGAGACGTGGCCGCGCATGGGTGCGTCCACGACCGCAGGCTCATCGAGAATCGCCAGGATCTGCTTGGCCTTGGTGGCCCATTTGAGCTGCGTCATGAACTGCGGCAGCCTCTCGAGGTAGGCCTGCACGCCGAAGATCACCCGTTTGCCCTTGAGCATCGCCCGGGTGAACTGTCGCGGCCACGGACAGCGCTGGTAGTGTCGGCATTGCGGGCAAACCACGGCACGCCCCAACGACCCGCAGCCAGCCACCTCGTATGAGTGCAATTCGGTGTCGAGGTCCCCGCACCGCGCAGGAAGCCGCCCGTGAAGCACCGCCACGTCGTGCTCGCGCCGGGCGCGCAGGCCAAGACGCTGAACCTCCCGCACGAGCGGCTGCTCCTCCAGGACGCGCCACTGCGCCGCGAGGCATACGATGAGGTCAACCCGTGGATTCCGCAGATGACCCTCGATCAGGGTGCGGGCCCAAAGAGACTTCCCAACCCCCAGCGGCAGGTTGTTCAGCACCCGGCCGCCCGAGGCCTGGAGGACGGCGTTGGCCGTCTCCTCGGTGAGCACGGTGCTCCGGAACGTGGCGAGGTCTGCCTCGTTCCGGACGCGCCGGACCGTGTCGGTCAACAACGTCATGCGCTACTACAGCGTCGCGGGGTCGATCTCGGGGTGGTAGATGCGCAGGCGCTGCATCGTCGCTGGGGAGTCGAGGAGCAGCGCCTGGTTCGACAGGATCTCGATCGTGCCCAGGATCTGCGCGGGGGTGGGCATCGCCTTGCGCGCGATGAGGTCGCGCAGCGCCGCGTCGCCGTAGTCGATGCCGTCGGTGGGGGTGCCGGGCTCGAGGACCTTGAGGACGAGCACCTGATAGCGCCCGCCGGACTTGCTGACGTCGAGGATGTAGCGCAGGTGGTCGGGGCGGGCGAGCACCTCCAGGAGCTGGGCACCGAGCGCCCCTGGGCCGCTGTCGACGTCGAAGACGACGACCCCGAGGTCCCGGTCGTCGACGCAGTAGAGCAGAACGAGGCCGCTCGATGACGGCTTCTGGCCCGACAGGCACATGGCGCACGCGGCCGGCGCGAGGCACAGGTACGTCCCGAAGCGCCCCGTGGCCATCGGGACCTTGTAGTGAATGGCGGCCGGGACGATCTTGTCCGTCACGGGCCGCACGATCATGCGCCCGCCCTCGCTGAGTATCTTGCGGCGCACGGGGTTCACCGTGCGCGCAGTGGCCTGGGCACGGAGGAGCTCGGCCGCGCTCCTGACCACCGGCGGCGCCGTGAGCGCAGGCGGGGCGATGATGCCGAGCTTCGTAGCCAGAGCCGTGGCCGCAACCGTGGTCGGCGGCGTTCCGGTCGGGCTCTCGTCAGTCGGGGAGGACGTGGAGCCGGGGTTCACCGTCCCTTTGCCCTGGACTGGTGCGGCGGTGGTCTCCGTGGTGGTGTTGTTCGTGTTGGGGTCTGCCTCGGGAACGCCTGTACGTGCCATGTCCTGTCTCCTGTGGGGCGGCCCAGTCACGCTGAGCCGTTCACCGGGGACTGGAACTGCACGCAAGTACTTCGACTTGCGTTCGGGCTTGCCGAGCCTTGTTGGCTAGCGTTGGCATCTCCTATCATTCTCGAGCCATGCCGACGAAGAGCGCGATCGCACAGGGTTTCCCCAACCTCCACTCCGTGTTCGTAACCGTCAACGGGCAGCAGGTGGAAGAACGCATCCGGTCACGATGGGAGGTCTTCGAGTTCGAGGCCAAGGGGCTTCCTCGGCGAGAGTACAAGCTGCGGCTCTTCCGAGCGGGCAACTTGGCCGTCCTCAATGTCCTCGTGGACGACCTCTTCCAGCGTGCCCAGCGGGGCGACGCCGCCGCCCGCGTGCAGTACGTCAGCCTAGTGGTCGCAGAGTACCTACCCCGACCCACGCGGCGGCGGCTGTCCCCGCTTGACCTCATGCACGCGCACCTCATCGGCCGGACCCGAAATGCCGCGCGACGCGTCCAGGAGGCGGAACTCCTCCTGGACGCGTCGGTGGGGGGCTGTCAGCGGAAGCTGCCCACCGACGGTGACCTTGAGGATGACTTGATGCTGGCGCACGTCGGGCTGACGTGCTCGGCGGCCACCGTGCTGTTACCCCAGGTCCGCGAAGTCCGGCGGCGGCTCCTGAAGGACATCTGGCCTCGCCACGTGGCTGCCTTCGCAAAGCTCCGGAACGCCGGTGTCGCTTTCGACCCGAACGGGCCAACGGCCGACGAGAAGAAAGTCGGGCACGCTCTGCGCCAAGAGATTCGGCGCATGTTTCCGAAGACGGATGAGCTGCGCCGGCTCACTGCCTGGTGGCTCCGTCGAGAGGAAGAGGTCCTCATCGAGCAGGCCAACCAGCTGACGCTGCAGGCGGCGGTGCCCCAGCTGTCCCTGACCGATGCCGAGCGCCGCGCGTTTGAGTACTACCGGCTAAGGCGTCCAGGGCGGGCGCAGGGGCCGTCCTTCGACGGCATCATCGGCAACCACCGGTTCATCAGCGGGCTCCTGGAGATGTGCCCGTCGGTGCGGCATCGCCTCATCGTCACCGCGTTCTTCCAGGCCTGGCCGAAGGGGCTGCAGCCTCAGGCCGAAGCTGAGCTGGAGCGGCACCTGCGGGGCCTGTTGACGACCGGCAGGACGCTCCTCGACAGCGTGCGTTTCGAAGACCGCGCCGAGAAGCGGGCCCGGCCGGTCCGGCCGATGCCCGGAAAGGTGGGGCCGACGGGCCAGGCGCTGGCCACCTTGGACCGGTATCGCCGGTTCCACCGTCTCCTGACGCCGCGGCAGCGGAAGGTTGTCCGGCTCGTCCTCAAGTTGCAGGCCCAAGGTCAGACAGACTTTCTCGTGGCCGCCGCTGCCCGCATCAGGCGCCGCCGGTCCTGAGCGCGACCTACCTCGCCAGGAAAGCTTGCGTGCCATTCCGGTCCCCACAGGAGGCCGAGAATGCACGACACACCGGACGCACCGGGCGAGCCCCTCGACTGGCTGACCGTCCGCGACCTCGCTGACCGGCTGCAGGTCCGCATCGGGCACCTGCGGGCGCTGGTCGCACGCCACCAGATCCCGTTCGTCAAGGTCGGCCGGCTCGTCCGGTTCCACTGGCCCACGGTGCAGCGCTGGGCCGAGCGCAATGCGGAGGCGGTGGGCGCCCAGACACGTGAGGCCGCAGCACGCGGGGCTCGACCGTGAGCACCGTCCAGCAGCACGTGAACACCGGCTCGGCCATCGAGTCGTTGCCGATCGACGCGGCGGCTGTCAGGGCCGCCCTCGCTGTGGTGAGGGAGATGGCGCCCGTGGAGCTGCTGAAGGCGGCCAAGGAGCTCCGGCAGCAGCGAGAAGCAGGCCGGCGACAAGCCCGCCTGGCGCGCATCGCCGCCGCCGCCGCTCAGAACAGGCCGCTCTCGACGCTCGGACGGCAATACACGGTGATCCTCGCGGATCCGCCACGCCGGTTCGGGCGCAAGATCAGCGACTCCCGCGACGTCGAAAACGTCTACGGAACCATGACGCACGCGGAGGTCTGCGCTCTGCCGGTCAAGGACATCGCCACGGACTCAGCTGTCCTCTTCCTCTGGAGCACAAGCGCGCATCTGGTCCAGAGCTTCGAGGAGCTCGCCACCTGGGGCTTCACCTACAAGAGCCACGCGGTCTGGGTCAAAGAGGCTGGGCCGGGCATGGGCTGCTACTTCAGGCAGCAGCATGAGCTCATCGTCGTTGCGACACGCGGCGACATGCCCGCGCCGGAGCCGTCCGCGCGGGTGTCGTCGGTCATCACGGCGCCGCGAGGCGCTCACTCCGAGAAGCCCGCGGTGCTCTACGAGATCATCGAACGGGCGTTCCCGGGGCTGGCCCGGGTCGAGCTCTTCGCGCGGCGGCGGCGGCCGGGCTGGGATTCATGGGGAAACGAGGTCGGTGTCCCCGACGCTTCCGATGGCGACAACGGCACCGCCGCTCGGCCCCCGGCCGTCGGGGGCCCGGTCGCGGGTACGCCGGCGAGTCAGGACGCAGTGGGCCGTGCGCCCGCTGAGGAGCTCCTGTACGGCGACCTGATGCGGGCCCTCGACGCCACTTAGCGCGAGGTCCTGCTCCGCTACCCTACGAGGAGGTTCGAGATGGTCATGAAGCCGCGCGCAGCGAGAAAGATCGAACGAGGCCTCCGCAGCGCCCCTCGAGCGGGGCGCGGTCGCCACCATGACGACACCATCCTCTACATCCACGCCCTGGTCGCGGCCGCGCACCCGCTGATCGTCGGCGCGGAGCGGCAGGTGGCGTGCCTGATCGACGACGACGGGCCGGTGGAGCAGCTGCGGCACCTGTGCGCGGTGTTGCACGACGCCGCGGTCGGCTGCGACGTCATGATCGACGGCATCGTGCACAACGGCAAGGGCGCCCTGCCGCACCAACCGGCCACGGAGAGCGACCCCGAAGAGGAGGCTGAGATTCAGGTACAAGAAGTAGGTGCCTCCGCAGGGTCATCCGTGGTCACGACACCGGGTGGGTAGCGCGAGACGGTGATGTCCGGCGGGAGCACGGGCCCATGAGCGCCAGCCCAACGGCGCCGCCGATCTCGGATGCGATCTGCGGCTCGTCCGAGGATCGACCGATCGAGGGCTTGCTCGAGGCGGCCCTCCGCGCGCTGCTCGTCAAGGTGATCCGCCAGGAGTTACCCGCCATCCTGCGCGAGGAGCTCCAGCGCCACGCCTACCCCGAGGCCCGGCCGGCCGCCACGGCGCCCGTCAATGAGTACCTGACGGCGGACGAGGCCGGCAAAGTCGCCGGCGTGCGGGCGGCCACGGTGCGGCGCTGGGTCTACCGCGGCGAGCTGCCGGGCCACTACTCGGGCCGGTTGCTGCGGGTCCGCCGCGACGAGCTGAAGGCCTACCTCGCCCGTGACCGCGGTACGAGCGAGCCCGTCGACATGGACCGCCGCGTTACCCAGCTCCTCAGCAAGCTGGACTGACGCTCTACTTCATTCCAAGGAGAGGACCATGAGCTCCATCTACACCAAGAAGGGGTGGCTGTACGCGTCCGTGCCGCGGTCCAAGCAGGACGGCGGCACGGGCGGCAAGACCAAGTTCAAGTGCGTCGCGCTCAAGATTCGCGACACACCCGCGGGGCGCGTGAAGGCGCGCTCTCTGCTCGAGAAGGCCGTGGAGCGCCGCAAGGCGCACGCCCGCGTCGGGCGGGGCGCGCCAGGGCTCGTGACCATGAAGCAGTGGGCGGACCAGTGGCTCGAGAAGCGCAAGAAGCTGGGCGTGGTGTCCGCCCGCCTGGACAAGTCGCGGCTCAACCTACACGTGCTGCCGATACGGCTCAGCGAGGGCAAGGCCATCCGGGACATGCCGCTCACGGAGGTGCGGGCGCGGCACCTCGTCGAGCTGTTCGACATGATCCGCACGGGCGAGATCACGACCCAGAGCACCGGGAAGGCCCGGCGCGGGCAGAAGTTCGCGCCCCGCTCGATCCGCAACCTGTACTCGACCCTGTCGGCCCTCTTCCGCGACGCCGTCATCGAGGACCTCATCGAGGCCAGCCCGTGCGTGCTCACCAAGCACCACCTCGGCGTCATCATGGACAAGGACTCCGAATGGCGCGCCGGTGCCCGCTACACCCGCGCCGAGCTGGAGATGCTCATCTCCGACGAGCGCATCCCGCCCGACCGGCGCGTCTTCTACGCGCTCGAGGGGATCGGCGCCAACCGCCACGGCGAGGCGGCCGGCCTCCGCTGGCGCCACTACGACTCCGACCTGGCACCCCTTGGCCGGTTCACGGTGGCCACGAGCTACAACAAGGGCCGCACCAAGACCGGGCGCACCCGCTTCATGCCGGTGCACCATACCCTCGCGGCCATGCTCGCCGAATGGCGCCTCACGGCCTGGCCGGCGATCTTCGGCCGCACCCCGACGCCCGACGACCTCATCTGCCCCTTCCCGCCGTGCAGCCGCAGCCCCCAGGGCCGCATGCGCTACCTCTCCCGGTCCCAGGAGTTCTTCGTCGAGGACCTGAAGACGCTCGGGCTCCGGCACCGCCGCGGCCACGACCTGCGCCGCACGATGATCTCGCTCTCGCTCGAGGACGGCGCTCGCAAGGACCTGCTCAAGTACTGCACGCACGGCCCGCCGCAGGGCGAGGGGATCGACGCGTACATCACCATCGGGTGGGAGCCCCTCTGCACCGAGATCGCAAAGCTCAAGGTGAAGCGGACGCCGCGGGGTCGGGTGGTGGCGCTGCGCGCGGTGGCGGTCGCGAGCGGCGCGCCGGACGAGGACCCGGCCGACGAGCAACTGGCTCGAAAAGCCGCAACGAAAACCCCAACGATTCCGCCCGGGATTCCTACCCGGTTTCTACCCTGTGAGGGAAAGCCCGGCGATTCTCAGGTGATACTCGGCTCGGGGAGAAGGATTCGAACCCTCACCTCAGGGCTCCAAAGGCCCGCGTCCTACCATTAGACTATCCCCGATCTCGATGCAGGGTGCCGCGGAACCTGCGGGGCGTCAAGCGACGCGCCCGGCGGGGCTACCCCGACGGGGCCCCGGGGGGCCCGCGGACCGGGCTTGTGTGGGTGGCCCGGAGGCCGTAGTCTGCGAAGTGGAGCACTGGCGGCCAGGCAGCGGAGGACCCCCATGAGGAGCGAGCAGCGACGCGCGGGGCGCAGCAGCACGATGGCGTTGATGGCGGCGGTGCTCGCCTTGGCGGTCGCGGCCTGCGGCTCGAACGGCCTCCAGATCGGCGACGGCGGCAGCGGCAACGGCGACGGCGGCGGCAACGGCGACGGCCAGACCGACTCGTGGTGGTGGCCCCCCACCGAGGGCGGCACCGGCGACGGCCCCATCGAGGCGTGCGCCGCCGAGACGACCCGGGCGCAGCAGATCCCGCTCGACATCTACATGATGCTCGACAAGTCGGGGTCCATGGACGACGACGTGCAGGGCGGGACCAAGTGGACCGTCGTCCGGAACGCCCTGGCGAACTTCCTGGCGCAGCCCTCGCTCGCCGGCGTCTCCGTCGGCCTGCAGTACTTCCCGCTGGGCTCGACGTGCAACGCGAACGACTTCGCCACCCCGGCGGTCGAGATCGCGCCGCTCCCGGGCGTCGGCACGGCCATCGCCCAGTCGCTGGTCGCCCAGTCCCCCAACGGCAACACCCCGACCTCGGCCGCCCTCCAGGGGGCGATCAACCACGCCAAGGCGTGGGCCACGGCGCACCCCGACCACGCGGTCATCGTCATCCTGGCCACCGACGGCCAGCCCACGTCGTGCGACCCCACCGACACGGTCACCATCGGCTCGACGATCGCGGCGCCGGCGGCCAGCGGCACGCCCAAGATCCTGACCTTCGTCATCGGCGTGGGCAACCTGCTGCAGAACCTCAACGACATCGCCTCCGCGGGGGGTACGAACCAGGCCTTCATCGTCGACACCAACGGCAACGTCGGGCAGCAGTTCCTCGACGCGCTCAACGCCATCCGCGGCGCGGCGCTCGGCTGCGTCTACCGGCTCCCCTCGCCCGACGGCGGCACGCCCGACTACGACAAGGTCAACGTCCAGTACACCCCCGGCGGCGGCGGCGCGGCGCAGGTGTTCCCCTTCAAGAACAGCCTGGCCGACTGCCCCGCCGGCGGCGACGGGTGGTACTACGACAACCCCAGCGCCCCCACGCTCATCAACCTCTGCCCGGCCACCTGCGACAAGGTCAAGGCCGACACCTCGGGCACGGTGGACGTGCTCCTTGGGTGCAAGACGATCCTCGAGTAGCGCCCGATCGCCGGGCCGCGGGCTCCCGCCGCGGCGCCGCCCCGCCCCCACTCCCCCTACCGCTTCACGAAGCCGAAGTACTTCTCGGGGATCTCCTCTTCGTTCAGGCGGCTGCCGCAGCGCGAGCAGCGGAAGCTCGGCAGCGCGAGCGCACCCGTCTCGTCGGTGATGGCGGCGACCTGGAGGAGCCGGATGTCCTCGCGGTCGCAGGTCTCGCAGTGGTACGGCACCATCATCGAGACGATGCGCCCCTTGCCGAGGAAGCCGTCGAGCATGGCGGCCTGCAGCGTGAAGGCGACCGAGCAGCGCGAGAAGGTGTAGTGCTCGACGGTGTCGAGCTCGCGCAGGAACGCCACCCACAGCCGCGAGCCGTGCGAATTGATGTAGCGCACTCCCGAGGCGTCGAAGTCCACGGAGCCGGCGAGCTGCCGATCGAGGCCCGCGAAGTCGGTGGTCTCGATGAAGTCGCCGTCGAGGTAGACGCGGAGCTGGCCGTCCTCCAGCGCCACGTCCCACAGCATCAGCGCCTCGATCTGCTCGCGCACCTCGAGGCTCACGTTGCGGAACTCGAGCCCCACGCCGCGGCCGTCGTCCTGCCGCCAGACCACGCGGGCGTCGACCTCGGTGACGCGGCCGCCGCGCTGGCGCCGCATCCAGGCCCGCACGAACGGGAGCGACGGGAGCTGCTCCAGCAGCTGGACCTTGGCGCCGGTCGTCGACAGGTTCTCGATGAACCCCTCCCAGGTGCGCGTCCCCTCCTCGACCCGGGCCAGGAGCTCCACGGTCACGCGCCGCCCGTGACGGCGCGGGAGCGACAGGAGGTCGGCGACGTGGGCGAAGAACTCGGCGTCGAGCGCCGGCAGGACCATGACGTCGTCGCAGCCGGCCTCGGCCACCTGGCCGAGCTTGTCGCGCGTGAAGGGTCCCTGCAGGACCAGCATCACGCGCGTCTCCTTGAGCGTCGGCTCCGCCTTGATGCGGCGGCAGGCCTCGAAGCCGTTGACGTCGGGCATGTCGCCGTCGAGCACGGCGAGCCGCGGCTTCAGGTGCCGCGCGGCGTTCACCGCCTCGATCCCCGAGCTCACGATGTGCCGGGCGAACCCGAGCCGCGCGCACGCCCGGGATCCCAGCAGCTTCAGGACGTCCGAGTTGCTCGCAGTGAGGATGTGCTGCATCGCTGGCGCCGCCCTCCCAGGTCTCGCGGCTCATGATCACGGGGCGGCCCGGGTACTGTCAAGGGTCGAGTGGCGGGCCACGGGGCGCGCCGGCCCGGCTCAGGGCCGCCGCCAGCGCCGGTGCAGCAGGTAGGGCACGGCCCAGCCTACCAGCGAGCCCACGACGGCGCCGACGAGCACGTCGCTGGCGTAGTGCTCGTCGGCGGCCAGGCGGAGGTAGCCCGTGAACGCAGCCACCGCCATGCCGAAGCCCCACACGTAGGGCGCCACGCGGTAGCCGCGCAGGGTCGCCACCGTGCCGGCCGCCGTCGCCAGCGAGAAGGCGAAGGCCGTGTGACCCGAGGGGAACGACAGGTTGTGGTCGCCGGAGGGGGGCGTCCCGTCGGGCAGGTCCCGGACGAAGGGGCGCGTGCGGGCCGTGGAGTACTTGAGCCCCTGGACCAGCACGGCGCTGGCCACGGCCGACTCGAAGATCAGGAGATCGTCCGCCGCCGCCTGCCGCCACCCGCCCCGGCGCCAGGCCTCCCAGCCCACCAGGCCGAGCGAGGCGGCCGGGGCCAGGCCGTAGGCGGTCACGTTGCTGAGCGTGGCGGCCGTACCCGCATGGCCGCCCCACCGCGCGCCGCGCCCGGCCGCGTCGAGGCCGTTCAGGTCGGGCTCGCACCACCGGCAGCGCGACGGCCCGAGGCGCGCCTCCAGCCCGTCGACGGTGAGCCAGGTGGCGCCGAGGACGAGCGTGACCGGCAGGTCGACCTTCCAGCTCACGCGCAGCTCCGGCCGCGCGGCCGGAGCCGGCGCGGGACGCGCGCACGGCGTGGGCCCGGAGGCCGCGGGCGGCCCCGCCGCGCTCGACGGTGACGCCGCCGGCTGCGACGCCGCCGCCGGCGCCGCCGGCGGCGACGGCGCCGCGCCTTGGGCCCGGGCGGCGCCCGCCGCGCCGACCGTCGCCAGGAGCGCGACCAGCGCCGCGACGGGAGACCGGCCGGGCATCACCGGCGCAACAGCAGCGGCGAGAGGAGCAGGTAGGCCGACAGCAGGGTCAGCAGCGCGGCCGCGCCCGACGAGACGACGTTCAACCACGGGGGGTTGCGGTGCGCGCCCATGATCCGCTCGCTGGAGGCCAGGCGGATGAGGAAGAAGAGGAAGATCGGCAGCACGATCCCCTGCGCCACCTGCGACAGCCGCATGATGAAGAGGAGCGGCGCCCCGGGGATGAGCACGATCCCGCCGCCGACGACGAGGATGAGCGTGAAGATGCCGTAGAACGCCGGCGCCTCGGAC